>NZ_JBBMEO010000008.1:0-107947 GCF_040096515.1 Faecalibacterium tardum | reverse complement strand
CGGCACGCGCATCCTGCTGGCCGCAGCCCCAACAGCTCCTCCCTGTTTCTGCCGCTGGCAGCGGTCGTCGCTGTTGCACAGGGGCTTTTTTACCCGCCGGACTATTCGGCAGGTCTTACGAGTTGCGCTTGCCGCTTTTTCCGCAGCCCCTTGGCAGGGCTTTGAAAAAGCGGAGCGCTGCCCCAGCCTCGCCTCCCTGTTTCCGCCGCAGGCGGCGGTCGGCTCCGCTGCTGTTCGAATCCACCCTTGCAGTCCCTTTTGCAAGACAGATAAAACAGAAACTCCGGTACCCATTGGATACCGGAGTTCTTGGTGGGCGCGGGTGGATTCGAACCACCGAAGCTGAAAGCAGCAGATTTACAGTCTGTCCCCATTGGCCACTCGGGAACACGCCCATATTCATTTTTACAGTCGCGTGGACTGCCTGTATATGTTACCACTGAAAACGCGGTTTGTCAACCCATAATTTGGGCTGAGGGCAAAAATATATACAACAATCACAAAAGCCCTCCCGTCCGGGTGTGCTTTACAGCATCCGGGCGGGAGGGCTTTTCAGCCTGACAAAAAATCAGGAGAAAATCACTTCTGGTTCTTCATGTAGATGTGGTGCGGCAGACCGGCGATGTACAGCGGGGTCAACTCGGCCTGAATCAACGGACGGGCGTAGTCCAAGAAGTCCTCGGTCATCTGGGTGTGGTTGTTGTTCATCCAGCTCAGGGGAACCTTCTTTTCCAGGTTGGCGACCTCGCTGATGGGATGCAGCTCGGTGGTGCACTGGTAGGGGTTGTTGGAGATGCGCTTCAGAGCCACCATCTGACCGGTGACGCCCTCAAAAGCTGCCTTGGCGGCGGCACCGCCCACCTGATAGGCCTCGGTGATGTCGGTGCGGCTGGTCAGGTGACCGGCGCAGCGCTGCAGGGTGGAAAGCTCGATGCAGCGGGTCTTGGTGTCCAGATTGCGGGCCACCACGTTGGCCAGATACCGTGCGGTACCGGTCAGCGCCTTGTGACCGAAAGCGTCTACTGCGTGCACGTCATCCGCCAGCTCACAGACATAGCGGCCATCCTCCAGCTTTACGCCCTCGGAAACAGCAATGACGATGCTGGGCTTCTTTTCCTGCATCACACGCACCTTTTCCACAAAGCGCTCCACGTTGAAAGGAACCTCGGGCAGGCAGATCATGTCCACACCCTCGCAATCGTCACTCTTGGCCAGTGCGGCGGCAGCGGTCAGCCAGCCGGCATTGCGGCCCATGATCTCCACCACGGTAACGTACTTGGTACCGTACACGGTGGCATCGCGGATGATCTCCTTCATCACAACGCCAATGTACTTGGCGGCAGAGCCGTAGCCGGGGGTGTGGTCGGTAACCATCAGGTCGTTGTCGATGGTCTTGGGCACACCCATAAAGCGAATGTCACTGCCAACGCGCTGGCCGTAGTCAGCCAGCTTGCCGATGGTGTCCATGGAGTCGTTGCCGCCGATATAGAAGAAGTAGCCGATGTTCAGCTTTTCCAGAATGGCGAACAGCTTTTTGTACACCGACTCGTCATCCCGCCAGTCGGGCAGCTTGTAGCGGCAGCTGCCCAGAAAGCTGGACGGGGTGCGCTTGAGCAGCTCGATGTCCAGGTCATCGGTCAGCAGGGTGGAAAGATCCACCACCCGCTCCTCCAGCAGACCGACAACACCGTTGCACATACCGTACACGATGTCTGCGCCGCGGTTCTTGCAGCTTTCAAAGACACCCGCCAGACTGGCATTGATGACAGAGGTGGGGCCGCCGGACTGACCGACGATTGCGTTTTTTCCCATGATGATTTCTCCTTTTTTGTTTTTTCTGTTTCGGCTATAAAAACGTGCAGTTGCACGAAAACAGACGCGGAAGGGAAAGGGAGATCACAGACGGATGTGGCGGGGGGTACCGTTCACATACACAGGAGTAACCTCGTCCAGGATCAGCGGACGGGCGTACTCCTCAAAGGCTTCGGTCACCTGCATCCCGTCCGGAGTGATCCATTCCAGCGGGACTTTCTTTTCCAGATTTGCCACCTGCTGCACATCCACAGACTCGGTGATGCACTGGTACGGGTAGTTGGAAACGCGCTTGAGGGCGATCATGCGGCCGCTCTCGCCCGCAAAGGCAGCAGCGGCAGCGGCACCGCCAACGGCGTAAGCCTCGTTCACATCCGTGCGGCTGGCCAGATGGCTGGCGCAGCGCTGCAGGGTGGAAAACTCGATGGCGCGGCTCTTGCACTGCAGCTTGTCGTGGATGAGCTCGGAAAGATAGCGGCTGGTGCCGCTGAGGATGGCCTTGTGACCAAAGGCGTCCAGCTGACCGGCGGTGGAAACCAGATCGCACAGGTAGGTGCCGTCTGCGGTCTTTACGCCCTCGCTTGCTGCGATGATAACGTTGGACTTTACCCGCTGCAGCTCATCCACCCGGGCAAGGAACTTGTCCTGATCAAAGGGCACTTCCGGAAGCAGAATCAGGTCGGGGCCTTCACAGTCCTCGCCGCCTGCCAGACAGGCCGCACCAGCCAGCCAGCCTGCGTGGCGGCCCATGATCTCGGCCACCGTCACGCTGCGGATGTTATACACCGAGGAGTCGCGGATGACTTCCTTCAAGATGGTGGCAATGTACTTTGCGGCAGAGCCGTAGCCGGGGGTATGGTCGGTGAGGCACAGATCGTTGTCGATAGTCTTGGGCACACCGATGAACCGCACACTGCTGTCCACCCGCTGCCCGTAGCGGGACAACTTTGCGATGGTGTCCATCGAGTCGTTGCCGCCGATGTAGAACACGGCGCAGATGTCGTACTTGTCAAACAGGGTGAACAGCTTGACGAACGGGGTGGCATCGGTGTCCGGGTCGGGCAGCTTGAAGCGGCAGCTGCCCAGATAGCTGGACGGGGTGCGCTTGAGCAGTTCAATGCTCATGCGGTCATCCAGCAGGACGTTGAGCTCCAGCAACTCTTCCTTGAGCAGACCCTCAATGCCGTACTTCATGCCGTACACCTTGTCTGCACCCAGACTGCGGGCAGCTTTGTATACGCCCGCAAGGCTGGAGTTGATCACGGCGGTAGGGCCGCCGCTCTGACCAATGATGATATTCTTGGCCATGGAAACCTCCTTCAGATCATATAAAATGTGTCCGCTGCCGGGCAAACGGCTTTCCGCACCGTCCGGTAAAGTGGTCTGTCGGCCCTGCACTGCCAACGGACCGGGACGGCAAAACAGCCGCCTGCCGCAACTGACACAAAAATATTTGCAGCTTGTGTATTCGCTTTTTGTAAAATGTGCAAAATAAGCTGCAATCCTATTGTACCCGTTTTGCCTGTTGTATGCAAGACCCAATTGGTTGCACAGGCAAAAAAAATATGATAAAATGGGTGCGCACTCCAAAATTACCGGGCAGAAGTACCTGCCTGTTGGGATAAATGCAGAAAGCTGGACAGAGAATATGGGCATTTCACACGAGTATCATTCGGCACCCCGGCGGCGCACGCGCGGGGGCATCGGCGGCAAGCTGCGGCTGGCGGGGGTCATTGTGGCCATTTTGCTGGTCGCCTATGCGGTAACCGCCATCTTGGAAAAAGGAACCGTTGAAGAGGACAGCACCCCCCAGACCGGCGCAGGCGGCATTGCACAGAATATTCTGGCACCGCTGCCCATGCAGGGCGAGGCGGCTTCCGGCAGCGGCAGCGAGGGTGCAGCCGATAGCAGCGGCACGGCACAGGCGGTGCAGCTGGAAAGCTTCGGCCCTGCCCGGCAGACCGACGGGGCCTATACCATTAAGGCTTATGACGCCAGTGTCATCCGGCAGCCGACCTGCGGTCAGGTAGACCTGAGCTATTTTTCGGACGCCGCCTTTCTGGGCGACAGCCTGACGGTGGGCTTTTCGGACTATCAGATCAATCTGAGCGGCGCGCTCATCTGCGGCTATACGGGTGTAGGGCCGGACGCCATCGTCAACCGCGCCGCCGTCAAGAGCCCCACCCGTGGGCAGGAAGTGGCGCTGGATGTGCTGGCAGCGGCGCAGCCCAAAAAGCTGTATATCCTGTTGGGCACCAACACCCTGACCACCTTGGGCGCATCTGACCGTTTTCTGGCCTACTACGGCCAGATGCTGGACGAGCTGCGCCAGACGCTGGGGGACGACTGCATTATTTATGTACAGTCCATCCCGCCGGTACGGCCTGCGGCAGCGGAAAAGAAGCCAGGTCTTGCATCGGACGTGCTGCGCGGCGTGAACGAGCAGCTGGCACAGCTGGCCGCCAGCAAGGGCTGCGTCTATCTGGATCTGTGGGAGGCGCTGGCTGACGGCGAGGGCAACCTGAAAGAGATGATCGCCGCACCGGACGGCGTACACCTCTCGGCCGGCAACGGCTACGGCGCATGGGTCACCTACCTGCGCAACCACGCAAAATATTCCGCAAGTAACCCGTGGATCATGGGCAGCGCTTACAGCGCAGAATAAAAAACAAAAAGCAAGTGCACCACATCTTCATCAAAAGCGTTGGCTTTTGAAAAGGTGGTGCACTTGCTTTTTATATTACTTTTTATCCTGTGGGTCATCCAGCCCTTCAAACATCACCATGCCCAGACCGACAAAACCGGCGCCCAGCGCAAAACCGACTGTTCCCAGCGACACACTGAACAAAACGCCCATGGCAACGCCGAACAGGATGCCCGCGATTTGACTTTTCTTCATTTTACTGCTCTGCCTTTCCGTACCATGCAACGGACAGCCGCCACGAAAGAGCATACAGCGCCAGCGCTGCCGCCAGCACGACCACCAGCACCAGCAGCGAGCCCTGCGCAGGCAGGATGCTTTCCAAAGCGCTGTCCCCCGAAGAAACGAAATATCCCATAAAGCTTGCAAGCAGACCGATGCACAGGTAGTACGCATACCGGGCTTTCTGGTAGCCCAAGCGGTAGGCCAGCGGCAGCAAAATAATGTTGCCCAGCAGGGTCAGCATAGCCACCTGAAGCAGGGTCGCCACGGTGAGCTGAACCGTCACCGTGCCCCAGAGCAGCTGTGCTGCCGCCAGCGCTGCCATGCTCAGCAGCTCCGCCAGCACCATACCACACAGTCCGATGAGGTATTTGCCGCCCACGATCTGTCCTTTTGTCACCGGCAGGGCGGCGCTGTAAGCGCTGAACCGGCCGTTCTGGTCGTACGCCAGCAAGGTCATGGGCAGGATGCCCAGCAAAAGCCCGCCGTACAGCATAAAGAAATTAGAGCCTTCCTTCATGAAAAACGTTCCCATCAGCATCATAGCCACCGACACCAGAATGATCCATCTGGTGTAGCTCCACATCTGATAGGCATCCTTTAATAGCAGACCTTTCATTGCACGTTCTCCCCTTTCACCATCAGTACAAACAGTTCCTCAATGCTTACCGGGGCAAGCTCTGCTCCGGCGGGCATTGCATCCCGGCGCACAAGTGCCTCGGCACCGTAAGGGGTTACCCGCTTGCCGTACACGGTCACGTCCAACGCCGCCAGCTGCGCCGCCGTGCCGTGCCACAGGGCGTATTCCTCCCGCAGGGCGTCCTTTTCCTCACAGAGCAGCAGTCTGCCCTTGTGCAGAAAGGCGATGGTATCGCAGAGCTTTTCCAAGTCGCTGACGATATGGGAAGAGATGAGGATGGAGTGGTTTTCGTCCCGGGCAAAATCCAACAGCAGGTCGATCACCTCGTCCCGCACCACCGGGTCCAGCCCGTTGGTGGCTTCGTCCAACAATAGCAACTTCGGGTGGTGCGCCAGTGCCACGGCGATGCACAGCTTCATCTTCATGCCGGTGGAGTAGTCCTTGTACTGCTTTTTGTGCGGCAGGCCGAACTTTTGGCACAGCTCTGTATAAGCGGCAGCGTCCCAGTTGTGGTAGATACCCGCCATCACCTTGCCCGCCTGCACCGCGTTCAGGCACAGGGGGATGCCCTCGCTGCCCAGCACCACACCGATTTCCTCCTTGGCACGGACAGAAGCGGCGCGGCTGTCCCTGCCAAGGATGGTCACGGTGCCGCCGTCCCGCTGCACCATGTCCAGAATCAGCCGGATGGTGGTGCTTTTGCCCGCCCCGTTTTCGCCGATCAGGCCGCAGATGGTGCCCCCGGGCAGGGTCAAGTCCAGCGGCCCAAGGGTAAAGTCCTTATAGTGCTTTGTAAGCCCCCGTAGTTCCAGTGCGTTCATGTTCAGTCCTCCCACAGCAGTTCCAGCATCTCCCCCAGTTCTTCCCTGCTCAGCCCGCAGGATGCGGACAGGCGGACAGCCTCGGTAAGATGCGCTTCAATCTTTTTCAGGGTTTCTTCCCGCAGCAGCTCGGTGTTTTTAGGGGCTACAAAAAAGCCCTTTGCCGGTACTGCGTAAAGAAAGCCCTCTTTTTCCAGTTCATCGTAGGCGCGCTTGGTGGTAATGACGCTGATGCGCAGATCCCGTGCCAGCCCCCGGATGGAGGGCATGGCCTCGTCCGGCTGCAAAGCCCCGCTGATGATCTGCTGCTTGATCTGGTTGTAGATCTGGTCATAGATGGGCGCGCCGCTTTTGTTGTTGATAAACAGTTCCATCGGCTGCTCCTTTGATGCTTTCGTTTCGTCTGTATATGTACAGTATATACAGTAGACACAGATTTGTCAAGAGGGCGCGCAAAAAAATACACCCGCCGCCCAAAACGGACAGCGGGTGCAATTTTTATAGGTTTTACAGTGCTTTAATAGCGGTCTTGATGCGCTCGGCGGCAAGCTTGGTCTTTTCCGCATCGCCGAAGGCGGTCAGGCGGAAGTAGCCTTCGCCGCACTCGCCGAAGCCCACGCCTGGGGTGCCCACAACGCCGCAGTTTTCCAGCAGCCAGTCAAAGAACTCCCAGCTCTTCATGTTGCCGGGGCAGCGCAGCCAGATGTAGGGACTGTTCTTGCCGCCGCAGTACCACACGCCGCACTCGTCCAGTGCATCGGCAATGACCTTTGCGTTGCGGCGGTAGTAGTCCAGATTAGACTGGATCTCAGCCATGCCGCTCTCGGTGAACACGGCGGCAGCGGCGCGCTGCACCACATAGGGCACGCCGTTGAACTTGGTGGTCTGGCGGCGCAGCCAGAGCTTGTTGATATTCATTCCCTCGCGCTCCAGCTCCTTGGGCACGACGGTGTAGCCGCAGCGGGTGCCGGTAAAGCCTGCAATCTTGGAGAAGGAGCAGATCTCCACAGCGCACTCGCGTGCACCCTCGATCTCGAAGATGCTGCGGGCAAGCTCGCCCTCCGAGATGAAGCACTCGTAGGCGGCATCATACAGGATGATAGCATCGTTCTTGCGGGCATAATCCACCCATGCCTTCAGCTGTGCGCGGGTGTAGGCAGCGCCGGTGGGGTTGTTGGGGCTGCAGATATAGATGATATCCGCCTTCACGCTCTCATCCGGCATGCCAAGGAAGCCGTTCTCCTGCCCGGTGCGGCTGTAAATGATCTTGCGGCCATCGGTGACGTTATCGTCCACATAGGTGGGGTACACGGGATCCGGTACCAGCACGGTGTTATCCACATCGAACAGCCCCAGCAGGTTTGCAAGGTCGCTCTTCGCGCCGTCCGAGATAAAGATCTCGTCCTCGGCAAGCTGGGTACCGCGGCTGGCGTAGTAGCCCTGAATAGCCTGCTTGAGGAAGGGGTAGCCCTGCTCCGGGCCGTAGCCGTGGAAGCCCTCCTTGGTGCCCATCTCCTCGGCAGCATCGCGCATGGCCTGCACCACGCACTTTGCCAGCGGCTGGGTCACATCGCCGATGCCCAGACGGATGATCTCCTTTTCCGGGTGTGCTTCCTGATATGCAGCCACCTTGTGGGCAATGTCCACGAACAGGTAGCTGGCCTTCAGCTCGTTGTAATGCTTGTTCATCTTCATGATACTTTCCCTCGCTTCGCTTTACTTATAGATGCTCGTCCTCTCCGTCATTGCTGCGCAATGCCACCTCTCCCAAAGGGAGAGGCCTTGGCAAAACCGCCACCTTTCGTTCCTCATCGGAGGTTGAGCGTTCAAAACCTGTTAAACTTCGGTCGTGCCCTCGCACACGGTCTCGGCAGCGCCGGTCATCAGCAGCTGCTTGCCGGGCAGCACCCGGATGGTCAGCTCGCCGCCGCGCAGCTGCACATGGACATCCTCTCCGGCGGGGCAGATGCCCAGCTCGGTCAGGGCTGCTACGGTGGCGCAGGTGCCGGTACCGCAGGCCCATGTCTCGCCGCTGCCGCGCTCCCACACGCGCATCTTCAGGTGGGTGGCATCCACCACCTGCACAAACTCGGTGTTGATGCGCTCCGGGAAGTTTTCGTGGTGCTCAAAGCCCGGGCCGATCTGCTCCAGCTTCAGGCTGTCCACCTCCGGCACAATGGTCACGCAGTGGGGGTTGCCCACGCTGATGCAGGTCACCCGCCACAGGTTTTCTTCCACCTGCAAAGGCAGATCCACCAGCGGGCCTTCGCCCATGTTCACGGCGGGCAGCGCCGCCGCCATGGCGGTGTAGGTGCCCATCTCTACCTGCCACAGCCCTTCGCCCATGCGGGTAACGGTCTTTAAGCCGCTGAGAGTGTCGATGGCAAGCTTCGGCTTTGCCATGCCGTGGGTGTACAGCCACTCCGCCACACAGCGGATGCCGTTGCCGCACATCTTACCCTCGCTGCCGTCCGCATTGAAGATGCGCATCATGGCGTCTGCCCCGGCTGTGACCGGTGCGCAGATGCAGATGATGCCGTCCGCGCCGATGGAAAAGTGCCGCCGGGACAAGCGCTCTGAAAGCGCTGCGATATTCTCCGGCACACCGGAGGTGCGGCAGTCCAGATAGATATAATCGTTGGCGCAGCCCTGCATTTTGGTGAATGAAAGCTTCATGCTTATCGCTCCTTATAAAAGAGACTGGTCAGTCCCCGTAAACTCATTACTTTATAATGATAAAAAAACCGGCACGAGATGTCAAGGGAAAAAGCAGCTTTCAGACAATTTTCTTCAGTTGCTGCAAAACAGGGCTTGACAATACGCACTGCATGGGATATAAAAAAAGAGAGCGCTTTGTACAGCAGGCAAGGCTGTGCCGGATACCGGAAGTTTTTCCGGGGCACGGCGGGCTGTACGCGTATGCAATACAACTGCAAAAAGGAGACCACAGGAATGGATACTTTTGAGAAAATCCGTGCATTGCTGGCTGAGCAGCTGGACGTTGACCCGGCAAAGATCACGCTGGAAAGCGATATCATGAGCGATTTCGAGGCGGACAGTCTGGATATCGTAGATATGGTGATGACGCTGGAGGACGAGTTTGGCATCGAGGTGCCGGACGACGCCATCGAGTCCCTGCGCACCGTAGGCGATGTGGTAAACTTTGTGGACAGCCACGCGCAGAACTGATTCTTTTAGGCAAAAGCCCCGCCTTTGCAGTGCGGCACACGGCCGTGCAGGCAGACGGGGCTTTATTATGGTTCGTGCGGAACGTAAAGCGTTTGGCGCACGGCCTTGGGAGGATAAAACAAAATGGCAAAAGACAACAAGAAGCTCGTGCAGGCGATCACCAGCCAGGAAGAAAACTTTGCACAGTGGTACACCGACATCTGCGTAAAGGCAGAGCTGGTGGAGTATTCCAGTGTGAAGGGCTTTATCATCCTGCGCCCCTATGGTCAGGCCATCTGGGAGCTGATCCAGAAGGACTTGGATGCCCGGTTCAAGGCTACCGGCCATGAGAATGTGGCTATGCCGGTGCTGATCCCGGAGAGCCTGCTGCAGAAGGAAGGCGAGCTCGTCAATGGCTTCGCGCCGGAGGTGGCGTGGGTCACGATGGGCGGCTCCGACAAACTGGAAGAGCGTCTGGCAGTGCGTCCCACCAGCGAGACCATGTTCTGTGACCACTGGTCCCGCGTGCTGCACAGCTACCGCGAGCTTCCCATGAAGTACAACCAGTGGTGCAGCGTGGTGCGCTGGGAAAAGACCACCCGTCCCTTCCTGCGCAGCCGCGAGTTCTGGTGGCAGGAGGGCCACACCATCCACGAGACCGCTGCCGAGGCCGAGGCTGAGACCCAGCAGCAGCTGAACTGCTACGCAGACACCTGCGAGCAGGATCTGGCGATCCCTGTGGTGAAGGGCCGCAAGACCGACAAGGAAAAGTTTGCCGGTGCCGAGGCCACCTATACCATCGAGGCCATGATGAAGGACGGCAAGGCGCTGCAGAGCGGCACCAGCCACTACTTTGGCGATAAGTTCAGCAAAGCTTACGATGTTACCTTTACCGGCCGCGACAACCAGCTGCATCATCCGTTCCAGACCAGCTGGGGCGTTTCCACCCGTCTGGTGGGCGCTATCATCATGACCCACGGTGACGACGACGGCCTGATCCTGCCCCCGGCCATTGCCCCCATTCAGGTGGTGGTGGTGCCCATTGCCGCCCACAAGCCCGGCGTTTCCGAAAAGGCTGCCGAGCTGGCCGAGAAGATCAGCAAGTACGCCCGCGTGAAGCTGGACGACAGCGACAACGCCCCCGGCTGGAAGTTTGCCCAGTGGGAGATGAAGGGCGTGCCCCTGCGCCTTGAGATCGGCCCCAAGGATCTGGAAAAGAACCAGTGCGTTCTGGTGCGCCGCGACACCCGCGAGAAGGTCTTTGTGAGCTTGGACGAGCTGGAGACCGCCATCCCCGCCCAGCTGGAAGCTCTGCGCAAGGACCTGTACCAGCGTGCGCTGGAAAACCGCGAAAAGCGCACCTGGGCTGCCACCACCATGGACGAGGTGAAGGAGCTGGCAAAAGCCAACACCGGCTACATCAAGACCATGTGGTGCGGCGATCTGGCCTGCGAGATGAAGATGAAGGAAGAGGCTGGACTTTCCAGCCGTTGCATGCCCTTTGAGCAGGAACAGCTCAGCGATGTGTGCCCCTGCTGCGGCAAGCCCGCCAAGGCCATGGTCTACTGGGGCGTTGCTTACTAAGCATCTGTTTTTCTGACCTGATACAAAACCCCCGGAGCAAAAAACGCTCCGGGGGTTTTACTTGTCATTTGTCGAATTATATGCTATTATAGAACTGCTGCTTCGGCAGCAAGGCACTGCACATAACGGCAGGCGGTTCGGCCCCACTTCCGAAAGGAGGTGAAGCTTATGCCAATTACTTTGACGTTCCATATCTTCGGATTGGTATTTACCATCAAGGTAAAAAGCGAGAACCGCCACCCTGGCCGGTGACGGTTCTTAGTCTTTAAGAACTTACATCAAAAGGGCTGACCGCTTGTCGCAGTGCCTTTTCTATTTACAGTATACCCGCTTTTGAGGTTTCTGTCAAGAGCACGCCGTTTCGTTTCTGCGTGCTTTTTTCTTACCGGTCAAAGGTGGTGCTGAGGGTGGTCTGCCAGCTTTCGCCTGAGGCAAGGCAGGCGGCTGCGGCGCGCTGCTCCCAGTCCTGCGGGTCGGTGGCAGCGGCAGGCAGGCTGTGCCACGGCTCGATGCACACAAACCGCACCGGTTTTGCGGGAGCCGACCAGATGAGCGAATAGGGGTAGCCCTCCACCTTGCAGGTGATATTGCGTCCGGTGTCCTTTTCGCAGATGCCGATGGTGCCAGTGCGCAGGCCTGCCATGCAGAAGCTATCGTTGGCAAACAGGTCATCGGTCAGTGGGATGGCCTGCTGGTTCTTCCACTGGTAATAGCTCTTGCCGCTCAACAGGCCGTTGGGGCGAGCATCGAGGATGACCGGGCTTTCCGGCCGGTCAAAACGGAACTCGTAGTCAGTGGTGGTATGCTTGGCATCGAACGGGATGTTGAACGCCGGATGAAAACCAATGCCGAAGCGCAGCTCCTCCGTGCCGGGGTTCGTCACCTGCAGGGTATGATGTACGGTCTTGCCCTCCAGACGGAAGGTGCTGGTAAGCACAAAGTCATAGGGAAAACGCTCTGCCTTGATGGCATCGTCCGCCCGCAGCTCCAGCTGGATGGTATCCCCTTCTGCCCGCAGCAGAGTGTGCTCCAGATCCCGTGCAAAGCCGTGCTGACCGCCCTTCCATGTTTTGCCCTTGGCGGTAAAGGTGCCGTCCACCAGCTTGCCCGTCCACGGGAACAGAATGGGCGCGTGGCGCTTCCAGATGGCAGGGTCGGCCTGCCAGAGTAGCTCTTCGCCTGCGGCGTTTTTCAGGCTGACGGCCTCTGCACCGTGGGTGTCCACGGTCAGGGTCAGGAATTCGTTGTGAATGGTTGCCTGCATTTTCAGTATCTCCTTTGTCCTTCTTATTTTCCGGGGTCTGCTGCTTCCAGTATACTCCCCCGTGTGCCAAAAATAAAGCCCCTTCCCATGCTTGTACAAATCGTCACTAGGCAAAAGGCTTCCCCCGACCGGGGGAAGCCTTTATTCGGAAGCACGATTTCCATGCTCTGCTTGCTTCAACAGGGCTGTGCCAGCGGCAGAGTGACGACAAAGGTAGTGCCGTTTTCGCTGCTGCTCTCCACAGTCACACTGCCGCCGTGCAGCACGGCGATTTCCCGCACAAGGGCAAGACCAAGCCCCACGCCGCCCATCTCCCGGCTGCGGGACTTATCCACCCGGAAAAAGGGCTGGAAGATGCTCTCCCGGCAGTCTGCGGGGATGCCCGGGCCGGTATCCGCAACGCGCAGCACGGCGGTCTGCTTTTCCCGCCGCAGGGTAACGCGCACCGCCCCGCCGGGGCGGTTATACTTGATGCCGTTTTCCACCAGATTGAACACCAGCCGGTAGATCAGCGCATCACTGCCCACCATGCCCAGCTCCGCGCAGTCCTGCTGCAGGGAGATGTTGTTTTTCTGAGCAAGGGAGGTCAGGTCGGTCAATATCTCCTCCACCAGCGGCGCAAGGGCGATCTGGTCGGTGCGGGAGACCGATTGCAGATTGCTCATCTCTAATAAAGTGCGCACTAGGGCGGTCAGGCGATCCAGCTGCTCCCGCAGAGAGCTGACCAGCCCGGCAGTCTCGGCATCCATGGCTGGGTGCTCCTCTGCAAACAGTTCCAACTTCGTCTGCAAAATAGCCAGCGGGGTGCGCAGCTCGTGGGCTGCGTTGCCCGCAAACTGCCGCTGCAATTCAAAGGACTGCGCCAGGCCATCCAGCATCCGGTTCACCGACCGGCTCAACTGCCTGAATTCCTGCACGGTATCTTCGTCCAACCGGGCGGTGGCAATGCTGTCCTGATCGACCCGCTGCGCCTGCTGCGCAAGCTGCTGCAAAGGCTTCAGCGCTCTGCCGCTGACAAAATAAGCGATGGCTGCGCTGACGATGGTGACCACAGCGGTGATGCACCAGCCCTTGCGGCCAAAAACCACCTTTGCATCGTAGACTTCCTGCGAAAAATGCGCCAGCAGGCTGGACATTTCCTCCTGCGGGATCTCGATAGTCAAGGAATCCGCACTGCCGGGCTGGTACTGCATCATAAAGCCGTTGAGGGCATCCATGCCGGTAACGCCGGTGCGGTATAAAAGCAGGTTCATGCACACGCAGGCGCAGGCGATGAGCAGCGCCGTCAGCAGGGTGATGCGCCATTGCAGGGATAAATGCTTCATTGTACCTCTCCTCCGATTTCGTAGCCTTCCCCGATGCGGTTGCGGATGGGGTCGTAGCCCAGCGCCGCCCGCAGCTTTTTGCGCAGGGCAGAGATATGTACCCGGATGGAGTTGCTGAAGCTGTCCACGCTGCCGTCCCAGACGTGCTCAATCAGCTCTTCCTGACTGACCGGGCGTCCCTGATGCAGCAGCAAATATTCCAGCACGCCGCTCTCCTTCCGCGTCAGCGCAAGGGTCTGACCATCCACCGTGGCAACGCGGCTGCGGGTGTTGAAGCTGAGCCGCCCGCAGCACAGGCAGACATCCTGCTGGATGAACTTGCGCCGGGTCAGGCTGCGCACCCGGGCTTCCAATTCTGCAAGGTGGAATGGCTTGGAAAGATAATCGTTCGCTCCGGCATCCAGTCCCTCCACCTTATCTGCAATTTCACTGCGCGCTGATAAGATCAGCACACAGGTCTCAAGGTCGTGCTGCCGTAAGCTGCGCAGCACCTGCATCCCGTCCACCTTGGGCAGGTTGAGGTCCAGCAGTACAAGGTCGTACCGCTCTGCCGCCAGTGCTTCCAGCGCGGCTTCGCCGTCTGCACAGGCGTCCACCTCGTACCCGGACAGCCGCAGCTTCCGGGCAATGTCCTCCCGCAGGGAGTGCTCGTCCTCTACCACCAAAAGACGCATCTTGTGTTCCACCCTTCCCCTAAAAATTACGTTTTTTTCATTATAACAGATTATAGCAGACGATGTTAAGATTCGTGTTAAGATTTTCTTAGCAGAAATTTTATCCCGCATGGTGTATACTGGTGTCATCAAACAACAGGAGGCTATGATGTTCATGACAAAAAAACAGGCGCAGCTGCTTTTGCTTGCCGCCGGGGTGCTGATGCTGCTGTTCGGCGTATGGCGGGGCGAGGCAGACACCGTATTTTCAAAAGCCATCCGGCTGTGTATGGAGTGTGTAGGCATTGGATAAGAAAAAACTAAATCCCCTTGCCCGGTTCCGGGGCTTTATACAGGCCGGGGCGACCCTTTTGACCAACATTCATCTGCCCAACTTTGCCAAAGGGACACTGTATCAGGGCAGCGGAAAACACATCTGCGTGCCGGGACTGAACTGCTATTCCTGCCCGGGCGCTGCCGGTGCCTGCCCGGTGGGAGCATTTCAGGCGGTGATAGGCTCTTCCAAATTCCGCTTTTCCTACTACATCACCGGCATCCTGATTCTCTTCGGGGTGCTGCTGGGACGGTTCATCTGCGGCTTTCTGTGCCCGTTCGGCTGGTTTCAGGAGCTTTTGCACAAGATTCCCTCTCCCAAGCTTTCCACCAAGAAACTGAAGCCGCTGCGCTATTTAAAGTATGCTGTGCTTCTGGTCATGGTGGTGCTGCTGCCATTGCTGGCGGTCAACGAGCTGGGTATGGGCGACCCGTTCTTCTGCAAATATCTCTGCCCGCAGGGCGTGCTGGAGGGTGCCATTCCCCTCTCCCTGACCAATGCGGGCATCCGCGCCGCGCTGGGCAAGCTGTTCACATGGAAAGCCTGCATTCTGCTGGCAGTCATTGTGGGCAGCGTGGTGTTCTACCGCCCCTTCTGCAAGTGGCTGTGCCCGCTGGGCGCGTTCTATGCGCTGCTGAACAAGGTCTCGCTGTTCCAGATGCGCGTAGACACCCACAAATGCGTCTCCTGCGGCGCCTGTGCAAAGGCTTGCAAGATGGACGTAGACATTACCAAGACCCCCAACCACGCCGAATGTATCCGCTGCGGGATGTGTATGAAAGCCTGCCCCACGGACGCCATTCAGTATAAATTCGGGCTGGGAGACAAGTCCAACACCGAAACAACAAAGGAGTAAAACCATGAAATTCAACCGTGTAACTGCACTTTCGCTCAGCCTTGTGCTGGCCTTCAGCCTTGCCGCCTGCGGGCAGGGCGCATCCTCTGCATCCTCTGCATCCTCTGCATCTTCTGCATCTTCTTCCGCTTCCTCTGCGGCTGCGGAAAGCAAGACCGAGGAGCAGCTGCTGGCCGAGGAAAACGAGATCCTTTCCGCAAACGATGCCCTGTGGGAGAAGGTGTTCGCTTCCATGGACAAAAACGTGACCGAGACAACCCTCAGCACGAACTACGGCGATTTTCTACTGAGCGCCGTGGAAAAGACAAAAGACCAGTTCTCGGACGAGGAGTACAAGACCCTGACCGCCGATGCAGAAAAAATTCGGGATATCGAAAATCAGATCGCTGCCCTTGCCCCCGCAGAGGACACCTCTTCCAGTGCTGCCGCACAGGGCACCGCCTTTCCCCAGTTTGAAGGCAGCGATTTAGAGGGCAACCCGGTGGACAACAGTCTGTTTGCGGGCAACGCCTTTACAGTGGTGAACTTCTGGTTCAACGGCTGCAAGCCCTGCGTAGAGGAACTGGACGACCTGAACGCCCTGAATGAGAAGGTCAAGGCACAGGGCGGCGAGGTTGTCGGCATCAACACCGAGACGCTAGACGGCAACCAGCAGGGCATCGAAACCGCCAAAAAGCTGCTGGCTGCAACGGGCGCAAGCTACCGCAACATCTACTTTGCCTCCGGCAGCGATGCCGGCAAGTTCGCGCTGAACATCATGGCCTTCCCCACCACCTACGTCTTTGACCGGGACGGCAACGTTGTGGGCCAGCCCCTGCTGGGCGGCATCGACAAGGAAGAAAACCTTGCCGCCCTGCAAAAAAATATTGACGCTGCCCTTGCCAAGGACAACGCCAAATAAGCTATTCTCCCCTGCCGCCTACGGGCGGCTTTTTTGTTTACTGCGGGCATTGCCATGCACGCCCGGGCGCCGGACGGAATACGCTGGGGGCAGAAGCATACTTTTACCAGTAAAGGAGCGTATCTCCATGAAAAACACCGGAACTCTCCGCATCCAGACCTTTGCGGCGCGCCAGTCTGCCCCCGTGGAGGGGGTGACCGTTGCGGTGCAGGGGGACGGCTTTACCCTGCACCGCATCACTGATGCCACCGGCAGCGCCGCCGATATCCCCATTGAAGCCCCCGCCTGCGCCCTCTCTCTGGACGAGGACAACACCACCCGCCCTTACGCCATTGTCAGCCTGACTGCCGCAAAGCCCGGCTACCGCACCGTGCGCATTGAGGGCATCCAGATCTTTGCCGGGCAGGTAACGCTGGCGCAGCCGCAGATGCTGCCCGTTACCGAGGACGACCGGGACATCCCGAACGCGCCCATCGTCATCCCGCCGCACGCTTTGTTTGCGGGCAGCGGCGGCAGCGGCCCGCAGCCGCGGGAAAACTGCACGCCCCGGGTGCTGGAGCAGGTCATCATCCCCAAAAATATCACGGTGCATCTGGGCAAACCGGCGGCTGCCGCACGCAATGTGACCGTATCCTTCCGGGATTATATCGCAAACGTTGCCTCCAGCGAGGTGTACCCCACCTGGCCGGAGCAGGCACTGCGGGCCAACATCCACTGCCAGATCTCGCTGGCGCTGAACCGCATCTACACCGAGTGGTACCCCAGCAAGGGGTATACCTTCAACATCACCAACTCCACCAGCTACGACCAGTACTACGTCCACGGGCGCACGGTGTTTGAGGTGATGGTGCGCATTACGGACGATATCTTTAACACCTATCTGCGCAAAAGCGGCACGGTGAACCCCTATTATTCCGAGTACTGCGACGGCAAGTCGGTCACCTGCCCCGGGCTCAAGCAGTGGGGCACGGTAACGCTGGCCAACAACGGGCGCAGCGCCTTGCAGATCTTGCGCTACTACTATGGCAGCAGCATCGAGATCGTGCGCACCAAAAATATCCGCTCTATCCCGCAAAGCTACCCCGGCACGCCGCTGCGACAGGGCAGCCGCGGCGCGGCGGTGTTCACCCTGCAACGGCAGCTGAACCGCATTACCAAGGACTATCCTTTCCTTGGCAAACTGACGGTAGACGGCGTATTCGGCAGCCGAATGGCCGCCACGGTGCGGGCGTTCCAAAAGCAGTTCAACCTGACCGCCGACGGTGTGGTGGGGCGGCAGACATGGTACAAGATCAGCTACATCTATGTATCGGTAAAGGACCTCGCCGAGTTGACCAGCGAGGGCGAGACTTCCACCGGCACCCTGTCCAACGGCACATGGAACGGCACGGTGCTGAGCACCGGTGCTTCCGGCAGCGCTGTGGAGCAGGTACAGTTCTGGCTGAACACGCTGGCGCAGTACGACAGCGCCATCCCCTCCGTAACGGTAGACGGCGTATACGGCACTGCCACCGCCAATGCGGTGCGCGCTTTCCAGCGCAAATACGGCCTTACCGTAGACGGCATAGTGGGGCAGACTACCTGGAAGGAGTTGTACGACGAATTTTTGAGCATCCAGTCCGACAACGGCACCCCCAACGCCTACCCCGGCACGCCGCTGCGGGAGGGTGCCTCCGGGCAGAATGTGCGGCTGGTGCAGTTCTGGCTGAAGATCGCTCGCACCGTGTACCCAAGCCTTGAAAGCGTGACCGTGGACGGAAAATTCGGCGCAGGCACGGTAGCCGCTGTGCGGCGTTTCCAGCGGTACTTTGGCCTGACGGCAGACGGGGTGGTGGGGCGCACCACATGGCAAAAGCTGTACGAGGTGTACAACGATATCGCCAATCGGCTGCTCTCCTCTTCCCTGCGCCCCGGCGAATACCCGGGCGTACTGCGCACCGGCTCCACCGGCACGGCGGTGCGGGAGCTGCAATTCTATCTCTACCTCATGAGCGCCTACGAGAGCAGCATCCCGCCGGTAAGCATTGATGGAAAGTTCGGCGCGGATACCGAGCGGGCGGTGCGGGCGTACCAGCGGTTTGCGGGGCTTACCGTGGACGGCATAGTGGGGCGTACCACATGGAACTCCCTCTATGGCCGCGCCAGCCAGCTGCGCTCTTCCGGCCCGGTGGTCACCTTAAAGCGTCTGCCCTACCCCGGCACCCCGCTGACGGTGGGCAGCAGCGGCGAGACCGTATTGTATTACAATCTGCTTTTGCAGCGCATCGCCTATTATTTTTCCAGCGTGGAAGCTCCGCCCCTTGCCGACCGTTATACCGACGAGACTGCCACCGCCACCCGCAGCGCCCAGCAGCTATTAGGGCTGGAGCAGACCGGCATTGCCGATGCCGACACATGGACGGCGGTGGAGGCGCTGAGCTTGCAACTGGCAGCCCATGCCCCGAACCCCGACCGGGACACCCCGCCCAGCACTGCCTACCCGGGACGCGCCATCGCCGAGGGCAGCGCCGGGCAAGAAGTGGGGCAGGTGGAGTACTGGCTCAACCGCCGGGCACAGCTTTCCTGCGGCGAGGACTATGTGGCCGACAACAACCGCTTTGGCGCAGCAGACGCTGCCGCCGTGCGGGCTGTCCAGCAGCAGGCGGGGCTGCAGCCGATAAACGGCATCGTGTATCGGGAAACATGGCACGCTTTGCAATCCCAGTGCACCGACCCCTACGGCTGCGAGAAGGAGGAATGAGGGATGGCACGCCTTTTGATCTATGACGCCTACGAAAACAAGGTGTACACCTACGCAAACCTGAACGAGAACGACCCCATGCCTTACAGCACCCTGACCACCCTGCGGCTGCGGGAGTTCCGGGGAAAATCGGCCAGCCCTACCCTGTGGACCACCATTGCCGCTATGGAAGCGTGGAACCTGACCCGCCGCAAATATGGCAGGGGCATCCCGGTGGGGTACGCCTTCCGCCGCATCTGGGAGGGCGGTCACGGCACCCGCAGCCAGCACTATGCAGGGGTAGCGTTTGACGTAGGGCAAAGCCTTGACCAGCGCCAGCGCACCGCCATTTACAACGCCGCCCGCGCTACCGGCGCATGGGGCTATGTGGAGCCGCTGAGCCAGACCCCCACATGGGTGCACTTTGACCGCCGCTACGGCACCCCGGCGTGCAGCGGCACCACCGCCGGTTATCCCACCCTGCGCCGGGGCAGCCGGGGCTGCTATGTCATGATCTTGCAGGACGCACTTTCCACCCTTGGCTACCAGACCGGCAGCCGCATCGACGGCATCTTTGGTGCCCGCACCGAGCAGGCTCTGCGCGGCTACCAGAAGCGCACCAGCCTGCGGGTGGACGGCGTATGCGGCTGCGACAGCTGGAAAAAGATCTCCACCGCCGTCATCGGCATCGGACGCACCAAAACCACCATTGACTAGCGTTTGTCCCATACAGAAAAAGCGGCCGCACAAAACCATGTGCGGTCGCTCTTTTTCACTTATTTTACAGCCTGTTTCAGCTGTTCCAGATCTGCGGCATCCGGGTGGGAGAGCGCCTTGTCGAAGTTTTCGATCAGGGCGTCCAGATTGGGGATGTGTAAAGGCTTTGCCTTCATGGCCTCGTACCGCTGCCGGACGGACACCGGCATTTTGCCCTGACACATAAAACTGCCAATGACGGTATTGCTCCCGTCCAGCGCCTTCCGGGTGGCGGCAAGGATCTTTTCAAAGTAGGGCGCACTGCCGCCAAAGCCTGCGGTGCCAAACAGAAACACCCGCTTGCCGCGCAGCTGCTTCAAAAAATCCAGCGTGTCGGCGTCCGCCTTGCCCTTGTCCGTCCAAAAGCCCACATACAGGGTATCTGCTGCCAATGCGGCAGCGTCCGGTGCGCCGAAATAGCAGCAGTCTGCCTGCGGCAGCTGCTCCTGCAGGGTCTGTGCCAGCAGTGCGGTGTTGCCGGTTTTGCTGCTGAATACGATGGCGTAGCTCATTTTTACCTCCCTCAGAGCAGCGGCAAAGCTGCCGGATGCTCTTGTGCATACGTTATTTTACGGCAGTTCCTTTGCCAGGAGAGCCTGAAATCATGGAAGAGTATAGTACAGTGCCCTGCCAAAATCAAGGGTTGACGATATTCTCGCCTTTCCCGGCCAGAAAGCTGCGCAGGTTGCCGGTGGTGATGTCCATCAGCCGCTGCAAGGCTTCCTTGGTGGTCCACGCGATATGCGGGGTGAGCACCGCGCCCGGCAGACTGCGCAAACGGCTTTGGGGCGGCAGCGGCTCGGTGGCAAAGGCATCGGCGCCGTAAAAGGCAAGCTTGCCGCTTTCCAGCGCATCCGCTACGGCTTCCTCGTCCACCAGTGCGCCCCGGGCGGTGTTCAGCAAAATAGCACCGGGCTTCATTTTTGCAAGGGCTTCCCGGCTCATCAGCCCGCGGGTTTCCGGGGTGGCCGGGCAGTGCAGGCTGAGCACATCGCTGCGGGCAAGCAGGGTGTCAAAGTCCACGAACTCCACCCCATCGGCGGCGTACGCCGGGCGCACCGTGCGGGTACACACCAGCACCTCCATGCCAAAGGCCTTTGCAATGCGGGCGGTCTGTCGGCCGATGCTTCCGTAGCCGTAGATGCCAAAGGTCTTGCCCAGCAGCTCCACCTGCGGCAGCAGGCCGTACTCTGCCGGGATGCCCAGCTGCCAGTACCCGGCCTTTACCGCCCGGTCGTACCGTTGGGCGCACTGGCAGATGGCCAGCAGCAGGCTGAAGGTCATCTGTGCCACACTGTAGGTAGAGTAGCCCGGCACGTTGGCTACTGCCACCCCATGGCGGCGGCAGGCTTCAAGGTCGATATTATCCGTGCCGGTGGCGATGATGCCCACCCACTTGAGGTTCGGGCACTGCGCCAGCACTGCTTCGTCAATGCGGCACTTGTTGATGAGCACCAGCTCTGCATCCCCGATGCGGGGCGCAATATCAGCGTAGTCGGTGCGCACATAGCTGGTGGTGTCCGACACCAGTGCCTTTACCCCGGACCAGTCCAAGTCCCCTTCTTCCATCACATAGCTTTCCAGAATCACTGCCTTCATAATTTCTTATTCCCTCTCTGGCTTACGTCATTCCGTTTCTTTCAGCGGATAAAGCGCCAGCGCAAGACTGCCGCCGTAGGGGCGGCTGTCCAGCGCAGCATAACCCTTTGCCAGCAGCAATGCAAGCTGCACCCTGTCCTCCAGCGGCACCCACACCGGCGCAGTGCGAACGGGCACGCAGCCGGTGCGCAGCAAAAAGCAGGGCGCAAGGCTTTCCAGCGGGCGCAGCGCCCGCAGTCCGAAGCCCTGCCGGAAATACAGCGGCAACAGCGCTGCCGCCGTTTCAGTGCACTCCACCACTGCCCATGCCGTACCCTTGCGGCGCAGCCGGTCTGCCCGGGCGGCGGCAATTTCCACCAGCCGGGCGGGCAGTTCCCCGCCGGTACTCACCGGCGGTGTAAGCAGACAGCCGCCTTCCAGCTGCCTGCGTCCCAGCCAGCTGCGCAGTGCTGCTGCGGCGGCGGTATCGGCGGTGAGGGGCAGCACCAGCAGCGCCGCCCCGGCTGTGCCCCACGCCTCGCCTGCGGTCAGCATCCGCAGCACCTCGGTACGGGGACGGTAGAACCCCGCCCCGCCGCAGCGCACCAATGTAAAAAATTCTTCGGCGGAAAGCCGCCTCACCTGCCGCTGACGCGGCGGGTCGCATACCTGGATCATTTGCAGTTCCTCCGTTCTGATGTTCTTTCCATCAGCATACGGAAAACTGCGTGCAAACCGGCGCGAAACAGCGCGCCTTACAGCGCAAAAATCAATCCAGCGAGATGTCCTCGCTCAGCACCTGCCCGATGGGCTTTGCGATGCACAGGTCGGCAGAGGCATCGGCTCCGGTGGGCTGCATATTGATGACCACCAAATTGTCGCCCCGGAAGTACCGGATGAGCCCGGCGGCGGGGTACACCACCAGACTGGTACCGCCGATGATGAGGGTATCGGCATGGCGGATGGCATCCACTGCGCCGGACAGCACCTGCTCGTCCAAGCCCTCCTCGTAAAGCACCACGTCCGGCTTTACGATGCCGCCGCACTCGGTACAGCGGGGCACACCGGTGCTGTTTGCGATAAAATCCACATCGTAGAATTTGCCGCAGCGGGTGCAGTAGTTGCGCAGGGTGCTGCCGTGCAGTTCGTACACGGTCTTGCTGCCCGCCGCCTGATGCAGTCCGTCAATGTTCTGGGTGACCACCGCCCGCAGCTTACCCTGCTGTTCCAGTTTTGCCAGCCGCAGATGGGCAGCGTTGGGTTTTGCGTCCTTTACGATCAGCTTATCGCGGTAAAAACGGTAAAACTCCTCCGGGTTTTCCTCCCAGAAGGTATGGCTGAGGATGGTTTCAGGCGGGTAGTCGTATTTCTGGTGGTACAGCCCGTCCACGCTGCGGAAATCTGGGATGCCGCTCTCCGTAGAAACGCCCGCGCCGCCGAAAAAGACGATGCTGCTGCTTTTTGCAATGATGTCTTCCAGTGCTTTGACCATAGTTGAAACGCCCCTTTCCTCATGGAAGCTTTTGTGTTAAGATAGTACCAGTATAGCACATTCTTGCAGGAAAGGAAGAGGCCGGTTTTGAACGTCTGGTACATCAACAGCATCCTTGGTGCCATTTGCTTGGAGGAAGAAAACGACGCTCTGTGCGGGGTACATTTTTGCCCGGATGGCGCGCCGGAGTTGGAACCACTGCCCCGCAGGGTGGTGGAAACGCCCCTGTTACAGGAGGCCGAGGAGCAGCTGAACGAATATTTTGCCGGGGTACGCCGGGAGTTCGACCTGCCGCTGGCGGCAAAAGGCACGCCCTTTCAGCAGGCGGTATGGGCGCAGCTGCGCAAGATTCCCTACGGGGAGGTGCGCACCTACGGACAATTGGCGGCGGCGCTGGGCAAACCCAAGGCCAGCCGCGCCGTAGGCAGCGCCTGCCACCGCAACCCTCTGTGCATCGTGGTGCCCTGCCACCGGGTCATTGGCGCAGACGGCAGTCTGACCGGCTACGCCGAGGGACTGGAGATCAAGGAATATCTGCTGGAATTGGAGCGATTTTAAGCAATTTATTATAGGATAACAGCACGCCTGCGGGCATTCCCTTGCCCACTTTCAAACCCATAAAAGGAAAAAAGGCCGCTGCGCATCGTTTTGCGCAGCGGCCTTTGGTGTTTTATACAGTTTTAAAAGCCCGTGGGCGGGACGTAATAGCTTGGGATAGACCCGCTTTTGGGCGTAGCTGCGGCCTGCTGGCGCAGCGCCGAACGGGTGACCTCTGCCCAGGAATACTGGGTCATATACTCGCCCCGGTAGGAGTTGAAGGCCGAGCGGTCTCCCCGCAGGAAGTTATAATAGTCGCAATCCACCTTGCTGGTATCCAGCGCCAGCGTGCTGCGGCCGCGTACCAGCAGCCCGTTGACCCCTGCATCCTCCAGCGTATGGCTGAGGTCAAAGATCAAATTGCGCAGATGGCTGTGCAGCGAGGCGGTATCGGGCTTATCTTCCCACAAAATAGCCAGCATCTCGCCGTTGGTGCAGGTGGCACCGTTGCGGTCCACAAGGTAGGCCAGCAGCTCCTTGCTCTTACTGCGCTTGAAGGAGAGCGGACGTCCGCCCACAAAGATCTCGAAATTGCCGAAACACTGGATCTTGATGCCCACCGGCGCAGTCTCCGGCGGGTAACGCAGGTTTTCCAGCACATTGCGCACATCGGCCTCGTTGGCGGGCTTGAGCAGAAAACCGCTGACGAAGATCTGCAATGCTTCCAGCGCATACTCCGGATGCTCGGTGACCACGATGATATTGCAGCGGGGCTGCAATTTCTGGATCATGCGGGCAAGGGCAAGGCCATTCATCCCCGGCATTTCCAAGTTCAAAAAGGCAGCATCCATCGGGCCCTGCCGCATCCACGTCAGGGCATCGTCGGTCGTCATGGCACTGATATAATCACAGTCCGGTGCCACCCGGCACAGGATACGGATCAGCGAATTGATCGCAAGCTGACCGTCATCCACGACCAGTATTTTCATAGCTTCACCCCCTGTCTGCTTACGCAAAACAATTCCCCGCTGTTAGTTTAGCACGCCGCAAACTTTTAGGCAAGTTATTTTCCGGAAAAATCCAAAAAAGAAACGTTTTCGCCCAGATATTTGTCCATCTTCTTCTATATCTTCAAGACTTTTTTGCGACTTTGGTCGCTTTTTCCGACGAAATACCGGAGCATTGTACGATCAACTGATCTATCAAATTGGCCTTTATTTGTTCCCTTTCCCGCCGGAAAGCACCGCCTTTCCCTGACAAACAACAGGCCGCCGCACCGGTTTTGTGCAGCGGCCTTATTTCATAATTTACGTTTACCGCGGGTGTCTTAATGGAGATCCAGTTCCGGCGGGACGTCCAACTGGTCTGAGACATATTTCCCGTTCTTTTTGCGCTGACGCACGCACTCGGTAAGCAGATATTCGATCTGTCCGTTCACCGAGCGGAAGTCATCCTCTGCCCAAGCGGCAAGGGCATCGTAGAGTTTGGCGTTCAGGCGCAGGGGCACCTGTTTTTTCGGCTCGGCCATCAGTACAGGCTGCCGCTGTTCACGATGGGCTGGGCATCCCGGTTGCCGCACAGCACCACCAGCAGATTGGACACCATTGCCGCCTTACGCTCATCGTCCAGTTCCACTACCTTGTTCTCGTTCAGACGATCCAGCGCCATTTCCACCATGCCCACAGCGCCGTCCACGATCATCTTGCGGGCATCAATGATGGCACTGGCCTGCTGGCGCTGCAGCATGACCGCTGCGATCTCCGGTGCATAAGCCAGATAGGTGATGCGGGCTTCCACCACCTCGATGCCGGCCTCGGCCACGTTCTTCTGGATCTCGTCCCGGATGCGGGCAGCCACTACCTCGGAGGAGCCGCGCAGACTGCCCTCGTCGGCTACGCCGTCGCCGGTGGTGTCTACGTTGGGAGAAACATCATAGGGGTACACCCGCACTACGTTGCGCAGGGCGCTGTCGCACTGCAGGGAGAGATATTCCTTATAGTTATCCACGTTGAACACGGCCTTGGCGGTATCGGTCACGCGCCAGATGACCGCAATGCCGATCTCCACCGGGTTACCCAGACAATCGTTGATCTTCTGGCGGGAGTTGTTCAGGGTCATCATCTTGAGGGAGATCTTCTTGCTCATGGACTCGGCGGTCACCTGAGCATTCTGGCCGTTATTGCCAAACAGCGCAGCCACGCTGTTCTCCTTGCTGTTCACATCTCCGCTCTGGCTCAGGCGGGTGCCGGCGGCGGGGTTGACGGCGGTACAGAAGGGGTTTACCCAGTAAAAGCCCTGTCCCTTCAGGGTGCCGATGTAATCACCAAACAGGGTGAGCACCAACGCCTCCTGCGGCTTTAACACCTTAAGGCCGCAGAACAGGAAAATGCCCGCGATCCAATACGCAATGGACAAAATCAGCAGCGGCACGCCCAGAAGCATCCGGTCTGCATTCAGCAGAGTGATGCTGTAAATGAACAGGGCGATGGCCACCACATAGCCCAGCAACGTGAGCAACAGCATAGCCATGCCATTTTTGCGGGTATTCAAAATTTTTTCTTCCATAACAGGTCCCTCCTTATCAGGGTCGGAAGCATTTCTTTGTGATATCAAAATCATATCATTTTGCGAATGGCCTGTCAAGTACTTCCACAAAAAAATCCCCGCCTGCCCGTACACTGCGGACAAAGCGGGGTCAAATGTTATAGGTGCGCCGGGCAGACAGAGTTTCAAGCGTCTGCCCGCTCTTCTCCCCCAATCAGCACTACGGCAACATCATTGACATTGGTACCGGTAGCACCTGTGATGATCAGCCCTTCCACCGCCTGCAAGGCGTGGTAGGCATCGTTGTTTTGCAGGGTGTCGAACAGGTTCCAGCCCGCCGCAGCCAACGCAGCGGCAGTATCGCCGTCCGCATAGCCGCCGGCGGCATCGGTAGGGCCGTCGGTGCCGTCACTGCCCACCGAGAACACTGCCGCGTTTTGTCCGGCCAGCGCCGGAGCAGCGGCCAGAGCAAGCTCCTGATTGCGCCCGCCCAGCCCTTTGCCGGTCAGGTGCACCACCGTTTCCCCGCCTGCGATAAAGGCCAGCTTTTTCCCCTGCCCCGCATGGGTGCGGGCGATGGCCCCCAGAAAGCTGCCTGCCTCCCGCGCCTCGCAGCAGAGCCGGTCGGTGAGGAGCAGCGGTGCATAGCCCAGTTCCCGGCAGGCTTCGGCAGCGGCGGCGCACAGCTCCCGCACACTGCCGGTGATCTGGGTCGTCACGTTGTCAAGGGCTTTCGGCGTTTCCTGCGCCAACAACGCCTTTGCCTGTGCCGATAAGCGCAGCTGGTATTTTTCCGCAATGGCAAGTGCCTGCGCACAGGTGGAGCCATCCGGCACCGCCGGGCCGCTGGCGATCATATCCAGCGGGTCGCCCAGAATATCGCTGAGCACAATGCTGAACACCCTTGCGGGCGCGCAGTGCTGTGCGAACCGACCGCCCTTGACCCCGGACAGCCGCTTGCGGATGGTGTTTATCTCCACAATGTCCGCTCCGCTGGCAAGGAGCTGATTGGTGATATCCTGCAATTCCCCGCCGGGGACAAGCGGCTTTTCAAACAGGGCACTGCCGCCGCCGGAAAGCAGAAACAGCACGGTATCCTCTTCGGTCAGCCCCTGTACCAGCGCCAAGGCTTTTTCGGTGGCTGCAAAGCTGTTGGCATCCGGCACGGGATGGCCCGCCTCATAACAGCTTATGCCGGGGATTTTGCCCTTCACATGGCCGTATTTGGTCACCACCACGCCGCCGTCCACGTGCCCCAGTGCCTGCACGGCGGCGTGCGCCATCTGCCATGCAGCCTTGCCTGCCGCCACCAGCAGCACTCTGCCGCCTCTGGGCTGAAAGTTTTCCAGCGCACGGCACACAGCCTTATCCGGCAGCACCGCCTGAATGCTGGCACGAATGATTTCATCCGCATCCCGCCGCAATGTGGTATTCATAATATGACCCTCCTTACAGGATCTGCCCGAACTCTGCAGCAAATTCCATCAACAGCCGCAAGGTTCGGTTATTTTTTGATAAATGCAAGTCTGTTTTCCGTAGAAAACAAATAATCCGAACTCATCTCCTATCGGAAACAAGTTCGGATCATCTTTGTTTGGTCCGAGTGGCGAGAATCGAACTCACGGCCTCTTGAACCCCATTCAAGCGCGCTACCAAAACTGCGCTACACCCGGATATCTGTTTGCGTTTGTCGCTCACAGCTTGATTAGTATACCCGACTTTGCCCGTTTTGTCAAGCGCTTTTTCCAAATTTCTGATACGGTTTTTACATTTTATTATCCCGGCTTTTGCCTACGGGAAGGATGCGCGAAAGAACGTTATTTTCAAAAATCGCTGTATGCTTCTTCCTCGTCATCCTCGCAGATGGGGGTGGTGTCGTCCGGCGGTGTGTCAAACTCCACCGTGGCAAAGGCCAGCGCGAACACGCTGTCCGCCCCGGCGTGCAGCAGTGCCTGTGCGCAGGCGGCAGCCGTTGTGCCGGTGGTGATGACGTCA
The DNA here is from genome assembly GCF_040096515.1 of Faecalibacterium tardum. Taxonomy (NCBI): domain Bacteria; kingdom Bacillati; phylum Bacillota; class Clostridia; order Eubacteriales; family Oscillospiraceae; genus Faecalibacterium; species Faecalibacterium tardum. The sequence continues at coordinate 80,045 of NZ_JBBMEO010000008.1, read as the reverse complement.
TCCACCAGCAGGATGCGCTTGCCTTCCAGCTGCTGCGGCTGTGCCGCCCGGAAAGCGCCTGCAACGTTGGCCATGCGCTGCTCCAGCGGCAGACCGGCCTGATGCCGTTTGGCGCGGGTACGCTCCAATGCCTGCGGTGCCAGCGGTACCTCCATGGCCTTGGCCAGCGGCAGCGCCATCAGCTCCGGCACGTTATATCCGCGCTTTTTGCCGGAGGCCGGCACCGGCACGATCAGATCGTACCCGATGGCCGCCCACGGCACCGGCTGCGGGAGCAGCTCGCCGTACTGCACGGTCAGCTCCCCGCCAAAGGCCAGCTGCACCAGACGGTTGCCCATCTCTACTGCCCGCCACGGCTTGCCCTGATACTTTGCGTTCAGGATGCCGCGCCGCACACAGCCGTTGTAACGGTAGGGCGCAGCCGCACCGGTCAGATTGCCGATATAGTGCTGCGCCGGGTCCAGCCGGATGCCGGGCTTGCGGCGCAGCACTTCCAGCTGCTCTGCGCAGTCCGGGCAATCCCGTATATCTCCCAGCACCCGGCCGCAGAAGGGGCACTCGCGCGGGTAGAGCAGCTGCCGCACCGCCCGCAGCGCCCTGCGCCGGGGGGCATAGTAGTCCATCAGTCCTTTTTGACCGCCACGATCACTCGCACGCGCTTGCCTGCTGCGCAGCCAAAGTTATCGTACCAGCCAGTCAGGTAGTAGCCCTCGGAGTTCACCTCCGAAAGCTTGGTGGCGTAATACTGCCCCTTGTACCACAGGTACACCTGCATATCGTCAGCCGTTTCGTAGCGGGTGCCGTTGCTCATCACCGAGGCTGCGCCCACCTTGTCGATCTTCATGGGCATCAGCTGGATCATAGCCTTTACCGTGCCGTTCACGTTCTGCCGCACTGCCAGACCGCCCGCCAGCACCGGGTACTTGACGGAGGTGGAAAAGCTGGCCTGACTGCCGTTGACGTAGCAGATGTAAGTAGCGCCGCCGCCCACAAAGTTGAGGATGGTACTCATGGGCTGGCCGGTGATTTTGGCCAGCTGCTTGAGGCCGATGCTCAGCAGCGAACCGGAACTGCTGGTGATGCGATTCCAGACTGTGCTCAGCAGCGAGCCGTCAATAACGCCCCACAAGATCTCGCTGGTGGTGGGCACCAGCACACTGCGCAGATCATCCGCCACCGTGGTGGTGTTGGTGGTGCCGCCGGTAGAGCCGGAACCGGAAGAACTGTCCCCCTTAGAGCCGCTGCCGGAACCGGAAGAACTATTTCCCGAAGAACCATTCCCTGAGCCGGAGGAGCCGCTGCCGGTCAGGGTGCCCAGAATGGAACCGGCATTGACGGCCAGATTCTTCACATCGTCCAGCACGCCGTATTTCCACAGATCGCCGGTAACATCGTTCAAAATCAGACGGTCGATCTGCCCCTGCTCATTCAGCGTATAGTAGCGCACGGCCAGTGCGTTCAGCTTTGTCCCCGCTATTCGGCTGGAACGAACCGTCCCAGCCAACCCCTCCGATGTCGTTTCCAAGATTTGTACGTCATCGGCCAGAGTATAGTCTCCCAGCGCGGTGGCGGTGTCGTTGATGGTGCCGCTGACCGATTTGGACTTGATGGCGGTCACCTGCTCCCCTTCGGGTGTCACGCTGATCTCCACCAGCCAACCGGTGGGGTAGTTCAGGCTTTTGTCGATGTTCACGGTGCGGACGATGCCGTCGGTGCACATCACCGAGATCTTTTGCAGCACGTCTGCGCCGTTGTCCTCTACAAGGCTGCGGGTGGCGGTCTGCACCACGCCGTAGAACACGCTGTCGGCTTCCACGCCGGTGATCACATCGGCTACCTCGTTGTCCATGCCCAGCAGCAGGGTGACCACTTCGCCCACGCCGCCGCCGTTCAGGGAGGAGATCTTGGACGCCACCGCAGAGCTGCCCAGACTGTAAGTGCTGCCCGCCACAGTCAGCGCGGTAGGTGCGCTGGCGCTGGGCGATACTGCCGTAATGCGGCCTGCGGCGCGGCGGGTGTAGACCCACACCGTCTGCAGGCTCTCACTGTAATAGTACACATCGTACTTGTTCAGTTCTGCCGAGGCAGAGACCTTATCGTTGCGGTAGACGCTCACCGGCGTAAAGGGCAGCTGGGTGCCCTCCTCTGCCACAAAGGGACCCTTGCGGCTCTTGAGCAGCACCGAGGAGGTATCCACCTGACCGTTGGACACCGTAAAGCCCAGCGAGCTGCCATAGGCGCTGCCGCTGGCGGTGTTGGCACGCAGAGCGTTGTACAGCAGCAGGGTGCACTGTTCGTAGGTCATGGCCTGTCCCTGTGTGCAGGTCAGCTGGTCCCGCAGACCGATCTGCTGGGCCTTGTTCAGCTGTGCCTGCGGGAAGGAGCCGGTCAGGTCGGTGGTCTTATAGCTCAGCATCTTCAGCACCGCTGCACAGGCTTCCTCCAGCGTAACGGTGTTGTCCGGGCGGAAGGAACCATCGGTGTAGCCGTTCATCCAGCCCTGCTGCACTGCAATGCGGATGTAGGGTGCCCATTCAGAGCTGCCGGGCACATCCCGGTACAGGGTGCCCACCGTGCCCTGTGCGCCTACGCTCTCCCGGTAGGTGGAAAAGGACACCAGCATTTTGGCAAAAGCGCCGCGGGTAATGTTGGCGCTAAGCTCCTGACCGGTGGGCACAGCGCCCAGAGTAATAGCCGTCTGCAGAGCCGTGTTGTTGATGCTGGCCGCCGAGACCGGCAGCACCAGCACCGACACCGCAATGCTGACCGCCAGCAGAAATGCGAGAATCCGTTTTTTCATTGGTCGTACCTCTTGTTCTTTGTTTATCACGCCGCCGCGATCAATCGTAGCGCAATGCTTCAATGGGGTTCAGCCGGGCTGCGCGCCGCGCCGGCAGATAGCCGAACAGCACGCCGATGCCCACCGAGATGCCAAAGGCCACCACAATGGAGTTGAAGGAGGGGCTTACCGTAACGGTGGTATCGGTCATAAACATGGGCAGTACCCGGTTGGCTGCCATGGACACCGCATAGCCCAGCGCAATGCCCAAAACGCCGCCCAGCGCAGAGGTGGTGGCTGCTTCCACCACGAACTGTGCCAGAATGGTGCGCTCCTTTGCGCCCAGTGCCTTGCGGATGCCGATCTCGCGGGTGCGCTCGGTCACCGACACCAGCATGATATTCATAATGCCGATGCCGCCCACCAGCAGCGAGATGCTGGCAATGCCGGTAAGTATCACGATGACCATGTTGATCATCTTGTTCATTTCCTCCAGCCACTCGCTGGCGCTGTACACATAGTAGCCGTTTTCGGTCTTGAGGATCGACATCAGTTCCTCTTCCATGGTGGTCTTGGCCTCGTTGGCAAAGTTTTCGTCGGTCATCACCGCCGTATAGTTGTTGACCGAGCTCTGGCTGGAGAGCCGCATCACGGTGGTGTAGGGCAGGTAAACGCAGTCATCATCGCTGCCCTGCTGCATGGTGGGGTCACTGACCTTGGCCGCCAGCACGCCCACAATGCGGAACTTGTTGGCACCGATCTTGAGCGTCTGCCCCACACCGTTGCCGCCAAAGGCCACCCGGTTCAGGTAATCGCCAATGATGCAGACCTGCTTGTTGTCCTGCATATCCATGTACTGCAGGCCGCGTCCCTGCGCGAGCTGGTAGTTCTTCATTTCAGTGTAGTTCTCGTCCACACCGCTTATGTTGGACCAGCGGTAGCTGGTGGTACCAATCTTCAGCGTACCACTGGCATTGCCGCTGAACTCGATCTGGGGCGACACCGCCTTGATCAGGTCGGAATGCCGCTGGCATATATCGTACATCTCCTCCACCGGCACGGTACGGGAGCCGTAGCCCCACACCTGAATGCTGAGGGTGTTGGTGCCCAGTGCGGAAAAGCTGTCCCGCATGCTCTTGGTCATGCCGTTGCCCAGACCCACAATGACGATGACCGCCATCACGCCGATGATGATGCCCAGCATGGTCAGAAAGGTGCGCAGCTTGTTGCTCCACACATTCTGGATGGCCTGCCGGAAGGTTTCAAAGATCATGCCTGTTCCTCCTTTTCCGGCGTTTCGGGCAGCAGGGTGGGCTGCACCATGGCCTCCGGTGCGTGGGAGTCGCCGTCATACACCACCTGACCGTCCTCCAGCCGGATGATGCGGTCGGCCTGCACGGCAATGGAGTTGTCGTGGGTAATCAGCACTACGGTGTGTCCCTGCTTGTGCAGCTGCTGCAAAAGCCCCAGCACCTCGCGGCCAGTATGGGAGTCCAGCGCGCCGGTGGGCTCGTCCGCCAGAATGACCGGCGGGTTGCGCACCAGTGCCCGCGCAATGGACACACGCTGCTGCTGGCCGCCGGAAAGCTGGTTGGGGCGATTTTTCAGCTTGTCGCCAAGCCCCACCTGCTCCAGCACCTCCCGGGCGCGGATGTGGCGGTCGGCGCGGGAGATGCCCGCATACACCAGCGGTACCTCCACGTTTTCCATCAGGTTCAGCTTGGGCAGCAGATTGTATTGCTGGAAGATAAAGCCCAGCATTTCGTTACGGATGGCGGCCAGCTCGTTGCGGTTCATCTTGCCCACGTCCCGGCCGTTGAGCCGGTAGGTGCCGTGGGTGGGCACATCCAGACAGCCAATGATGTTCATGCAGGTGGATTTGCCCGAGCCGGACTGGCCCACGATGGCCACGAACTCGCCTTTTTCGATTTTCATGGTGATGTGGTCGGCAGCCTTTACCGTGGTATCGCCCATCTGGTAATATTTGCAGACCTCATCAAACTCGATCAGAGCGCTCATTCATCCCTCCTGCGTCAATCCACCACGACCGCGCCGGCCTCGGCGGGGTCGATGCCCTCTGCAGGCTCTTCAGCGTCCGCTGCGGGGGCTTCACCGTTTTCCGTCTCCTCCGGCAGCGTCTCCTCGCCGCCCTCAGTGAGGTCTGCGGCGTTTCCGGCGCCGCCGATCACTTCGCCGTCCATATCGTCATAGCCGCCAGAGCCGTAGTCGTAGTAGCTGTCGCTGCTCACAGAGCTGGGGTCGTAGGCGATGGTATCGCTCTCGGACAGGCCGCTGGTCACCTGCGTATAATTGTCATCGCTGACACCGGTCTTTACCTTGACGTACACATAGCCCTCCGGTGCGCTCATGGAGTCATCGGCGTTCACGGCACTGGGCGAGTCCTGCCGCACCAGCACATAACCGCCGCGCACGATAGCGGCGTTGGGCACGGTAAGCGCATTTTTGGCCTGTGCCACCACGATCTCGGCGTTGGCGTTCATACCCGGGCGCAGACCATCGGTCTCGTCGATGCGTACGGTCACCGGGTAGGTGGTAGTGCCGCCGCTGGTATCACCCTTCATGGACACACGGGTGACCACGCCCTCGTAGGTCTTATCCTTCACGGCGTCTGCGGTCACCTGTACGGACTGCCCCACCTTCAGGCTGCTGACCTGCAGCTCGTCCACGTTGATAGTCATTTCCAGATAACTCAGGTCGTAAATGGTGCACAGGTCGCTGCCAGTGCTCAGGGCATCGCCCACCTTGGCATTCTTTTCGATGATGGTGCCGCTGATGGGTGAGGTGATGGTGTAGTTATCCATAGTGTCCTGCATATTCTGCATGGACAGCTCCGCGCCGCGCAGGGTCTCGGAGGCAGACTGGATGGACTCAGTCAGTTCCTCACCACTGAGGGTCAGGATGATGTCGTCCTTGTTCACGCTGCCACCCTCCCGCACATTGATAGCAGTCACGGTGCCGGAAGACAGCGCAGTCAGGGTGCGCTCGGCCTGATACTGGAAGTTTGCCGCTGCAATGCAGCTGACCCCGTTGACAGTAGCCGTAGCCGCCTGTGCCGTGGTCAGACCGCCTGCGTTGGACACCGAGAGGGTCACGGTGCGGGTAAGCAGATTGCCGGTGCTCAGGGCATCGGTGCCGGTCACGGAGGTAATAGTGCCGGGCAGCACCTCAAAGGTACCGTCCAGCGTCACCTCGGCGGTCTGCCCTACCGAGAAGTTGGCAGCATCCGCAGCCGGGAATTCCAGCACCAGATTCATCTTGGAGCTGTCCCGCACCACAGCCACTTCCTGACCGCTCTTTACCTCATCGCCCTTGTTCACCTTCAGGCTGCTGACGACGCCCGCCACCTCGGCGCGGACATACTGGCGGTCTGCGGTCTTATCGTAGCTGCGCTGCGCCTGCTGCAGGGTGATAGCTGCCTGCTCCACCTTGGTGGTAGCGTCGGAGGAATCCACCGTGTACAGCACAGTGCCCTCTTCCACGATATCGCCCTCTTCAAAGCTGCCGGTCAGCACCTTGCCGGTCACCAGCGACTTGACGCTGTAAGTATTGGCGGGCTTCAACGTGCCGGTGCCGCTGAGCGTGTTGGAGACATCCCGGGTCTCGGGCGCTGCTTCCGTATAGGAAGTATCCACGTTTGCGGGCTTTGCGCTCTTGGGCTTCAGCAGCCACCAACCGCCGGCCAGCACCACGATGGCTACCGGCACCAGCCACTTCCAGTTCTTTTTGGCAAATGCCGCCGCGCCGCCTTTTTTCGGTGCAGCCGCTGCGTCCTGCTGCGGGTCGGCGGGCTGTTTAGACTTTTTCCAGATCATTCTTGCCGTTCCTCCTAGGTTCTTTTATGACAAGATGCTTTTTTGTAAAAAGCATCCATCAGAAACTCTTATTTGTAGTGTATCGCATTTTGCCCCGATAAACAAGCGTCCAATTTTCGTTTCACGGCATTTCCACAAAGTTTCAGACTTTTTTTACAAAGAACGGCTTTTATTCAAGCAAAAAACAGCACCCGGAGGTTTCCCTCCGGGTGCCGTTTCCTTTGTTTTTACCCTGCGTCTGCGGTGGGCTCTACCACCACATACACCCCTGCGGGTACACAGGCGGCCCATGCGCCGTCCTTGTCCAGCCAGCCGAATTGCTCACAGACATGGTCCGGGCACTGACTGTCCAAAAACGCAATGGCGCCATCCTTTACCTGCAAGTGCACGATGTAGTCCCCTACCTCGTACAGGTAATCGTGATCCTGCGCAAGGGGCAAAGTCTCGGTAACGCCGTCACCGAAATCCACAACGGCCTGTAAGCCGCTGCCCTTTGCGGGGTGCTGCGCCCGCACCGCAAGAAAAATGCCTGCGGCAAGTGCCAGCACCACCAGTGCAAAGATCACATTTTTCTTCCACGCGCTGCCCTTGGGGGCGGCGGTGTCAGAATTTTTTTGCTTTATGCTCATGCAGCATACTTGCTGGCAGCTGCACCGGCAATGCGGCCAAAGACGGTAAAGTCGGCCACAGCGTTGCCGCCCAGACGGTTTGCACCGTGCACGCCGCCGGTCACCTCACCTGCTGCGAACAGGCCGGGGATCACAGAGCCGTCAGCCTTCAGCACCTCGGTGTTGGTGTTGATCTTCAGGCCGCCCATGGTGTGGTGCACACCTGCGGTGACCTTGATGGCGTAGTAGGGAGCGGTATCCAGAGCCTTTGCAAAGCTGGTGCGGCCAAAGTCGGGGTCGTTCTTGGCCTCAACGTAGCCGTTCCAGGTCTTCATGGTCTCGGCAAAAGCAGCCTCGTCCACGCCCATAGCCTTTGCCAGTTCCTCGTAGGTCTGGCCGGTCACGGTGTAGCCCTTCTTGATGTAGCCCTGAATGACGCTGGAAGCATCAACCATAGCCTGATCCACCACCAGCCAGCTGTAGCTGCCAGTCTGAGCGATCTCGGCAGCGGAAACCACGTCACGGGTGCCCACTTCATCGATAAAGCGCTTGCCCTCGGCGTTGATCAGCACAGCGCCATCGCCGCGCAGACCCTCGGTGATCAGAGCGGCGGTGTTAGCCTCCACGGTGGGGTGGATCTGGATCTGATCCATGTCCACGGTGTCAGCGCCCACAGCGGTAGCCATCTCAATGCCCTGACCCTGTGCGCCTGCGGCGTTGGTAGTCATAAAGCCCTTCAGCTCGGGCTTGTACTCGGTGACCATGTCCAGATTTGCGCCGAAGCCGCCGGTGGTCAGCACCACAGCCTTGGCATTCACAGTGATGGTCTCGCCGGTGGAACCGGTAGCCTTCACACCCACAACGGCACCGTTTGCATCGGTCAGCAGCTCGGTAGCGGTGGTGTTCAGCAGGGTCTGCACGCCGGCCTTGTCGCAGTTTTCCTGCAGCAGGGGGATCATGTAGGAGCCCACAGAAAGGGTCTTGCCCTCAGCATCCACGGGGCGATGGATACGCTTGACGGATGCGCCGCCGAAGCTGGAAACGCTGTGCAGGGTGATGCCGTGCTCGTCCAGCCAGTCGATGGCGTCAGCGCTGTTAGAGCACAGGGTCTCCACCAGTGCGGGGTCGTTGATGCCCTTGCCGCCGATCATGGTGTCCAGCTCCATCAGCTCCACAGAGTCGAAGTAGCCCTTGGGGTCTGCCTGATAAGCTGCCCACTGCTCAGAGACGGTCTTGGCCAGAGCGGTGATGGTAGCGTTGTCGGCGTACTTTTCAGCAGCGGTCTTCAGGGTCTTTTCCACGCCTGCGGACTCGCCGAACTCGTTCTCATCCTGATACACGGTCTTGCCGGCGTTCATGCCGCCGGTAGCGCGCACGGAGTTGCCGCCCACCATGGGCTGGCTTTCCAGAATGACCACGCTTTTGCCCTCGGCAGCAGCAGTGATGGCAGCAGTCATACCTGCACCGCCTGCACCCACGATGGCAATGTCTGCATCAATGGTAGAGTCCTCGGCCTTGGTCGTGTCGGCCTTGACCTCGGTCTTGTAGTCATCAGCGTTCAGGCCGGCTGCGACCAGAGCAGCAGCAGCAGCCTCCTTGATGGCGTCGGAGGTGATGGTTGCAGTGGCTACGCCGTCCACGGCAATGCTGCCGCTCTCGGCAATCGCGCCGGGCAGCTGCTCCAGAGCCATGGTGCCGATGCCGGGGGTCTCGTCCTTGCCCTCAGCGGTGCAGCCGGTGATCTTGCCGTCGGTCAAAGTCAGAGTGACGGTAACATCGCCGCCCATACCCTTGGCTGTACCGGTGAACTCGCCGGACACGCCTGCGGTGGAGGAGGCAGACTTGCTACCGCAGCCGTAGCCCAACAGGCTGACGCTTACAACAGCCGCCATGGCCAGCGCAGCCACGCTCTTGCGGATCTGATTCTTTTTCATTGTTTCATCCTTCTTATTTTGGGTTGCTTGTGTTCGGATATCTATCAGCAAAAAAGGGGGAGCTGCTCATTCGGAAAGCAGCTCCCCCTCGCTGAAACTTAGGAAAGACTTAGGCGTTAGCCTGAGCTGCAGCAACAGCGCAGGCAACGGTAGCACCGACCATGGGGTTGTTGCCCATGCCGATCAGACCCATCATCTCAACGTGTGCGGGCACAGAAGAGGAGCCTGCGAACTGAGCATCGCCGTGCACGCGGCCCAGAGAGTCGGTCAGGCCGTAGCTTGCGGGGCCTGCAGCCACGTTATCGGGGTGCAGGGTACGGCCGGTGCCGCCGCCGGAAGCAACGGAGAAGTACTTCTTGCCGTTCTCGATAGCCCACTTCTTGTAGGTACCGGCAACCAGATGCTGGAAGCGGACGGGGTTGGTGGAGTTGCCGGTGATGGAGCACTGCACGTCCTCCTTCTTCATGATGGCAACGCCTTCCATAACGTCGTTAGCGCCGTAGCACTTAACGGCTGCACGCTCACCCTCGGAGAAGGGGATCTCCTTGACCACAGTCAGGGTCTGGGTGGGGATATCGTACTCGGTCTGCACATAGGTGAAGCCGTTGATACGGGAAATAATGTAAGCTGCGTCCTTGCCCAGACCGTTCAGGATGACGCGCAGGGGGGTCTTACGGACCTTGTTTGCGGTGCGGGCGATGCCGATAGCACCCTCAGCAGCAGCAAAGGACTCGTGGCCTGCCAGGAAAGCGAAGCAGGTGGTGTCCTCGCTCAGCAGACGAGCGCCCAGGTTGCCGTGGCCCAGACCGACCTGACGCTGCTCAGCAACAGAGCCGGGGATGGTGAAAGCTTCCAGACCCTCACCGATTGCAGCTGCGCACTCGGCAGCGTCGGTCAGGCCGCGCTTCACAGCGATAGCGGTGCCCAGAGTGTAAGCCCAGACAGCGTTATCAAAGCAGATGGGCTGCACGCCGCGGACGATCTTGTCGCAGTCGATGCCCTTAGCGAGGAGCATCTCGTTGCAAGCGTCCAGAGACTCCAGACCGTTAGCCTTCAGGCATGCCTCGATTTTAGGCATACGGCGATCCATAGATTCAAAAGTTGCCATTGAGTTGTTCCTCCTCTCTTATTCCTCACGCGGGTCGATGTACTTCACAGCGCCCTGCTCCTTGCTGAAGCGGCCGTAAGTACCCACGTTCTTCTCGTAAGCCTCGTTGGGGGTCTTGCCGTGACGGATATCCTCCATCATCTTGCCCAGCTTAACGAACTGATAGCCGATGACCTCATCGTTAGCGTCCACTGCCAGCTTGTTGATGTAGCCCTCGGTCAGCTCCAGGTAGCGCACACCCTTCTCCTTGGTGGAGAAGATGGTGCCGGTCATGGAGCGCAGACCCTTGCCTAGGTCGTCCAGACCTGCGCCGATGGGCAGACCGTCCTCAGAGAAAGCGGTCTGGCTGCGGCCGTAGACGATCTGCAGGAACAGCTCGCGCATAGCCACGTTGATGGCGTCGCACACCAGGTCGGTGTTCAGAGCTTCCAGAATGGTCTTGCCGGGCAGGATCTCGCCTGCCATAGCAGCAGAGTGGGTCATGCCGGAGCAGCCGATGGTCTCCACCAGAGCCTCTTCGATGACGCCGTTCTTGATGTTCAGGGACAGCTTGCAGGTGCCCTGCTGGGGTGCACACCAGCCCACACCATGGGTGTAGCCGCTGATGTCCTTGATCTCATAGGCCTTGACCCATGCACCCTCTTCGGGGATGGGAGCCGGACCATGCTTAGGACCTTTGGTGATCGGGCACATATTCTGTACTTGCTGCGAATAGGTCATAATCATACTCTCCTTTTGACAAATGTCGCTTTGGCAGCATAAAACCGCCGCCGCGCCCTGCCGGCACAGCTGCTGCTCCATACTGCTTGCATCCGAACCGGGTGCGCTGCTCTCTTTCAGCGCCTGCACCGGTACTACCACGCATGATTTTATTATAGAGAAAACGGACGAATTTTGCAAGTCATTTCCTGCAAAAAGTACAGCCGGGTTTTACGGTCATGCAGAGCTAACTGGCATTTCCACCGCTTTATACAAAACAATCGTCAAGTTTTTGTCAATTCTGCCGTAAGCACCGGCAAACTTTTTGCAGCTCTTTCTTTTTGCGCGTTTCAGCGCAGGTCTTTCCGCACCGGATGCAGCGCCCAAATGGCTGCAAAACCCGCTGCCGCACCAGCTATGGCAAGCAGGTGCCGCCCGTTTTCCAACGCCAGCAGATCAGCCGCAAAGGGGAACGCAAGACTGCCCACGCTCTGCCCCAGTGCCAGAAAGCCGTAATTCACCCCCGCATGGGGCAGGCCGAACAGGTCGGTGGAAAGGGCGGGCAGCACCGCCGCCAGCGCCGAGTAGCAGAAGGTAAGCCCGGCGTAGCACACCACCACCCACCAGCCCTGCGCTGCCCAGAACGCCGCCGACAGCGCAAGCGAAGCCGCAAACAGCCCAAGGTCGGTGGCGCGGCGGCCAATGTGGTCGCTGAGCATGGGCATCAGCATCCGTCCCGCAGCGCTGCCCACGCTGCCCAGTACGATGCTCCACAGCGCAGCAGTTTCATCCAGCCCGCGCTCCATACCCAGCTTTAGGATGATGGGGCTGAACAGCAGCACCGCCGGGGTGGAAAAGCACACCGCGCCCGCGCACAGCCAGTACTGCTTTGTGCGCAGCATCTGCCCCGGGGAAAGGTCGAGGGTGTTTTTTCCGCTTGGCTGCTGCTTTTTCTGCGGTGGGTCGCTGAGTACCGCGCTGCCCGCAAGGCACACCGGCAGGGTGAGCGCCCCCAGCGCCCAGAACGCGCCCCGGATGCCCTGCACCGGGCCAAAGCCCCGCAACGCCGCCCGGACGAACAGGGTAAGGAACGCGCCGGAAAGTCCCACCGCTCCGCCGATGACCCCGGTCGCCAGTCCCTTGCGCCCCGCGTACCACTTTTGGGCGCAGGACTGGATAGAGGGGTACAAAAAGGCTGTGCCCAGCCCCGCCGGGATGCTGAAGGCCAGAAAGAACCCCCACCCTGCCCTGCCCGGCAGAAAGGCCGCTGCAAAAAAGCCGCCGCAGAGCAGGGCTGTGCCCCACAACGCCGCGCAGCGCGGACCCTTTTTATCCTGCAAAAAGCCGCCCAGCACACACCCCACCCCAAAAGCGGCGATGAGCAACGCAAAGGCGTAGCCTGCACCCTGCTCCGAAAGGCCGTATTCCTCCATGACCGGCTTCTGAAATACGCCCCAAGCCGCCGGTAAGCCGGTAAGCACCTGAATGGCTGCCCCCGCAGCCAGAATGGTCCACGGGTGTTTTGCTGCAAACTGCTGCTTCATACTTTCACCTCAAAGATTTGTGCAATTTGCGATAGTGTGCCCATTTGGATTGACAATCCGGCATTATCCTTTATAATGGTAAAGTACTGAGTTAAAACGCTCCCGCCCCTTTTCAGGCATCGAGGGCGGGTACAATTTACAGATAGAGAGGAATTACTGTTATGAAAACACAGGCTTTGAAGGGTATGCGGGACCTGCTGCCCGCCGAACAGACCCTGCGCGACTACATTCAGGGCAAGATTCTGGAGACCTACCGCTCTGCCGGTTTTGAGCGCATCTCCACCCCCATGCTGGAGGATATGGAAAATCTCGATAAATCCGAGGGCGGCGACAACCTGAACCTGATCTTCAAGGTGCTCAAGCGCGGCGATAAGCTGACCGCTGCCCTGAACACCGGCGACCCCAAGCAGCTGTCCGATATGGGTCTGCGCTACGACCTTACCCTGCCGCTGAGCCGCTATTACGCAGCCAACAAGGATAAGCTGCCCAACCCTTTCAAGGTCATTCAGACCGACCGGGTGTTCCGCGCCGAGCGCCCGCAGAAGGGCCGTCTGCGCGAGTTTGTACAGTGTGATATCGACATTCTGGGCGATGCTTCCCCCAACGCCGAGGTGGAGCTGATCGATGTGACCACCCGCGCCTTGCTGAACATCGGCTTTACCGGCTTTACCGTCAACATCAACGACCGCCGCATCCTGCGCGGGATGCTGGAGAGCATGGGCTTTGCCGCCGACACGCTGGACTCCGTCTGCATCACCTTTGACAAGATGGACAAGATCGGTGCCGAGGGCGTGAAAGCCGAGCTGACCGAGAAGCAGCTGCCGGAGAGCGCCATCAACGCACTGGCAGACTTTATTGCCGCCGGGGACGTGACGCTGGACGCCGTAGCTGCCCGCTGCGCCGACCCCGCCATCGCCGACGACCTGAAGTATGTGCTGGCCACCGCCAACACGCTGGCTGCCGGCCGCTATCAGGTGGCCTACTGTCCCAGTCTGGTGCGCGGTCAGGGCTACTACACCGGCATGGTGTTCGAGGTGACCTGCCCGCAGTTCAGCGGTGCTGTAGCCGGCGGTGGACGCTACGACAACATGGTGGGCAAGTTCCTTGGCGTGCAGGTGCCCGCCGTGGGCTTCTCCATTGGCTTCGAGCGGGTGTGCGGCATCCTGCTGGAGCAGGGATACCAGATCCCCGGCGCAAAGCAGAAGATCGCCCTGCTGTACGGCAAAGGCACCGACTTCCCCGCCGTGCTGCGCAAAGCTGCTGCGCTGCGTGAGCAGTACAACGTCACCGTGCTGCTGCAGGGCAAAAAGCTGGGCAAGCAGCTGGGTCAGCTGGAAGCAGCAGGCTTTGCGGGCGCTGCCTTTATGGACAGGGACGAGGTCAAGATCTTCGCCCAGCAGTAAACCGCCCGCCTGACGATTTTAGATTTTGTGGCTCAGAAACGTCTGCGGACGTTTCTGAGCCACTTTTTTCAGCCGTCACGACACTAAAAAAGCAGCCCCGTCGGAGCACCGGCGGGGCTGCTTTTGTGCATGATAGTGTATTTTTAGAACTCGATCTTGCTCTCGATGTAGCTCTTCAGCTCGCTGATGGGCATACGCACCTGCTCCATGGTGTCACGGTCACGGACGGTGACGCAGTTGTCGGCAGCAATGCCCTTGGCCTCGTCGCCCACGGTGTCAAAGTCCACGGTGATGCAGAACGGGGTGCCGATCTCGTCCTCGCGGCGGTAACGCTTACCGATAGAACCGGTATCGTCGTAATCCACCATGAAGTACTTGCTCAGCTCGTTGCGGATCTCCATAGCCTTCTCGCCCAGCTTCTTGCTCAGGGGCAGCACGGCGCACTTGTAGGGAGCCAGAGCCGGATGCAGATGCAGCACGGTGCGGATATCCTCCTTGCCCTTGCTGTCGGTCAGGTGCTCCTCATCGTAAGCCTCGCACAGGAAAGCCAGCGCCACACGGTCGCAGCCCAGAGAGGGCTCGATGACGTAGGGAATGTAGTGCTCGTTGGTCTCGCTGTCGAAGTACTCCAGACTCTTGCCGGAAGCCTCCTGATGGCGGGTCAGGTCGTAGTTGGTACGGTCTGCAATGCCCCACAGCTCGCCCCAGTCGGTGAACGGGAAGGCATACTCGATGTCAGTGGTAGCGCGGCTGTAGAAGGCCAGCTCTGCAGGCTCGTGGTCACGCAGGCGCAGGTGCTCCTTCTTGATGCCAAGGCTCAGCAGCCAGTTCTCGCAGTAGTCCTTCCAGTAAGCAAACCAGTCCAGATCCGTGCCGGGCTTGCAGAAGAACTCGCACTCCATCTGCTCGAACTCGCGGGTGCGGAAGGTGAAGTTGCCCGGGGTGATCTCGTTGCGGAAGGCCTTGCCCACCTGACACACACCGAAGGGCAACTTGCGGCGGGTGGTGCGCTGGATGTTGGCAAAGTTGACAAAGATGCCCTGTGCGGTCTCGGGACGCAGATAGCAGGTGGAGGAGCTATCCTCGGTCACGCCGATGGCAGTCTTGAACATCAGGTTGAACTTGCGGATGGGGGTAAAATCGTGCTTGCCGCACACAGGGCAGACGATATCCTCGTGCTCTGCGATGAAAGCGTCCATCTCGTCAAAGCTCATGGCGTCCACGTTCACCTCGGGGTGCTCCTCACCGATCAGCTTGTCGGCGCGGTGGCGTGCCTTGCAGGCGCGGCAGTCCAGCAGGGGGTCCGAGAAGCTGGACACATGGCCGGTGGTCACCCATGTCTGCGGGTTCATGATGATGGCAGCATCCAAGCCCACGTTATAGGGGCTTTCCTGCACAAACTTTTTCAGCCATGCCTTTTTGACGTTGTTCTTGAACTCCACGCCAAGGGGGCCGTAGTCCCAGCTGTTGGCCAGACCGCCGTAGATCTCGGAACCGGGGAACACATAACCACGGTTCTTGCAAAGATTGACGATCATGTCAAGGGTCTTTTCGCTCTGTTCCATTGTAGTACATCCTTTCCGTCCGCGGCTGGTTTGCCGTGTCGTATCGTGTTGTGTGCCGGCGGCTTTCCCACCGCCGGGCGTGCTTGTGGCTTGCGCAAGCACAGTATATTTACTGTACCATGTTTTGCCCCGCTTGTAAAGCCCGGCAAACAGTTCAGTTGCGCTCTGTCAGGTATTTTACCAGCAGGCGGTACAGGGCATCCGGGTCGATTGGTTTAGACAGGTGCTCATTCATGCCGGATTCCAGCGCCTTACGGCGATCCTCTGTAAAGGCGTTTGCCGTCATGGCAAAGATGGGGATGCTCTTTGCGTCCGGGCGGTCCATGGCGCGGATGGCGCGGGTGGCCTCGTGGCCGTCCCGCACCGGCATCATCACGTCCATCAGAATGGCGTCAAAGCCGTCCACCGGCGAGGCCGCAAAGGCTTCCACTGCCTGCTGTCCATCGGCGGCTTTGGTCACTTTTACACCCACATCGTTCAGTAAAAACTCCATGATCTCCATATTCAGGGCGTTGTCCTCGGCCAGCAGCATCCGCCGTCCCTGCAGCACGGTAAGGTCTGTCTGCTGCCGCTCCGGCTCTTCTGTTGCAGTATTGTCGATAGCAAAAGGCAGGGTGATGGTGTAGGTTGTGCCCACGCCCTGCTTGCTTTCCACCCCGATGGTACCGCCCATCTTATCCACAAGACTTTTGGCAATGGACATGCCAAGGCCGGTGCCGCCGTATACCGAGCGTGCCCCGGCGTTCTCCTGCGTGAAGGGCTCGAACATCCGCTGCTGGAATTCCTCGCTCATACCGATGCCGGTGTCCGCGCAGACAAAACAGATCTGCGCCTTGTCCCCGTTGCTGCTCAATTCAAAGCAGTCCAGCATCACCCGGCCCTTTTCCCGGTTATACTTGATGGCATTGCTGAGCACATTCATCAGCAGCCGTTTGACGTGCAGCGGGCTGCCCACCAGCCGTGGATGCGGCAGCCTGCCGTATTCCCGGTGCAGAACAATTCCGCGTTCTGCCGCCTGTTTTTCCAGCACGTCCGTGATCTCGTGCATCAGCTCGGGCAGATCAAAGGGCACGTTTTCCAGCACCACCTCGCCGGACTCCAGCTTGCCCATGTCCAGCACCTCGTTCACCAGCTCCAGCAGCAGGGTGGAAGCCTCCCAGATCTTTTTGCGGCAGTCGGCCTGCCGTGCCATATCCTCCGGGCAGCGGTCGCCGATCTCCACCATACCCCGGATGCCGTTGATGGGGGTGCGGATATCGTGGCTCATGCGCTGTAAAAACTCGGTCTTGGCAAGGTTTGCGCTCTCCGCCTTCAGCGCAGCCGCCTTGAGGGTCTTTTGGTACTCCTGCTCCCGGCGCAGCTGCTGCTCCCGGTAGCGCTGGTCGGTCTTGCCGCGCAGCAATTGCAGCAGGAACAGAACGACCATGTAAGCAAAGGCAGCCATGCTCACATTGCGCATGGTAGAGACATATACCTCCTGCTCCGGGCGGTAAACATAGATGTAAAAACTGCGTCCCTGCCCTACGATGCCGTAGGCGTACTGCTGCCCGGTGGTGCTGTGCACATGGATTACGCCGCCATCGGTGCTGCGCGCCTTTAGGGCAGAAAGGGTGGGGTTTTCGTCCACGGTGGTATCCAGCAAGGCAGTATCGTTGCTGGCCACGATGCGGTCACCACGGGTCACCACGATGGTTCCGTCCACAGCGGGGTTATAGCCCTGCACGCAGTTCTGGTAGGAAAGGCTGTAATTGCGTACATATTCTGCCGTGGTGCGGTAGTATACCACAAGCACCCCGTCCCCGTCCTTCCGGGCGCAGGCTGCGGTGTCCACATAGGAGCTATCCTCCTTTTCCGTCCGCCCGGCGTAGACCTGTTCCGGGTGGTCGGCCACCTTCAGCACGATAGAACCGGCCAGCTCCTTTTCCATCTGTTCCCGGATCTGCGGGTCTGACACCCGGCCATCCTGTGAGGCACCGCACAAAATTTTGCCCTCTGCCGAAAGCACAAGGATGCCGCTGAGGGTATAATCCTGCAAATATTCTTCCATGGCGGCATCGTCCAGCACCCGCCCGTGGTTTTCCTGTTGATCCCGAGCGATCTCACTGCACAGATGCTGGGCGTTTTCCATCATCCGCATCAGGCTTTTGGTCTCCGTGGCAAGGTTCAGGTTATCGTAGCCGGTGCACTGCTCCTTAACATAGCTGATGGTATCCTCAAACTGCTTTTCAGCATTTTGCAGATCACTGTGCGCCGAAAGCCCCAGCACGCCGCCCAGCAGCAACAGTCCCGCAAGTGCACACACCATAATGAACTGCTTCCGGTTGAAAATACTCTGGCTCTTTTCCATTCCGTCACGCATGGGTGCTGTCCTCCAGTCCATCCAGATAGTGCTCGGGGTCGTCCAGATAGCGGCTCACGATCTGCCGGACGGTGCCATCCGCCAGCATCTCCTGAAACACCTCCGTCAGCTGCTGCGGCAGGTCATCGCCGCGCTCTTTGGCAAAGGCAACGCCCAGCCGCGCCGTCATCAGCGGCTCGTCCAGAATGCGATATTCTACGCTGTAATCCTTCATGAACTGCCGGATGGCGCTTTCGTGGGCGGCTAAGGCGTCCGCGTAGCCTTTGAGCAGGGTGGTGTAGAGCAGATCCCGGTTCTGCAGGGAATACAGCCTGCGCAGCCGGGGCAGTCCGTTCTGCTCTGCGTTCAAAAACAGCTCCTCCGGCTTTGTGGTGGACTGCACCGCCACTACCTTGCCGGCCAGATCCTGCAGGGTATAGATGTCGCTGTCGGAGCGCACTGCCACCACCTGACGGCTGTACAGATAAGGCCCTGCCCATTGGTATTCTTCCTCGCGGCCGTCCATGGTAAAACTGCCCCAGATGCAGTCGATGGTGTCGTTTTCCACCAGTTCCTTCTTCTTTTCCCAGTCGATGGTCACAAATTTTGCCCGGCAGCCCAGCCGCCTGAACGCCTCGGTGGCCAGTTCTACGTCAATGCCGGTGGGCGTGCCGTCTGTACTCATATAGTTGAAGGGCGGGTAGTTATCGCTGCCCACCACGATGACCGGCATTGCTGCCGTATAGCTGTCGGCTTTTCCGGTATGCAGGCAGCTGCAAAGCAGCGCCGCACACATTGCCAGCGCCAGCAGACATACCGCCAGCCGCAGTTCTCTTTTGTGTTTTTTCATGGTTTTTCCCTACCATTTTTGTTTCATTTTGCAACAGAATAATCCATGCTATCAGTATAATAAAAACCGCTCCAAAAGAAAAGCCAAAAAATGTTTTTTCGGCAGATTTTACATGTTTCTGTAAAAATGGCTCCCGGAGCGCCTGCGAACGCTCCGGGAGCCAAAAAAACACATTTTACTTGTGGTACTTCATACCCGCATTAATGGTGCAGGCGCGGTAGATCTGTTCTGTGAGCACCAGCCGTGCCAGCTGATGGGGCATGGTGATGCGCCCCATGCTGAACTTGAGGGTAGCGGCCTTTTTCACCTCGTCGGACAGGCCATGGGACGAGCCGATGACAAAGGCCACATCCCCTGCCCCACTGCCGGCGCGCTGTGCCAGAAACTGCGCCAGCTCGTCGGAGGAGATCTGTTTGCCCTCAATGCACATGGCCACAATAGCAGCACCCTTGCGCACATTGGAAAGGATGGCCTTACCCTCCTTGTCCAGCGCCTTTTTTACCACGGCATCCGAGGCGTTTTTCTCCTCGATCTTTTCCTCCGGCAGCTCAATGATGCGGAAGGCGGCAAAGGCCGCCAACCGCTTCTGGTACTCTGCCACGCCCTCGGCGAAATATTTGGCGTTCAGCTTGCCCACACAGATCAGGTCGATATTTTGCATAACAGCTTCCTCTTTTCAGGATAAACGATTTAAAATCGTCTCCGCTTTGCTCTGACATTAACAGTGGAAAGAATATTTTGTTTTCGGGGAAACGGCACGCCTGCGGGCGCTCCGTTTCCCTATTTTCACAAGAGGGGACTTTTCGGAAAGGCAGCGGGGAGTTTCCTGAGCAAATTCCGGCGAAGTGGGGCCCCGGTGCGCAGCACTGGGGCGGAACGGGGGATTCCGGGCTTATTTGCGAAGGAAAGCTCCCCGCCGTCTGCCAATCAAAGCAGGCTCATCTGTTCGCCCTCGTCCTCGGCGCGGATCAGCGCACCGGTGGCGGGCAGGCTGCGCACGCGATAGCGGTGGGGGTTGGCCAGCTCTAAGGTGTCGGCCGGCACCACCGAGGCGATGGTCTGGTTCTTTTTCAGGGTGACCACCGCCACACCCTGACTATCGCGGGTGGTCTTGGCGGCGATCTGTGCCGTGCCCACCAGCAGCATCCGGCTGGCGCTGGTGCGGATGGCAAGCTCGGTCTCCTCCGGCAGGTAGAGCAGCTTCGCCAGCGGCTCCTTATCGCTGTACGCCTTCAGCAGCTTGCGGCGGTTCTGCTTGGTGGCGTAGGAGCTGAGGGGGATCTTTGCGCACTTACCGCTGGCAAAGAAGAACAGCATAAAGCCGCTGTAATCGCCGGTAATGACCATGCTCAGTACGTTTTCGCCCTCGTCCATGCCCAGCCGCCCCGGGATGAAGATGCCCATCTGCGCCACTTTTCCGTCCTCCAGCTCTGCCAGACGCACCTTGTACACCTGCTGCTTGTCGGTAAAGAACAGCGCCTCCACGTTGTTGCGGGTCTCCAGCTGCTGGATGATCTCGTCGCCCTCCTTCAGCTTGTGCGCACCGGCGGTGCGCAGGCTCTGGGGCGGGATCTTTTTAAAGTAGCCCTCCCGGGTAAAGAACACAGTCACCGGGTAGTCCGGCACAGCTTCTTCCTCGGCGGCGGCGTCCTCCTCGGGCAGGTCGTACAAGATCTCACTGCAGCGGGGCTTGCCGTATTTTTTCGCTACATCGTTCAGTTCATTGATGATAATGCGGCGGATGCGGGCAGGCTTTGCCAGCACATCGTTCAGGTCGGCAATATCCTTTTCCAGCTGCTCGATCTCGCCGGTGCGCTTGAGGATGTATTCCCGGTTCAGATGGCGCAGCTTAATCTCTGCCACATAGTCCGCCTGCACCTCGTCGATGCCAAAGCCGATCATCAGGTTGGGCACCACCTCGGTCTCTTCCTCAGTAGTGCGGATGATGCGGATGGCCTTGTCGATATCCAGCAGGATGGCGGCAAGACCCTGCAACAGGTGCAGCCGCTTTTCCTTGCCGTGCAGGTCGTAGTAGGTGCGGCGGCGCACGCACTCAACGCGGAAGGCCGTCCACTCCTTCAGGATCTCCCGCACACCCATGACCCGGGGCTGGCCGGACACCAGAATGTTGAAGTTGCAGCTGAAGCTGTCCTCCAGCGGGGTAGTTTTGAACAACTTCGCCATCAGCTTGTCGGCATCCACGCCGCGCTTGAGATCCAGCGTCAGCTTCAGGCCGTTCAGGTCGGTCTCATCGCGCATATCGCTGATCTCCTTGACCTTGCCGGTCTTGACCAGCTCTGCGATCTTGTCCATGATGGCCTCCACCGTGGTGGTGGGCGGGATCTGGGTGACCTCGATCATATTTTCGCCGGGCACTGCATTGTAGCGGGCGCGCACCTTTACGCTGCCGCGGCCGTTTTCGTAAATTTCACGCATCTGCGCTTCATCATACAAGATCTGACCGCCGCCCACAAAGTCCGGGGCAGGCATGGTGGTGCCGATATCGTGGTGCTCGTCCTTCATCAGCGCCACGGTGGTGGCGCACAGCTCTGCCAGATTGAAAGAGCAGATGTTGCAGGCCATGCCCACCGCAATGCCCAGCGTATTGTTGGCCAGAATGGTGGGGAAAGTGACCGGCAGCAGGGTGGGCTCGGTGGTGGTGCTGTCGTAGTTGGGCACAAAGTCCACAGTTTCTTTGTCGATATCCCGGAACAGCTCCTCGCACACGCCTTCCAGCTTTGCCTCGGTGTAACGGGCAGCGGCGCAGGACATATCGCGGCTGTACGCCTTGCCAAAGTTGCCCTTGCTGTCCACAAAGGGCACCAGCAGGCTCTCGTTGCCGCGTCCCATGCGCACCATGGTGTCGTAGATGGCGGCGTCACCATGGGGGTTCAGGTGCATGGTGCTGCCCACGATGTTGGCAGACTTGGTGCGTGCGCCCTTGAGCAGCCCCATCTCATACATGGTGTACAGCAGCTTGCGGTGCGCCGGCTTGAAGCCGTCGATTTCCGGCAAAGCGCGGCTGACGATGACGCTCATGGCGTAGGGCATATAGTTGGTTTCCAGCGTGCGGGTAATGGGATCTTCCAGCACGCTGCCTGCGTTTAAAATTTCAACGCTGTCGCCCAGCTGCGGGCGCACCGGCTTTAAGGTTTTCTTGGTCGATTTTTTTGCCATTGTGTTTCCTCATACTGTCCAGAGGCCGTGTTTCGGGCTTTTGGGGAGCATTGCTGCCGCCCGCGCCCTCATCCGGCTCGTAAACTCGCCACCTTCCCCCGGCCGGGGGAAGGCTTTGGCACGGTATCGTTCTGTTTTCAGGACACGTCCAGATCATCCAGATACTCTGCGCCGTGCTGGGCGATATGCTCCTTGCGGCCTGCCAGATTGTCGCCCAGCAAGATATCGAACACCTGCGCAGTCTGCACCACATCGGTGGGCATTACTTTAATAAGGCGGCGGCTCTCCGGGTTCATGGTGGTCAGCCACATCATCTCAGGGTCGTTCTCGCCCAAGCCTTTGGAGCGCTGGATGGTGTATTTTTTGTCCCCGATCTTTTCCAGAAAAGCGGCCTTTTCCGGCTCGGTATAGGCAAAATAGGTGCGGTCCTTCGTGGTGATCTCATACAAAGGCGACTCTGCGATATACACATAGCCCTTGTTGATCAGGGTGGGGGTAAGGCGGTAGAGCATGGTCAGCACAAGGGTGCGGATCTGGTAGCCGTCCACGTCGGCATCGGTACAGATGACGATCTTATTGAACCGCAGGTTTTCGAGGTTAAAAGTAGCCAGTTCCTTGTTGTGCTTGCCGCCCAGTTCCACGCCGCAGCCCATCACCTTGATAAGATCCACAATGACGTCCGACTTGAAGATGCGGGCATAATCCGCCTTCAGGCAGTTCAAAATCTTGCCGCGGATGGGCATGATGGCCTGATATTCACTGTCCCGGCTGGACTTGACCGCGCCCATAGCCGAGTCGCCCTCCACGATATACAGCTCGCGGCGGGCGGAATCCCGGGTGCGACAGTCCACAAACTTCTGCACGCGGTTGGCTAAGTCGATTTGCGTGGAGAGCGTTTTTTTGATACTCTGGCGCGTTTTTTCTGCGTGCTCGCGGCTCTGCTTGTTCACCAGCACCTGCTGGCAGATCTTCTGAGCCTCCTCCGGCTTTTCCAGAAAATAGACCTCCAGATAATGCTTGAGGAAGTCGGTCATAGCCTGCGAGACAAATTTATTGGTGATGGCCTTTTTGGTCTGGTTCTCGTAGCTGGTGCGGGTGGAAAAGCTGGAGGACACATACACCAGACAGTCCTGCACGTCCTGAAAGCTGATGGCGCTCTCGCCCTTTTTGTACAGGTTCTTTTCCTTCAGGTACTTGTTGATCTGGTAGACAAAGGCGGTGCGCACCGCGTGCTCCGGGCTGCCGCCGTGCTCCAGCCAGGAAGAGTTGTGGTAGTATTCCAGCAGCTGCACCTTATTAGAGAAACAAAAAGCCGCACTCATGCGCACCTTATAGTCCGGCTGATCCTCGCGGTCCCGGCCCACGGCCTCGCTCTCGCAGCTGAACACGGGGGTCAGGGTATCCTCCCCGGCCACCTCGGCCACATAGTCCGCGATGCCGTTCTGGTAGCACCAGCTTTCATGCCATGGCTTGCCGGTGGCAGGGTCCTTTTCCTTTTCATCGGTAAAGTTGAGGGTAAGCCCCGCGTTGACCACAGCCTGACGGCGCAGCACATCCTTATAGTAGCTGCCGGGCACATCGATATCGGTAAACACCTCGTCGTCCGGCTTCCAGTGGATGATACTGCCGGTGCGGCGTCCCTTGTAGGGCTCCTTTTGCAGGCCGCCCACGTTCTCGCCCTTTTTAAAGTCCAGATGGTAGTGATAGCCGTCACGGTAGATATCGGCGGTCATCCACGCCGAGGCGTACTGAGTGGCGCACAGACCCAGACCGTTCAGGCCAAGGCTGAACTCGTAGTTATCCTCGCCCTCGCCGTACTTGCCGCCCGCGTACATCTCGCAGAACAGCAGCTCCCAGTTGAAGCGCCCCTCGCCGTTGTTCCAGTCCACGGGCATACCGCGGCCAAAATCCTCTACGATGACGCTGCCGTCCTTGCAGCGGGTCACGTTGATGGTATCGCCGTGGCCGTCACGGGCTTCGTCGATGGAGTTGGACACGATTTCAAAGATCGAGTGGGCACAGCCCTCCACACCGTCTGAGCCAAAGATGACTGCCGGGCGCTTACGCACACGGTCGGCGCCCTTTAACGAGGTAATGCTCTCGTTGCCATATTCCTGTTTTTTTGCCATGCTGCTCCTCCCGTCCCGCCGCAGCTGTGCTGTGCAGGACGTCCTGTAATCAAAGCAAGCGCCTGCCCTTTCTATTATATAAGATATATAACAGCATCTCTGCGGGCCTCGGCGCCTGTGTTCTTTTCTTTTATTAAACCATAGGTTGTAAAACTTGTCAAATGTTCTTTCTCTCTTTTCCGGCGCAGCCCTCCGACACGAAAACCGCGAAAAAAGTCGTTCTTATTTTGCGCGCAGGGACGTTGGAAAACAAAAACTTTTCAATTTTTTCAAAAAAGTTTGCATTTACCCCTTTACAAAATCGAAATTTCAGGTATAATAATCATCGTCCGGTGCGCCTCTGTAGCTCAGTCGGTAGAGCAGGGGACTGAAAATCCCCGTGTCATTGGTTCGATTCCGATCGGAGGCACCACGTCAAGGAAACCCGTCAGGGTTTCCCAATATGCGGCCGTAGCTCATCTGGTAGAGCGCCACCTTGCCAAGGTGGAGGTAGCGAGTTCGAGCCTCGTCGGCCGCTCCATTAAGGAGCAGCAATAGTTGCTCCGGTATGGCCCGGTAGCTCAGTTGGTTAGAGCACCAGCCTGTCACGCTGGGGGTCGTCGGTTCGAGCCCGATCCGGGTCGCTTCGTCGGAATGTCAGCCGTTTGTTTGGCAGTCTTACAAGTAAGACCGCCGTAACAAACTCTGAAATTCCTCCTCTTCCCCACAAAATCTTGCTTCGCAAGCTTTCGCGGGGGCCCCGAAATTCGCAAGAATCGCTCGGGAGGGTGCAGGGACAAATGCACCGAATATGCGGCCGTAGCTCATCTGGTAGAGCGCCACCTTGCCAAGGTGGAGGTAGCGAGTTCGAGCCTCGTCGGCCGCTCCATTGGAGTGGTATTCATCACTCCCTTATATGGTGACGTGGCCAAGTGGTAAGGCAAGGGTCTGCAAAACCCTCATCCACCAGTTCAAATCTGGTCGTCACCTCCAAAAGATTCCCGGAAGCTTCGGCTTCCGGGATTTTTTGTTTTTATCGAGCCTTATTCTTGAGAAGCACTCTTCAGCGCACTTTTGCGGTATTGCAGGGGGCTTTGCCCGGTGGCAGCAGCTTTGCCCCGGGGCGATGCAGTAGCTCTGCAGAGTGCGGCAATTCAGCAGCAACGCCTGGCCGGTGCTGAGCGCCACGGCGGTGGACTATGTGCTGCTGAAAGACGCCCCCCTCTCCCCTGTCTACGCCTACCGGGACAGCCGGACGCAGCTCGAAAAGGCCATTGTTGCGTATATCGACTACTACTACAACCGCCGAATCAAATTAAAACTAAACGGTCTGCGCCCTGTACAATACAGGATTCAGACCGTTCAGATTGCTAAATTCTTATTTTTCTCTAGCTTTCAGGGTTCGTTTCAGGCATCCCGTTCACAAAATTTTGTGCAGCTCCTGCACAAGGTCGCCGATCACGATGGGCTTGGACAAAAAGCCGTTCATGCCGCTTTCCAAGGCGTTGCGGCGGTCCTCGTCAAAGGCGTTGGCGGTCATGGCAAGGATCGGCAGCCTTGCCCGCGCAGGGTCGTCCAGCGCGCGGATCTGACGGGTGGCGGTATAGCCATCCATGATCGGCATCTGCACGTCCATCAGCACCAGATCGTAGCTGCCCGGCGCGGCGGTGCTTACCTTTTCCACCGCTACTGCACCGTTTTCCGCCGAATCAACAAGGAAGCCGTACTCCCGCAGAATCTCCTGCGCGATCTCACGGTTCAGCTCATTATCCTCCACCAGCAGAATGTGCTTACCCTTGAAGTCGGCGTTCTTATCCGGCAGAAGCCCCTGCACCGCATCCGTCTGTTTCTGGCCGAGTGCGCTCATCAGGGTCTCGCGCAGGTCGGACATGAACATAGGCTTGGCGCAGAAAGCGGTCACGCCGGCTGCCTTTGCCTCCACCTCGATATCCGACCAGTCGTAGGCGGTCAGGATGATAATGGGCGTATCATCGTTCAGACTGCGGATGCGGCGGGTGACCTCGATGCCGTTCATATCCGGCAGGCGCCAGTCGATGATATAGGCGTGGTAGGCATCGCTCATCTCGATAGACTGCCGTGCACGCAGCACCGCTTCCTTGCCGGAAAGCGTCCACTCGGCGCGCATACCCACCTTGACCAGCATCTTTGTCACGCTGTCGCAGGTGTTGAAGTCGTCATCCACCACCAGTGCTTTCAGGCCCTCCAGCTCGGTGATTTTTTCCACCGGGCGCTGCTCGGTCTGTGCGCGCATGGGCACGCAGACGGTAAACTCGGTGCCCTTGCCCTGCGCTGTCTGCACCTCGATGGTGCCGCCCATCATATCCACGATGTTTTTGGTAATGGCCATGCCAAGGCCGGTGCCTTGGATGCGGCTTACCGTGGAGGTGCGCTCCCGTTCGAAGGGCTCAAAGATCTTTTTGGCAAACTCCGGGCTCATGCCGATGCCGTTA
This sequence comes from Faecalibacterium tardum, assembly GCF_040096515.1. NCBI lineage: Bacteria > Bacillati > Bacillota > Clostridia > Eubacteriales > Oscillospiraceae > Faecalibacterium > Faecalibacterium tardum. The sequence goes on along the minus strand of NZ_JBBMEO010000008.1, from coordinate 53,628 downwards.
TCCTTGATGCGGAACTCGTACTGTCCGCAGCCGCGCACTTTACCGGCAAGCTGCCGCACCCGCACCGAGACCGTGCCGCCCGCCGGGGTGAACTTGATGGCGTTGGACAGCAGGTTCAGCAAAATCTGGTTCAGCCGGGTCTTGTCGCAGTAGACGTCCTCGTCGGTCACGTCCATGACGTCCATGTAAAGCTCCAGCTGCTTTGCGTAAATTTGCCCGCTGACGATGGTTTTTAAATCGTGCAGCACATCCGAAAGGTTGACTTCCACCTCTTCCAGATGGATCTTTCCGCTTTCAATGCGGCTCATATCCAGCACATCGTTGATGAGGGAGAGCAGATGGTTGCTGGATGCAAGGGTCTTGCCAAGATAATCCTTCACCCGCTCGGTATCGTTGATATTGCTGAGCGCCAGCGTAGTAAAGCCGATGATGGCGTTCATGGGGGTGCGGATATCGTGGGACATATTGGAAAGAAAAGTGCTCTTGGCTCGGTTGGCGGTCTCGGCGGCGGCAACTGCGTTGGAAAGCGCCTGATTCACCTGCTTATCAGCGGTGCGGTCGGACAAGACAAGGATATACTTGGCTCTGCCCTCCACCTCGCTACCTATGGCGATGTTATGGAACCAGCGCCGTTCCTTAGTCTCCCGATGCTCATACTCCGTATCCCACTCGCGCTGTTCCCCGCTGAGAAGCCCTTCCAGAAAGTTCTTGTCGCGGTCCGGGTCATCCTTCGGGTGCAGCGCTGCCAGAACACGGGCATCCTGCCGGACTTCTCTCCACGGGATTCCCAGCAGCCGCTCAATATTCGGGCTGACATAATCCACCTTGGAGGTCTCTGCGTCCAGCATCAGGAAAACATCATCCACGTTCAGCGAAAGCTTCTGGAACAGCTCGTCCCGGTACGAGATCTCAGTATTCTTCCGGCGCAGGGTTGTATGGCTTCTGCGCACAATGAGCAGAATGACCAGCAGTGCAAGACCTGCAACGACGCCCGCCACGATCTGCACCGTATGGAACCACAGCTCGTCCAGACTGGCATTGACGATCTTGACCGGCACAAGCCCCACCATCGTCCAGTTCTGGACAGCCGTACCCTCGTAGACCAGATAATAGCTGGTGTCGCCCAGTTTGACCCTCAGGTTTCCGCTGCTGCCCTGCGCAAAGGCATTGGACAGCTCCGTGATCTGTTCCTCGGAAAGATCGGAATAGCTGCGCAGCATCGCAATGAAATTGTAAATGGTCTCCTTGCGGTTTACAGAACTGTCGATGACCACCCGCCCATCCGGGTAGATGACATAGTTGCTGGCATTGCCCTCAAAGGCAGAGTTGTCCAGCAATCTCAGCACCGCATCATTATAATAAGAGATGGCAATGGCATCGTAGGCAAAGCCCCGGTAGCTGCCCTGCGTTTCAGGACAGATGAACGCAAGCATCTGGGGCTTGCCGGGCAGCGCCGTGTTCACAACGATATCCTCATCATGGGCGAGCTTTTCGTCCAGATTGGTCTGCAAGCCAAGATAGCCGGTCTCCCCGGTCACGGTGATGTAGTTGCCGTCGTAGGTAAGAAAGTAAAAGTTGGCAAATCCGGTATTCTTCTGTGCTTGCTTGATATACGCCTGAATTTCGTCCTCATCCGAGGTGTTTTCCAGAAAGCCGTTGTACAGATGCAGATAGGTCACATTTTTGCGCACCATCTCTTTTAGCATATTGTTGGATTTATGCAGCACCTCTTCCAGATGCGAGGTGCTTTCCTGATAGATGGTCTGCGACACAAACGAGATGTACCGCACGCTGAGCCCGACTGCCAGTAAGACCAGCAGAAGGATAGCGGCAGCAGCAGGGAGCCACTTTTGCCGGGGATGGCAGCTCCGTTTTGGTTTACGCTTTTCGTCTGCCATTCCGTTCACCTCAGTGTCATATAGTTTTCAGGCTCTGCAAGCGCTGCGCCGCCGCCGGAAACATGATCGTGCCATGTGTTTTTCACCCATGTATCTTCGCCCGCAGATACGCCGCTTTCGCTGGCAAGCATGGCTTCCATCTGCTTTTCCGCTGCCAGACAGGTCACGGTAACGGTGTCGTCATCCCGCAGCGGCTGCCCATTGCGGGTGATGCCGGTCAGGGTATAGCTGCCACTTGCCTCCTTTACCTCCACGGCAATGCCGCTGACGATCGGCAGAGAACCACGATTAAAGGGCACAAAGCCGCCCTCGCAGCCTTCCACAAAGGCGCGGACGAGCTCCTTCAGCTCAGCACCGGTCATGGTGCGTTGGCGGGACATCAGGCCGTTGGGCATGATCATGGAATCCGCCATTTTGGGGGTATAGTCTGCCTTCAGCACACTGCCGGTAAAGCTGTTTGCGGTGGCAAGCAGCACATCCGTGCCGTAAACGCCACGCAGCGTGTTTGCCATAACCGAGAAAGCAGCGTTGCCGCCGTTTGCGTGGAACACGTTGGAATAGCTCTTTCCGCTGGTCAACACGGGCTCGTCCGCAGCAGGCTCCTCTTCGGCGAGAAGCTGGGCATTGAACGCCCGGTAAGCCTGTTTTGCCGTGTACTTGCCCGCGATCATTTTGGAGACAACATCCTTGGAAACGGCAAAGAAATCGTTGGAGGCAATGCGGATATACATGTGGTTTTCTTCCACCACATCGCGCACATCCTTCATGTACTCGGTCAGGCGCAGGGGGACGTTCTGGCTGTAGCTCAGCACGTCCTGTCCGTCGGCAACGATGCGGTTCTGCGCCTCCTCAGAGAGCATGACGTTCAGCACCTTCATGGCTGTTTCGCGGCGCGCGGTGTCCTGCTCGAGATCTCGGTTCAGGGCAACTTGGAAATACGGGGTGGTCATGATCCACTTTTCGCCGTTCTGGCTGAAGAAGGGCATAAAAATGGTGTCGATGCCCTCATCCTGAAACATCTTCACGCCGGCAGAGCTGCCAAAGTACATGGCAACTTCCCCATTGCGGAACATCCCGGTCACATCGTCGTAATTCAACGCAAGGTCGTCTGCCGTAAGGTGGGTATCCTGAATGAACTGCGCCATCCGCTCAAAGGCACCCGGCCACACGGCATCGTCCAGACCCACCCGCGCGGTGCTGGCGGGGTCGCTGTATGCGGTGCGCCACTTGCGCCCTTCCGTTGTGGTAAGCTCGGCAGCGGAAAGCCCCTGCAGGGTCTCCATGCAGGTGTAATCATAGGTATAGTCGGCGGTAAAGCCACGGATGCCCAGCGCTTCAAATGCCTGACAGGCGGAAACAAAGCTTGCGTAATCGGTGGGCAGCGGGATATCGTACTGCTCAAAAAGACTGCGGTTGACCACAAAGCCGTGGGCATCCGCACAGACCGGCAGCCAGTTCACGCTGCCGTCCTCGTTTTTAAAGCTGTTGAGGTAGGTGTTGTACACAGCGCCCGCTTCGTTGGTCATGGCAAGGTTCATCAGGCTGTCCTTCAGGGGTGCAGCGTCGTGCAGCGAGAACCGGCAGCAGGTGATGATATCCGGCAGACCGCCGTTCTGCTGCAAAAACTTGTAAAAATCCAGATCATTGTTGCCCACGATGAACTCAATGTTCACATCCGGCAGCTGGGACTGCACATAGGGTGCATAGGTCCCGTACAGGCTGGTGCTCCACAGATACACCTGAATGGTCTGGGCGTCCTCCTGCTTTTCCACCTGTTCCGGGCTTTTTGCGCCGCAGCCGGTCAACAGGGACAGCCCCACCACCAGCGCCAAAAGCGCAGAAATGAGGCGGTGCCGTGTTTTTTTGTTCGTCAAATTCGTTCTCCTCACAACTCTTGGGCAGCTGCCGCTTTGCGGCAAAGCTGCTATGGCCTACTGCTTATACATCACCGCCCGCAAGAGTGTGCGCTGTAAAACCCGTCCACGGAAATGATGCCGCAATTTTTGCGTGCTTCCTGTTTTGCACTGCCCCTTTCCCGCGAAAAGGCACAGCACAAGAGAGATATAAAAATATTTTACCATTATCAGGAAGAATTTTCAATCAATTTTCACATATTTATTCACAAAAAAACACGCGCGTCCGATTTCTTTGCGGCAGTGAATGCGTCTTTTTGCAAAAGGCAGGCAAAAAAGCAATAATTAGTGCTTGTCAAAAAAGTCGCCGGGGAAGCCCTCCAAAACAGGAAGATTCCTCGGCAGCATTCGTTTAAAGGAACCACCATCCTGCTCCAACTGCACGTCTCCATTCAGCAAAGCGGAGAGCTGCTTTTATCCCGTTCTCCGCTCTTTGTCCTTATTTTATCTGCGGTGCATCCTTTTGCTGCTGGGTGGATCTCAGATTTTAGCGGATGGTTCTGCGAAGCCATCCGTTTTTTCTTATTCAGATTGCATTTTTTCTGTTTTCTCTTGACGATGCCCCGCTAATGGAGTAGGATTGTGCTGCAAAAACGAATTGCAAAAGAGGAGTTCTAAATGCAAATCAGCCTTTTATTGATGCAGCAGATCGCGCAGCTATTTCTGATTCTGCTGATGGGATATGCCGTTGTGAAAACCGGCTTATTGAAGGCATCGGACAGCAAGGTGCTGTCTGTGGTCTTTGTCTATCTGGTCATGCCCTGTGTCGTTCTGAACGCCTTCCAGATCAAGGATACACCGGAGATCCGCACCGGGCTGCTTTATTCCATGGGCATCGCCGTTGGAATGCACGTTGTATTTCTGCTTCTGAATGCGCTGTTCCGCAAAGCTCTCAAGCTGGACGCTGTGGAGCAGGTCAATATCATTTACAGTAATGCCGCCGCGCTGGTCATCCCCATTGTGCAGGCCCTGCTGGGGGAGGAATATGTTGTCTACTCCTGCGCCTTTGTCATTGTACAGCTGGTACTGCTCTGGACCCATGCCAGCGCCTGCCTGCAGGGGTCTGCCCGGCTGGAATGGCGCAAGCTCCTTACCAATGTCAACCTGATCGCTATTGCAGCCGGTGCTCTGCTGTACCTGCTGCACGTCTCGCTGCCTGCCCCGATCGCCAGCACACTGAGCAGTGTCGGCAATATGATCGGCCCCATGGGAATGCTGCTGGCAGGCATGGCCATTGCGGAAGTGCCCCTGAAAAAGGTTTTCTGCACCCCGCGCAACTATCTGCCGGTATTTCTGCGTCTGCTGGGAGTTCCGCTGGTCATCGTTCTGCTGCTTTGGGCAGTTCACGCATCCCTTTGGATCCCGGACGGCAAGTCCATCCTGATGACGGTCTACCTTTCTGCCATTACCCCCGCCTGCGCAACGGTCACCTCCATGGCACAGCTCTATGACCGGGATGCTTCTCATTCCAGCGCGATCTATGTCCTGAGCACGCTGCTTTCCATCCTGACCATGCCGCTGATGATCGGGTTGTTTGAGCTGTTGCTCTGAAATACGGAAAAAGGCCGTCCGGCACCGTAGCTGGGCTGCCTTTACAACTACAAGGATGTGTCTCTATGAAACTACTCAAACAATTCATTCAGCAGGAAACGGTCCTCACCGCAGCCGCTGTGCTGGCCGTTGTCTCCGCCTTCTTTGTTCCGCCGGATGCGCAGTATCTCGGCTACATCGATCTGCGCACGCTGGCGATTTTGTTTTCCTTGATGACGGTCATGGCCGGGCTGCGGCGGCAGGGCTTTTTTGATGGACTGGGACGGGCATTGCTGTCCCGCACCCACAGCACCTTTCAGCTGACGCTGGTACTGGTCGGGCTGTGCTTTTTTGGAAGCATGTTCATCACCAACGATGTTTCCCTGCTGACCTTCGTTTCCTTTACGTTCGTGGTCCTGAGCCGTCTGGGAGCGGATGTCCGCCGCTCCCTTCTGATCCCGGTGGTCTGTATGCAGACCATTGCGGCAAACCTTGGCAGTATGCTGACCCCCATCGGCAACCCGCAGAACCTCTATCTTTACGGAAAAAGCGGCATGAGCATCGGGGGATTTGTGCTTCTTATGCTGCCCTACACACTGGTCTCTCTGCTCCTGCTGCTGGCTTGGGCAGCGCTGGTCTGCCGGAAAGCCTCTGCCGCCCTTTCCGTGGACGAGCTTGTTTCTTCTTCTGCATCTCAGGGGAATCAGAAGATCATCCTGCTGTATCTGGTGCTGTTTGCCGTCTGCCTGCTGTCCGTGATCCGGGTGCTGCCCTATGGCATTGCCTTTGCCGCTGTGCTCGTCTGCGCCCTTTTTGCAGACCCACGCACCTTACGGACGGTGGACTATTCCTTGCTTTTGACCTTTGTGGCTTTTTTCATCTTCATTGGCAATCTGGGGCGCATTCCGGCCTTTTCCGGCTGGCTGCAGGAGTTTTTGACCGGCCGGGAAGTTCTGGTGGCAGTTCTTGCTTCGCAGGTCACCAGTAATGTTCCCGCCGCCCTGCTGCTGTCCGGGTTCACGGCAGAGACACAATCCCTCATCATCGGCACCAATCTGGGAGGTCTTGGCACTTTGATTGCATCCATGGCCAGTCTTATTTCCTACCGACAGATCGCACGGGAGCTGCCACAGGGGAAGAAGCAGTATTTTGGGCTGTTCACCCTGTCCAACCTGATTTTCCTTGCGATCCTGCTGGGTGTGTGGTTCTTGCTCCGTTGACCGTGGCAGATGACTTATGGTTTTTCTATAAAGCTAAAAAGGGAGTTCCGTCACGGACGAAGGTCCGGGCAGAGCTCCCTTTGCGTTTATCTTATGATACCTTACTCGCCTTCCGGCTCCTTGCAGACATCCACCCAGCCCTCGGCTCCGGCGGCTGCTTCCAGCTCCTGCAAGGTCAGCTTGACGGCGGTGTGGCCATTGCCCGCTGCCGGGTAGACGGTGTCGAACTTGCGCAGGCTCTCGTCCAGATAGACCGCCACGCCCTCGTTCACTCCAAAGGGGCACACACCGCCGGGTGCATGACCCACATAGGCTTCCACCTCATCGTAGGGGATCATTTTAGCCTTGATGTGGAACAGGCTCTTGTACTTGTGGTTGTCCAGCTTTGCCGTGCCCTCGGTGACGATGAGCACCGGCTTTTCGCCCTGCAGAACCGACAGCGTTTTGGCGATGCTGGCAGGCTCCACGCCCAATGCGTGGGCTGCCTCTGCCACAGTTGCCGAGGACTCGTTCAGCACAATGACATGGTCTCCCAGACCTTTTTCTTCCAGGTCTGCTTTTGCTTTTTCAAAGGACATTTTTCCACTTCTCCGCTCTTATTCGGTAATGGCCCAGACCCGTGCAGGCAGACCAGTTGCACCTTCAATGCGGGGATAAGAAACGATGACCACCGCACCGGCAGGCTGAACTTTATCCAGATTTGCAAGCACCTCCACCTGCAGCTTGTCGTTGTCCAGAACATAGCGCTCGCAGGCAAGGTCGCCCTTTTCCTCCGCCACCGCAGAGGAATCGGTATCCAGCGTTTCATGGCCATTGGCGGCGGCGTTGCGCACCTTGTAGATATACTCCAATGCTTCCAGCGACCAGCCGGGAGCATTTTCTTTGCCCTCTGCGTCGATGCCGGACAGCGCATCCATATCCGGCCACTTCTTATACCAGTCGCTGCGCAGAGCCACCAGTGCACCATCCGGGATAGGACCGTACTTTGCTTCATAGGCCTTGATGTCCTCCACCGTCACAGCGTAGCGAGGGTCTTTCTTGGCCTGCTGGGAAATATCGATGACCACCAGCGGGAAGATCAGGTCGTTCACATCATACTTTTCGGACAGTGCTTTGCCCTTGATGAAGTGCCCCGGGAAGTCGATATGGGTACCGAACTGTCCGGGAAATTTGAAGGTCTGGATCAGGCATTCCAGTTCCGGCTTGCCCCAGTCCCACACGGTCTTTGCCAGCTCCACAGAGCCTTCCGGGATGCCGGACCAGTAGGGGCTTTCGTTGTTCAGCGAGTGAGAAAGTTCCACCCAGCGATATTTTTTAGCATCTTTCAGTGCGTTCCACAGTTTATAATCAGCCATTGTCGGTTCTCCTTTTATTGTGACGATGTATGTTCGGGCACATCTCCCAGACAACGGCATCTTCCTGTTTTTTCTCAGTCTGTCTGCCGGGAATTTGTCTGGGAGCAGCGCATTCGCCCGGGCAGCCTGTGCCGGGCATCTGCTGTATGTTTCATCTGTCTACGCTCCCTTCCTTGTGTTGGGGATAGTATAAACCCATTTTCTTACAATGTCAATAGGTTTATTCTTTCAAAGACTTCCCCGGCAAACGACAGGTCAGCAAACCGTTCGCCCTTGCAATAACGTTTCGTCATCCCCTTTCCCTTTTATCGCAACTCTTCCAGCAGGGCGGTGCAGCCCTCCAGCACATCCTGCCATGTGGCTTCAAAATCCCCGGTGTACCACGGGTCTGCCACATCGCCGGGGCGACTGGTGTGATCCATCAGCAATGAGACCTTATGCTCCGGGTCACTGCCCACAAACCGCACCATATTCCACAGGTTGTTGCGGTCCATGGCGATGAGATAATCGTAGGTCTCATAGTCCCGCCGGGTCATCTGCCGGGCAGTCTTGCCTGCACAGCAGATGCCATGCTCAGCCAGCTTGCGCCGGGCAGGCGGATAGACCGGGTTGCCGATTTCCTCGGTGCTTGTGGCCGCCGAGGCGATTTCAAACTGCCCGGAAAGCCCGGCCTTTTCCACTAAGTCCTTCATCACAAATTCCGCCATAGGGCTGCGGCAAATGTTGCCGTGGCAAACAAACAAGATCTTCTTCATCTTACTCTCCCAGCACCTCGCCCAGTGCCAGAACAGCGTTGCGGACGCACTCCGGGCACGGGCACAGCGGTGCGCCGTTCTCTATCCCCTTCAGATCCTTGCAGATGGTAGCACCGCACTTTTCCTGAAAATTTTGCAGCAGCTCCTTGGAAATGCGGGGTGTGCCCTTGCCGTCGGTGACGATGCCCGCCACCATCACAGCGCCGATCAGTGCGCCGCAGGTGCTCTCCATGCAGCCCATGCCGGCGGCATAGCCTGCGCCCAGCTTCATCAGGGTGTCGGCATCCACCGGCAGCTTGTCCTCAAATGTCTTCAGCACCGCCTGTGCACAGTTGCACTGTCCAGTAGCTTTCCATGCGGCAGCCTGTGCCGCCCGTTCTTCGATGTTCATTTTAAAGTCCTCTTTCTTTGATGAATCATAGTTTATTCGACATTATCATAAAATTCCTGATCACACTCTCCTGAAAATGCAGCATACAGTTCCCCATAAGTGGCCGCTTTGTCCTCCAGCATCTCTGTCAAACTCAAGCAGACGCTGCTGTCCGAGACCTTCGTTTCTTTTATCACTCTATCCCAACTGTCTGGTTTTTGTCCTAATCCATGTAAGTATAAATACTTCATCTACTTTTTACCATCATCGTTTTTCCTTTTTTCTTCATACGTCCTGCTTTTTTCCAGTGCTTCAAAGTGATACCGGGGCTTGCCTTTGCTCTTTTTGCCGTACTCAATGGCCTCTTTGGGGCAATAGCAGATGCACGCCATGCAGTGGGTGCAGTTTTTGCCCCAGACCGGCCTGCCGTTTTCCAGATGGATATTGTTCAGGGGGCACAGTTCCACGCACTTACCGCAGCCGATGCAGGCGTCCGTTGCCCGGAAGGCATCCGCTTTTACAAAAAAGCAATAGAACACCGGGTTTACCGGGCCGCTCATAAAGCGGTCGTAGAGGTTCTCTCTCGGCGGAGGAAACTCCTGCCCGGCTTTGAGTTGGGTCAGTACCTTCTGAAGTGCAGGCTCTGTCTGCTCCACGATACTCCGTGCCTGCTCCTTCCGGGGCGCATTGAACATGGCAATGTAGTTTTCCGGCATGATGATCTGAGCTGTGCCCATATACTGCAGCTGCTTTTGCGCTGCAAGCTGCCGGTTGTATTTTGCCGCATTGCCGATCTCGCTGCCGCAATCCATCACAAACCAGATACGCTCTGCCCCGGTCAGCGCGGTCTTGCCCAGCCACTCCGACACCACCCGGGGGATGCGCCATGCGTAGGTAGGCGTCACCAGCACCACATCCCGCCCGGTCTGCACCGGGGCAGTATCCCCTGCCTTGATGCAGGCGTTCAGGTCGTAAAGCGGCATCTCCAGCCCTTCGGCAATGCGCCACGCCAGATACCGGCTGTTGCCGGTTCCCGTAAAATAAAGTACCATGGCTGCTCCTTCGTTTTTTGTGTGGTTTTCAGTTGCCTGTCTGCCCGGCAGACTGGAAGTTGTCCTTATGCCAAGTTTACTTGTCAATCACAAAATAAGCAATCACCATTACCAAAGAAATGGTCAATCCTATATAAAACTCGGGGAATGCTAATCGAATGCTATTCTGTAAACTGACTTCACCGGTGACAGTCAATGTATGCCAGGTGAGGAATTTATATATTTCGGAGACCACAATCCCAATCACGCCTAATGCGCCTAAACTTTTACTAACAACTCGTTTCTTGACGGGAAACCATACTCCTAAAACAAACAAAATGACAGACACTATTCCAATAGGATTGAGTAGATTTATCAAGCCGGTAATTTCCTGTACACCTTTTAATCCGCCATATTGGTTAAATAACATTGGTAATAAACTGATCAGAAACGCTATTGATAGAATTATTTTCTTTTTCATCCATTCACACTCCTTCGCCAAATTCCAAGTTGTCGTTCTTAGTGTCCCATGGTTTCCGCACGCAAAAAAGCCCTTTGCGGCAAGGTGTGTGCTTACACCTCGCCCGCAAACTTCATGCCCCAGCTCATGCGGGTGTCGTACATCAGGCGGGTCAGGGCAAGGCTGTCCTGCAGGGTGTAGCGGTCGCTGCCGGTACGTCCCAGCTTTACGCAGCGGCTTGCTTCCCGGATCTCGTACTCAAAGCCGTTGATGTCCACCGGGCAGCGGATGACCTCCGGCTCTTTGCCCTCCACTTCCAGCGTCATGGTCTCGGCGTGCTGGAAATCCGGCAGGAAAATACTGCCCTTGGTGCCAAGGATGCGGGCATTGCGCTCCAGCTCCTGCCCGATGGTCTGGACCGACTCTGCCATGCAGCCGCCGGGGTAGGTCAGCACAAGGCGGCTGTAATCGTCGGTGCCGTACTCGTTGATGTGCACCTCTTTGGTTTCCACCTTCTCCGGGTCCTGTCCGGTAAGGATACGCAGAAAGCCCAGATTGTAGATGCCGATATCCAGCAGTGCACCGCCGCCCAGACTGGAATCAAACTTGCGGTCCTTCCGGGCACCGGAGGCCACAAAGCCGTACTGACAGGTGATCTGCTTCAGCTCCCCGATGGTGCCCGCCACAAGGATCTCGCGCAGGCTGTCATACAGCGGCAGCAGCCAGATCCAGAACGCCTCCATGAGAAAGAGGTGCTTTTCCTCTGCCAGACAGTACAGCTCCTGCGCCTGTTCCGGGCGGATGGTAAAGGGCTTTTCGCACAAAACGTGCTTGCCCTGCTCCAAGCAGAGCTTGCAGTTTTCGTAATGCAGAGTGTTAGGGGTGGCAATATAGATAGCCTCCACCTCCGGGTCGGCGGCAAGGGCTTCGTAGGAGTCATAGCAGCGGGGGATGCCGTACTGCTGCGCAAACGCCTGTGCGCTTTCCATGTGCCGTGAACCCACGGCAACAAGCTGCTCTCCCTCTGCGCCCATCTGTTCCACCGTAGACGCAAACTTTTTGGCAATGGTGCCGGTCGCTAAAATTCCCCACTTCATAACGGTACCTCCCGGTTTATTACTTTGGATTCGTTGCGTTCAGTATACCATGATTTTCCCTTGCGGAAAAGATTCCCAAAAACAAAAATATCCCCGGAGGGCTTATTGCCACTCTCCGGGGACAGATTCTATGCACCGGTATCTTTCATCTTGTTCCAAACATTTTCATCCATTATAATAGAGATAGAAAGAAGGTGCCAACATGAAACATCGCATTGTGACGGCTGCGCAGATGAAGGAGATCGAACGGGCCGGAGATGTCCATGGTCTGCCTTACCTGCAAATGATGGAAAACGCCGGGCTGGCGGCTTACGCCGAACTGCAAAAGCAGTTCCCGCATCCCGGCAGGTTGCTGGTGGTCTGCGGAAAAGGCAACAACGGCGGCGATGGGTTTGTGATTGCCCGCGCCGCTGCAAAAGATGACTGGAACGTGACCGTTTTTCTGGCCGAGGGCGAGCCGAAAACTTCTGACGCCATCCGCAACTTTGAGCGTCTGCACTCCCTGCCGGTGCACGTCTGCACTGACGGTTCTGTACTGGAAACCCAGAGCTTTGCTGCCGTTGTGGATGCCCTCTACGGCACCGGGTTCCATGGTGAATTGCGGCCTTCCGGTCTTGCTGCCTGCGGGCTGATACGCCGTCTGCACAAGAGCGGTGCCTTTGTGCTGGCCGTAGACCTGCCCAGCGGCATCAACACGGATACCAGCGAGGTTGCCGAAGGTGCTGCCCATGCAGATTTGACCGTAACCTTCGACAGCTATAAGCCTTTGCATATCGCAAAAAACTCTGCGCCCCTGTGCGGAAAGATCGTCTGCGCCGACATTGGTATCCGGGACGAATGGCACCCGGAATTTTGACGAGAGCTTGCCGCTGCGGTCAAGGATGAAAACAAGCTCGGTAAGATTTTTCTTCATAATAACGGTGTCATGCTTTCTTTCCACAGAAAAGCGTCTGCACGCAAAAAAGCTCCTGCAAGCGTCAACCACTGGCAGGAGCCCGTTCATTTCTTAAAGTTTCGTCATCCACAGACCATGCAGGTTGCAGTAAGCGTAGACCGCCACCGGCTTTTCGCTGCCCAGCTCAAACACCGCCTTGGGTGCCTGCCCGGGGGTAAGATAGCGGAGCTGTCCGCCGTTTTCGGTCTCCACAAAGAGCCACTGGATGTTGTGCACATCCACCATGGGGTGCTCCACTGCACCCACCGTGACGGTGAGGGTGCTGCCGGAGTGCTCCGCCACCGGCAGATGCTTTTCGCCGCTGGCTTCCACCGTGTTGGGGAGCAGCTCCTTCATCTTTTCGCCGCAGCAGACCAGCGGAACCCCTGCGTTGTGGATGGTGGTGACCAGATTGCCACAGTGCTCACAGATATAAAACTTTGCCTTCATATTCAAATCCTCCATCGGAATGTTGTTGGTGTTTCCTGTGGCTATATGATAACATTTCCTAGTTAGATTTTCTGTGACCGGGTCACGCAAGCAGCCTTGTGCTATGGAAATTTCCTCAGCTTCCCATGGCAATAAGCACCAGCACGACCACCACCGCAATGGCAATGAGACAGCCGCAGCCGCTGCCGTCTCCCCCGCCGCCACCGCCATTATTGTGGTTTCCGCCGCCGCCACCGCCGGACGAGCCGCCAAAGTTGCGGTTGAAGGCCGTCATGTACTGGGCATAGCCCGTGTCGCCTTTGCCAAAGTAGCCATAATCACCGTTTGCCATTGTGTTTTCCTCCGTCCGAAGTGTGTTTTGCTTCTTCTGAGGTCATTTTATCGAAAGAGGTGTCCCATAAACATCTCTTTCAGCATTTCTCGTCCTCTCATTCTTCCCGGATGCCCAGATAGAGTGGCTATTTTATCTGTGATATAGACAACAAAAAAGAGTGGCAGCATTTCAAGCTGAAACGCTGCCACTCTGTAGGAACTGCGTAATGACTGACGATTATCCTTCTACTTTGACCGTAGCGCGATCGCTCTTTGCGTTTCCATCCGCATCCAGCGTGATATGCACAAAATGTTCCGGATTATCATAATCCTTTGTCTCGCCGTCATCGGTATAGTATTCATAGGATGCACCATCGGGAGCATAGGCAAGCAGGCGCAGATCTGCAAAATCCACATCGGCAACGCTCTGGATCTTTTTGCCGTCCTTGGCAAGGGGCAGAAGGTGTCCCTTGCGCATAAAGAACACCACTTCATCCAGCTCCACCGGAATGTAATGATGGCCTGCCGGCAGCACGCTGGTTTCGATGCGGTTGCTTTCGCTGTACTTTACCCGCACCTGCAGCATCTCCTCCGGCAGATAAACATACCGACCTCGGGCGTTTTGCTCATATACCGGGGCGATCAACAGGCTTTCACCGATCATCACCTCATCCTCCACCCGGCGGGCAAAGTCGTCCTCCGGGAAGGCGAACGCCAACGGCATACAATACATGCCGTCGTGCAGAGCAGCCTTCATGTACTCGCTGTAAATGTAGGGCAGCAGCAGGTAGCGCAGTTGTAAGATACCGGCAAAGGCAGCCTTGTTCTTAAAACGGTATGGCTCCTGCCGGCGGGTGCCTTTGGCAGAGTGGTTCCGCAGCAGCGGAGAGAAGATGCCCAAGCCGTACCAGCGCAGCACCAGATCCTCTGTGGTATTGCTGCCAAAGCCGCCAATGTCGGGGCCTTCGTACAGGAAGCCGCACATATTCAGGGAGGGCATCATGCGCAGCGCAAGCAGAATGTGGCTCCACCAAGAATGGTTGTCGCCAGTCCAGATGCCGCCATACCGGTGCATCCCGATGCAGGCAGAACGGGAGTACATCAAAATGCGCTTGTCCGGCTCCAGCCGCTCAAAAGCCTCGCCTGCCGCACGGGTCATGTTATAACCAAAAAGATTATGTACCTTGTCGTGCCGCATACGCCCCTGCTTGGTGTTGTGGTAGAACAGCTTATAATCGTTTTCGTTATTGGAAAGCTCTCTCACCATGCCGGTAAAGGCAAAAAAGCTGGAAATATCCAGGCTCTGCTTGCTGTATTCCTCAATTTTGGCAAAGGTCTTTTTCAGCCTTTCCTCGGAGTAAAAGATCGCAGGCTCGTTCATATCATTCCAGAAGCCCTCGATTCCCTGATCCAGCAGAACTTTATATTGACTGCCAAACCAAGCACGGGCTTCCGGGTTGAGCATATCGGGGAAGTGTACCAGCCCCGGCCACACACCGGCTACAAAGGGGGTGCCATCCTGATTCGTACAGAAATAGCCTTTTTTCACGCCCTCCTCGTACACATCATATCCCTCTTCGACCTTGACTCCTGCATCGATGATGGGGACAAGACGGATGCCCTGCGCTTTCATCTCGGCGGCAAAGTCTGCAAAATGCGGGAAACGCTGCGCATCCACCGTAAAGTCCTTGTAACGCTCCATGTAATCAATATCCAGAACCACAGCGTCCAGCGGCATATTATTGGCACGGTAATTTGCCACCACCTCGCGGACCTCGTCCTCGTTCATGTAGCTCCAGCGGCTCTGGGCGTTGCCAAAAGCCCATTTGGGCGGAATATAACTGCGCCCCACCAACTGACGGAACTGGTGCACAATATCGGTCAGGCTTTCGCCCTCAATGATGTAGAAATCGTAATTTTCCTCGGCCACCGTGATGCGTAAGGTATCCAGGTCGGTGTAGCCGCAGTCAAAGGTGACCTTGCCCGGGTAGTCGATAAAAAAGCCAAATGTATCCTTGCCGGACACGATCATAAAATTATAAGCACCGTACAGCGAGGATTTGCCCTCGGTATGGTTGCCATCATCGGAGCATTTGCTTTCGTACACCCACCCGCGCTTGTTGATACCACGGACGTTTTCGCCAAGACCATACAGAACATCCTGCGGCTCCATGGCATAGGAGAAACCATCCGGCTCCTTGGTCAGATAGGGTATCGTTTCCATCATGGGCAAAAAAGAACCCACTACACTTTCGGTATCAAACGGTTGACCGTATTGCTTTTTGTAGATCATAGCAAAACACCTCTCCTTCGTTTTTTGAATCGTCACAGTGTAAAACGTACCAGCGTATTTTTGATGGACAATTAAGAAACTCTGACATTGGCTGGAGCAATTGGGGCTTCAGCCTTATCACGCGCCTTACGGCAATGCACAGATCACAGCCACTGTTTCAGTACATCGTTCAGCTTATTCAAATCAAGCGGTTTGGCGATATGCTCGTTCATGCCGGTGTTCTTTGCCAGCTGCACGTCCTCGGCAAAGGCATTTGCCGTCATGGCAATGATGGGCACTTTGCCCCGGCTGCCGGCAAGCGCACGGATCGCAGCAGTGGCTTCGTAACCATTCATGATGGGCATCTGGATGTCCATAAAAATGAGATCGTACCACTTTTCTGGCGCTTCCATCACCTTTTCGACTGCAATTTTTCCGTTTTCGGCAATGTCAATGGTCACGCCCGTCATGCCTATGATCTCGGTTGCGATCTCACGGTTCAGCTCGTTATCTTCCACAAGAAGGATCCGCTTACCCGCATAGTTTTCCTTCGCAAAGTCTTCCAGATAGTTCCGGGCGTTTTTCTCCTTCTTCCCGGATGTAAACTGCCGCAGAGTTGCCGTCAGACGGGAACGGAACAGCGGTTTTGCCATAAACGCATTTACGCCCACTGCTCTGGCTTCTTCTTCGATCTCGCTGAAATCAAAGGAAGTCAGGATGATGATCGTGACGTCCTCCCCGACGCATTCCCGAATCCTTCTGGCGGTTGCAATACCGTCCATCTCCGGCATTTTCCAGTCCAGGATCACTGCAAAATAGTCGCGGCCGGTCTTGTGCCGCGCCGCGCAGCGCTCCACGGCTTCCTTGCCGATCAGGACCCATTCGCCCGCTATGCCGATCTCCTGAAGGGTTGCAACGGTGCTTTCGCAGCAGGTCTTGTCATCGTCCACAACCAGTACCGGCAGATCGAGCAGTTCTTTTTCCTGTTCCTTCTCGTTCTCCTGAAGCTTCAGATAGACCGTGACCGTGATCTTCGTTCCCTTGTTGGGAGCGCTTTCGACCTGAATGTCACCATTCATCAGGTTGACGATGTTTCTTGCAATGGCCATGCCAAGACCGGTGCCCTGCACCTTGGTCGTCCGGTGATCGTCTGCCCGGCTGAACGGCTCGAACATGATCTTCTGGAATTCCGGCGTCATACCGATGCCGTTGTCCTCGATGGAAAACTCGTAGCAGCCAAGCTCCGAGAAGCCGTTCGGTTTTTCCTTGATCGTAAGGGTGATGTTTCCTCCATCCGGGGTATACTTGACGGCGTTGCTCATCAGGTTCACAAAGATCTGCTGGATGCGCAGGCTGTCGCCGCAGACAGCTTCGTGCTCGATGTGCTCAACATGGACTTCGAGCTGATGGTGGTGCTCGTCGATTGCCGGTTTTGTGAGGGTGAGCAGGTTATCGACCAGCTCCGGCAGGCTGAAATCCTCCTCGGCAAGGCTCATTCGCCCGCTCTCGATTCTGGCCATATCCAGCACTTCATTGATCAGTCCCAACAGATGACGGCTCGATTTTGTGATCTTGCCAAGACACTCGACCACCCTGTCCTGACTCTCGATATTCGCACCCGCAATGGCAGTCAAGCCAATGATTGCATTCATCGGTGTACGGATATCATGGGACATATTGGAGAGGAATTCCGTCTTGGCGCGGCTTGCGTTTTCCGCCGCCCGGTACGCATCCTTCAGTGCCTTATGGGATTCGATCTCGGCCTTTTTCTCCTGTGACACATCCATAGATGCCAACAGTGCTTTGACCAGCTTTGTGCCATTCCACTCCAGCGGAATGAAGGAAGCGATCTTATAGGTGTTCTCATCTATGGAGCAGTATTCAAATTTGTAGATGTCGTTCTCATCCTGCAAATTCTTGCGGATATTTTCCGGTGAAATCAAAGCAGCCAATGCGTCCAGCGGTTCCAGTGTCTTATACTTTGCAGCCACCTGCTCCACAAAATCATGGTAGGTTCCCGTCGGCGCGTATATCATTTCACCTTGCAGATTATAGAACCGATACCGGTCATTTTCCAGATCGCAGACGACAAAGCGGTCCAGCAGACGCACCATGCTCTTGATCAAAAGATCCATCGATGCGTTATCTGAGGCCATCTGCATCCGCCGTGCCGTCTCTGCTTTGGACTCTGTGATGTCCCGCAGAAAAATCATCGCATATTCGGAATCTTCGATCTCACCGCGCATGACCACGTTGCTGACCCATCGTTCCTCTCCATCCAGAACGATGCGGCACTCCTGACGCAGCTCCGTCTCCAGCCCCTTTAGTTTTTCCGTGATGTAGGCGCGATTGTAGAAATTCGTTACAGACTTTTTGTCCTCTTCAACCACATAGTTGTCCACAAGGAATCGGACCAGTCCATCCCATGTGTGGCTCTGCTCAAAGGCCGTCATCAAAGAGGGCTCCACTTTGAAAGTATCAAAGGTGTTCTTTTCCAGATTTACATAGTATTCGCAGAGGTTTGCGCTGGTAAATGCACGGTGAAATGCCGCTGCCCGCTGCGCCTGCATCCGGCTTCTTTTTTCCGCGTCAATGTTGCTGATGATTCCGGCAATTCGATTGGCCGAGCCATCCAGACGGCGTATCACCTCCGCCGATGCCCGGAACCAGTGGTATTGGCCATCCTGCATTTTCAGTCGGTACTCAACATTATATTTTGTAGTATTGGTTTTGTCCGCAATCGTTTCCAAAAGCAGCTGCATTACCCGGTCATAGTCCTCCGGGTGCAGGAGATTCGACCACGAATCCAGTTTGTTCGGAAAATCCAGAATGTCATGATATCCAAGGATCTGCCGGAACGCATGGCTCCAGTTTACATGAACGATCTCACCGTTTTCATTACACTCAAAATACCATAGTGCAGAATGGATGGATTCATTGACCAGCGCAAGGTTCTCATACGCCCAGTTCATCTGTACTGACATGAGCCAGATCGGTGTTCCATCCGTATCGACTGCATCTTTTTTGTAGAGACGCACATAGACGGGAGAGCCATCTGCTGTAAGGATCCGGCCTTCCCCTTCGCCTTGGAGCTGACGAAAGCGCACATTGTCGAGGAATGCGGCATCTCTCTTATAGAAAAGATTCTTCAGCGAACCCTTTGTCTGCTCCATCAGGGATGCATAGCTGTGGTTCAGATTATGCAGCAACAAATCACTGACCGACAGGATCGACAATTCGGCATCATAGTACCCGGTAATGGTTCCGACACCGCCATTATGATAGATCGTCTCCCGCATGGCCTGAAATGCATTTTTTCCCAGCCTTACCGTATCGGAAGTGTAGATTTCATCTGTAAGTCTTCTATCGAATTTCATTTTCATCCTCGTAGGGTTTTGATCCCGCCGCACGCTTCAATTCTGGTATGTCTTTTATGGTCAACTGGCATACTGATTTGTGATCAAGCTTGTACAGTATAACTAGTATAGTATACTTGCGCAGCATTTCGTTTTCAAGTACTAATTGGCATTGGCTGTGTAAAAAAGAGAGACCAATCTGCGTGAAAATTTGCGCAAGTTGAGCCCTCGATAAATGGGAATTTGACACTTTGTATTTATCGAGAATACTCTTGAAACCATTTTGCAAAGCGTGATTTATTGAAAATAATGAATTTATATAGTTCTCCATTTTTCATATTAACTGTTGCAATTGGAAAGACTATCCACTTCCAAGAGATTTCTTTTATTTCCTGCATCGGCAAAACTAAATTTCTGTATTTTTTGTCAACTGTAAGCTTGTTTGTCTTGTAAGTAAGCGACTGACTATCGAGGTACAGACCTCCTCCAAGTATGCCATTGTGACACAAACTGCAAACAAAAGATTTCATAGAAACATCCCTCCATTAAATTCCGAGTTATTCCTCCTCAGTATACCACGCTTTTTCCCTGCGGAAAAGATACCGCGCACAAAAGGCTTCTCCGGCAACTATCCGCGCCCCGGCTCATACAATCTAACAACTATGTACCGGGAGGGATATCGTGTGCTGCTGACCTTACTGCAATTTTTCGCCACAAAATTTCTGTTTCTGGCGCTCCATCTGGAAAGCGGCTGCTTTCCGCGTCCGCTCACAGCCCGGGAAGAAGCTGCCGCCTTCAGCGCCCTGCGCGCCGGGGATGCCGCCGCCCGGGAAAAGCTGATCCGCCACAATCTGCGGCTGGTGGCGCACATCGTAAAAAAATATTACGCCCTGCCGGGCGATCAGGAGGATCTTGTTTCCATCGGCACCATCGGGCTGATGAAAGCGGTAGATACCTTTGATGCCACACGCAAAGCGCGGTTTTCCACTTATGCAAGCCGCTGCATTGAAAATGCTATCCTCTCCCCAACGCACTTTGGGATGGAAAAGAGAATCCGCCCCTTTCACGCAATAACGCATCTACGTCAAAATGGATTTTTTGGAGCCGAGAGAGCGGTTCCTTTTTTCTACTTCAGAGGGTGTCATGTGAGGGTTATGGTCTAACCCCTCTATACATCTTACAGGTAAGTTTGGCAGGCCCCCGCACCACCGTAGAGGCGCAGGCGTTCTACCGTATGTACCGCTCTTACGCCGACATCCCGAACCCATGGGACCGTCTGCGTTGGTGCCGCTATGGTCTTGACCTGCTGCAAAAAGAGGTTGCTGCCATGGTTGGCATGGAGGAATGGCTCTATCGGGATCTGGAAAGCGGCACATTTCACCGCAGCTTTACGCCGGAACTTGCGGACAAGCTCGCCGCCCTTTACGGCATCCCGGTGGAGGACATTCTGGACGACTACACCCTGTTTCTGCACCGGGGCGGAGGAGCCTTCCTCCGCAGATACCGGGAGGCAAAAGGCTGGAACCGTCAGCAGCTTGCCGACCATGCAAAGGTCAGCCGGACAAGCATCCGCTGCTGGGAGAGTGGACAAAAGACCATCAGTCAGAAGTGCTTTTGCCATCTGGTGGAAAACCTTGGTTCCGATTTTTCATCTATGCTTCGCATGTGAGGTATGGTAATTTTTCTCCGGCCAAACGAAAAAGCTCGTCTGCAAGCCACGATATGTGGCAGCGCAGACGGGCTTTCGTTATGGAATCATTCTGTTTCAATTATTCTGATATTCGCTCTGACTTACATGGCGTTCCGTAAAACACGCAGTCGTTCTTCAAACGTTGCTTTCCATGCCGGATGCTCGGAGAATACGGTGTGCTCCACCTGACGGACTTGGTTCAGTCCGATGTTCCGCACCGCTTCCACTGCAGCATCTTTTTGGCTCAGATGGCGTTTTCCCACGGTCAAACAGTTTGCGCCTTCTGGCGTGTCGTACTGCTGAAACGCCCGGTTGAAGTCCATCAGGTCGTGCAGACGGATGGGCTGATTGGTTTCGTTGTCTACCAACAGACCCCAGTTTTCCCAATGACGGTCGGTATTGCCCACCAGATAATCCAGAATGTTCATCATATAGTAACTGGGAGCATCCAGCTCTAAGATCTTATCCAGCGTGTTCCAATCACGGTTTGTGCAGTAGACGTCATAGGCTGCATAGGTCACAAGACTGTATCGCTGAGATGTCATGATTTTGCTGATAGAAACCGGCTCATTTTCAAACATTCCCTGCTCATACAGTACCTGATGGCAGTCAAAGCATCGGCAGATTTTGCTTGCCAGCACTTCACGTTCCACCGCATCCCTGCCGCCATCCTTGTAAAGATAGAATCCATCCTCTTTGCGCACCCATGCTTTGGGGTACAAGCCGCCCGTAGACAGGTCATTTGCCAGAAGATGGGCGTTTGTCACCATCATTTGGTGCCCCCGCAGCGCAATATCCACAAGCGCATTGCTTAAGGAGTGTGCAAAAAGGTTGATATCCTCGAATCGAATCTTCTCGTTTTCTTCTTTCACCCAGAACACATCCAGCAAAGACAGACAATGGTAGGATAATGCAATCTGTGCTCGTTCCCTGTCCGTAACACTCTGAGATGCACCGATACTGTTCAGGATTTCCTTGGCGTAGGTGCGATCCAACGTCAACATCCGGGAGGCGCACCAATAGTAAAAGTTCGTTACATTATTGATGCGCTCGTCAAAATCATCCGATTCCACCAGAACCAGATCATAGGGCATGAAATCCTCGAGGCAGACCCTGCATTCCCCTGTCGTGCTGAGTTGTGCCACACAGCTTTCCCGGTGCATGATCTCGTAAAACATGGTTTTCATCCCTCCCTGCGTTCTGTGTCTTGCTCTGTATTTATATTACCTTCTTTTTTCACGGGACGCAAGAGTTTTTACTTTTCAAAAAGCTTTTTCTGCTGCTCCATCAGGACGGTTTCAATACGCTCTTTCAGCAAAAAGCGGAACTGTTTTGCGTGTTATGCAATGCCATAGGATACCATATTGGCCGCCAATAATCAACCGTTTTGTTGTGTCGGCAGCATTTCAAAACACTTATGTAACACAAAAAGCCCCACGCTCAACACTGCCTCTGAATCTGACCGTCTCTGGTCGGAGCAGAAAAGCATATGTTGAGCGTGGGGCTTTGTTTATCGGCTCGGCTGCCAGCCGGGCTTTTGGTGTTCCTTGGGTTTGTAAGTTCCTTTGGTAGTATCGATCACCGCCTGCAGCAATTCGAGCTTCTGCCATGTGGGGCAGTTCAGACGGTCGATCTTTTCGATCACATAGTTGGCGTGGGCGGTTGCGACCCGTTTTCCGAGTTCGTCCCATCAACCAATAAAGGCCTCCGAATCTCTTTCTTATTAGGAAAAGATTCAGAGGCCTCTGTTTTACAATTTTTTCGGAATAGCGGCTTTCACCAGCAGCGTCATGGGACGGCCCAGTTCATCCTTCATTCCGTAAACACTCAGCATCTCTGCAGAGGTTCTTTGTCATATTCGCTGGTATGGAGTGGTTTCACTGGCTTCATTGAGCTTCTAATGGCATCCAAAATGGTCCGATCCGCCGGGAGCCACGGAACGGAATCAATGTCATCTTTTGTCAGCCATCGTGCAGCTTCCGCTTCTTTCAGAACAAGATCGCCGGAAACCACTTCACACCAGAAGCAGTCCATGGAAAGATGAAACGCCGGATAATCGTACTCGATTGTACCAATTAAATCCTCCACGGCGATTTCCGTGTCCAGTTCTTCTTCAATTTCCCGCTTCAGAGCCTGCTGCGGGGTTTCACCCGGCTCGATTTTGCCGCCCGGAAACTCCCATTGACCCTTGTAGTCACCATAACCGCGGGCGGTAGCGTAGATTTTGTACTTTTCCTGCATGGAGTCGCAAATCACAGCGGCCACAACACGAATCGTTTTCATAACGTTCTCCTTTTGGATTCATTATAATGGCCGACCGTCAGAAGTCCCACCGACATGATAGAACACCCTGTTTCCTGCTTTTCTTGCAGTAAGCAGCCCCATCTCATGGAATTTCATCACAAACGTCCGAATGGTTGCATACGCAGCGTTTCGGAAATCCTTTTCCAGCTGCTTTG
The DNA here is from genome assembly GCF_040096515.1 of Faecalibacterium tardum. Lineage (NCBI taxonomy): Bacteria > Bacillati > Bacillota > Clostridia > Eubacteriales > Oscillospiraceae > Faecalibacterium > Faecalibacterium tardum. The sequence continues at coordinate 30,526 of NZ_JBBMEO010000008.1, read as the reverse complement.
TGGTAAACTCCTCTGCACCATAAGCAGACAGAACATACTCCCAGAGCAGCCGTTCTTTTTCTGTGATTTTTCCTTCCGCAAGAGCAGTTTGATATACCTCAAGATCAGTTTTCGGCGGGACTGCATCCACCTGCAGGCGGTTATAGACCTCATTGCAGAAGTAGAACAGAAAGGGAGTCACATCCGTATAGCCGGAAATCAGAGCATTTCTCTCCACGCGTTCGTAGGCTTTGTAATATGCGTCCTTGTTTTCAGCGATGTATCGGGAAAACGGCGTGAATAGTGCCGCAGGATAGCCCTGCTGAACAAGATACCAGAGGTGGAATAGCCGTGCAGTGCGTCCATTCCCGTCAAAATAGGGGTGGTAGTACGCAAAGGCAAAGTGCAGAATGGCAGCCTTATGCAGCTCATTGATGCCGTCATTGGCATTCGCAAAATCGACAAGACATTTCATAGCACCGGGAAGCCGCTCTGCCGGAAATCCCGGTCTGGGTTCTTCACCGCCCACAATAAAAACCTCGCCATGCCGATAAAAGTGGTTTGGCAGTAATCGATCTTCATCCGGGAGATAATCCCCTGTGCTGATCTGATATAGGTGATGCAGATTCTCCTCGGTGATCGTATTCTGACGATTCGCGATAAACTCCAGTCCGCGCTTCATACCATAGATGCGGGCTTCTTGTTCATCACGAGGGGCATAACCATCGAGGATATAACGGATACTGCTGCGGGTCGAGCGGATACTTTCAATTTGAAAAGTAGCATAAATTTCCTCGGTCATCGCCGACAAACCGAAGTTTTGTCCACTGACAGGGACAGAGAGCAACTGCTTCATACCATTTGTTGAAATTTGCGCGAGGTTCGGCAGGTAAAACAGCTTATTTCCAGAAAAATCAGTCAACGGCAGAGGCTGCGCAAAGTTTTGCCGCAGCAATTCGGCAAATTCTTTGACGTTGACAGTCGAGTACTTGTATTCCATCCGATTGAGTTCAAGCAAATGCTTATCTGAAAGCATTTTGGCAAACTGTGCCCCATCCATTCTGTCCACCTCGCAGTTGATACTTATTGATACTATATAGTATCATATATATCGATTCTTTATAAAAAGTCAACCGAAACAGGCCGAACCAACTTTTTTCCATACTTTCCGTCAAAATTCCCGTGGCACAGCCACGAATCACATCTCCATCGGCTTATTCCCCACTTCGTCCAGATACGCATTCAAAAATTCCGCTGCAAGGCTGTTGGGACGGATGTTTTCTCTGGCTTCCTGCGGGGTGAACCACTTGCAGCGGTCCACTTCGTGGTTGATATGCAGCGCCTTTGCGGTTCTGACGAAAGCCGTAAAGTTGCACATCAGCGTGTTGGACGGCTCAAAAAACTTGGTACGGTTGAACCGGAGGTGCTCTACTTCCAACCCGGTTTCTTCCCGGACTTCCCGCACCACGGCGTGTTCTTCTGCCTCACCGCGGTTCACATATCCAGCCACCAGAATATAAGAGGGCTTGCCGTACTGCTGGATAAGCAGGATTTTCCCGGTCTCCTCATCCACAACAATCATGCTGACCGCCACATTGTACATCGGGAAACGGTATTGCTGGCATTTCGGGCAGTAAGGCACAATGCCCTCTTCTTCCAGTTCTTTTTCAATCAATGCCGTGCCGCATTCAAAGCAATGCTTCTGAATCATTTTTACACTCCAAACACTGTTTTCGTCAGCCGGATACCTGCTGCCGTCTTCATCGTATGTTCCATAAAGGTTCGGATTGCCTGCTGGCCGTACCCGCTTTCGGACGCATTGACGATATAATCCGCCTCGATCAAGATCTGATAGTCAATGCCGTCGATCTGCGCCGGGCTATGGTGGTGCCCTACCAGATAGGCCACCCGGTCGATCTGTTCTGCCGTCATGCCGGTATCCGCCAAGAACTCCCGCACCAGCGGGGCACCCTCCTGCTCCTGATATTTACCATTGGTGTTGCCGTACTTTTTGCGGCAGAGCGGGCAGGCGATATCGTGGGTGATGGCCGCCACCTCCAGAATAAACTGCGTGTCTGCGTCCAACCCCTCCAGCTCACCAATGGTTTTGGCATAGGTCCACACGCAGCTCAGGTGCGTGATGTCATGGATATTCCCTTCGGAAAAGGCGATCATCTTTTCCATGATCTGTGCAATGGTCATCATTTGTTTCACTCCCGTTTTTAATACTTAAATGTTCACCTTGATAAACGCGAACTTATTCTTCAAATTTTTTATGACACTTTGGACATTCTTTAGGGATCGGCCTATAACCAACAAGCGAGCAACCGCAATAAGGACATTTCATCATGGTGAGATGATATACAATACCACCAACAACAACCATTGCACCGATTAGCAGGCATAGGTTTACTCTGTACTCCTTTGCCGCCATTGCTCCTATTACTGCGAGCAATATTCCTATCATCAAAATGATCCAAGAAATGGCAGCCTGCTTTTGTGGACTATTGTTTTTCATATAATCACACCCCCTCTACAAATTCCGATTTATCAAATAAGAATTTCCGTCAATTTTTCTCTTGATGCGGCTCACTTCTAAGAGTAGAAACGAACTGTTCTGTTGCCGGAGACGGACCATTCAGGTCGATCTCCGGCAGTATTTTTGTTATCGCCTATTAAAAAACAGCCGGAACGACTTTCTGCTGCGCTACATCGATGATGCCGTATGTATTCAGTCTGAGTTTGGGAATGACCGGAAGGCTGACGAAGGCGAGGGTCATAAAGATGCCGATATCTTCCGCTACACCATGTGCCTTGAGGGCATCGTTCAGCGCCTGCATTTTCGCCGCAACGCTCTCTGCGCTTTCGGTGCTCATCAATCCGGCCACCGGAAGCGCAAGTTCTGCCACGACCTGTCCATCTGCCACAAACGCAAGTCCGCCTTTGTTTTTCCGCACAGTGTTGCCGGCCAGCATCATATCGGTATCGTTGTCCCCTGCCACAATCAGGTTATGGGAATCATGTGCGATGCTCGATGCAACGGCTCCGCATTTCAGGCTGAAGTTCGATTTTCTCACCTGTGGATTGGTTCTGCCATTATTCTACCACGCCTTGCCGCTGCGGAAAAGATGTCGGGAAACAAAAATGGCCCCGGAGGGCTTGTTACAGCTCTCCGGGGCCACTTTATGTGCGTTGTGCCTTGGCGCACACGACCGGCGTTTTACTCGATTGCAATCAGATTCGGGTTCTCAGGCAAAGCCTTCGTCTGCTGAGGAGCAGGCAGCTCGATGTGCAGGACGCCATCCTCGAACTTTGCGTGGATGTCTTCCTTCTTCACATCGCCCACGTAGAAACTGCGCGCGCAGGTGCCGGAGAAGGATTCGCGCCGCAGATAGCGGCCCTTCTTATCCTTTTCGTCGTTGCTGTGGCTGCGCACTGCCTGAATGGTCAGGTAGCCGTCGTTCAGATCCATCTGAACGTCTTCCTTCTTGCAGCCCGGCAGATCAACCGCTACTTCGTAGCCGTTGTCCGTCTGTTTGACATCGGTCTTCATCATGTTTGCACCGCGCTTACCAAAGGTATCACGTGCCTCACGGTTCATCATACGTTCCAGTGCAGCGTCATTCCAGAACGGATCGAAGAAATCATCGAACAGGTTTTCATGGAAAACAGTCGGCATAAGCATAAATCATTCCTCCAATCCCGGCGTTCGGGTCGGGGCAAAAAATCTGAAGCGTCCATTCAGAAGGGCTTTCCGGGGAGCCTCGCGGCTCTCCTTTTGCCCTTCCTCCTGAGCACGCCACTGTTATAGCACCGTTCATTAGCAGTGTCAATAGAAGAGTGCTAAAATTCATGAAAGAATAATACTTTTATAAAATCCTATGCAATCTTTTCAAAATTCAGTCGCATCATCGTGTTTTTATCATTTCTGCCGGTACATCGGCGTAGACAGATATTTCATGCCGTTGTCCGGGACGATGACCACGATGTTCTTTCCCTGATTCTCCGGTCTGCGGCCCACCTGCACCGCTGCGTGCAAAGCCGCTGCTGCCGATGTGCCAAGAAACAGTCCTTCCGCCCGCAGCACCTCATGGGCCGTTTCGTAGGCTTCCTCGGTGCGGACATTGATGCACGCATCGCTCCAGTCTGGCCGCAGATAGTCGGAAAGTGCGCTTTCCGGCACATCATACGCCGGCAAAACGCCATCTATGATCTGCGCATCCGGGTGCTCCGGGGTCAGGCGGGAGTCCGGATGGGGCTGCACCAGAACCACTTGCAGATTCGGGTTGCGGCTGCGCAGATAACCTGCTGTGCCAAAACCCGTGCCGCCGGTGCCCGCCATGCAAACCAGAATATCCACATGGCCTTCTGTATCCTGCCAGATCTCCGGCCCAGTGGTGCGGTAATGCGCCTCGGGGTTCGCCGGGTTTGCCGCTTGATTGTTAAAGTAAGCTCCGGTGCGGCGGCAGTAGGCTGCGATCTCATCCAGCGTCGCCTCCCGCTCTGGCTCTTGCCAGGGGTGGGTGCGCTTCGTCTCCGGACGCTCCCCGGTGGCATCTTTGTAATCCAGAAGCCGTGCCCCATAGGCCAGCAGCATCAGCCGCCGCTCCAGCGAGGCACCCCGCTCCAGAAAAATATCCAGTTTGTACCCACGCTCTGCTGCAAACGCGGCCAGACCGATGCCGGTGTTACCGCTGGTCTGCTCCACGATGGTACCGCCGGGTTTCAGCAGTCCGGCTTCTTCCGCAGCATTGAGCATGGAAAGCGCAGCCCGGTCTTTCACACTGCCGGTTGGGTTGAAGAACTCCAGCTTTGCCAGCAGGTGCGCCCCGCACTGCTGCTGCCGCTCAAAGCGGTCCAGCTCCATCAGCGGGGTGCGCCCCACCAGTTCCTCGATGGAATGCACCAGTCCTGCCATTGCTCTTCCCTCCCGATCTTCGGCTCAAACCAGCTTGTCCGGCGTCACATCCAGAATGTCGTTAAAGTAGTTGTTGGCGATCATCATCACGCCCATCGCCGTGATGACCACGATCTCTTCCTCCGTAAAGTTTGCCTTCAGCTTTGCAAACAGCTCTTCCGGCACATGCTTGGGGTCCTCTGCAATGGCCTGACCGTATTCGATCAGGATCTCCTCTTTGGGAGTGAATGCAAAATTCTCAAAGTCGATGCCGTTTTTCTTGAGCAGATTCTGGAAGTAAATGCTGCACACAAGGCAGCCGTTTTTCTGGGAAATAGCATATTCGTAAAAATCGGCTGCACGCTTGCCGATGAGCCGCTGCAGTTCATCATCCAGCGCATAAGAACCGGCCTCCACAGCATTGAATGCCGCTGCATTGTGGAGCAATGTGCGCTTTTCTGCGGTCAGAGCGTGGCCGTCCGCCAGATGGTCTGCAATGATTTTCTGGATCGCTTCCGGTGCAGTTTCCGGGTTGATTTCGCTGATTCTGGGCATAACAAAACCCTTCCTTTCACTTTTTTGTTTGACGAATTGCCTGTATCATATACCCATTTACATACCATGTCAATAGGTATATTACTTTTCGCAGCAATTTTTCAGCAAATAGTGATCAGAAGGGTTGTTTTCTGCACGCCTGTTTCATATTTTCGACTGCTCATCCAGCACCCAAGGCCAGCACTGCATTGCGGACGCACTCCGGGCAGGGGCACAGCACCGTATCGGCCTTGATGCCCTTCAGGTCTTTGCAGATGGTCGCACCGCGTTTTTCCTTGACTGCCTGTACCAGCTACGGGGCGTTCCTCTGCCGTCCGTAGCGATGCCCGGAAATTTTGATCGATGGCTTTCAATATCTTTTTTACTCCATTCTCTGAATCACCGCACCCAGCCATCGGCACAGGGTATCGCCTGCCTGATTTGCGATCTCCAGCACGCGGGCGTGGCTATGCTTGACCGTCTGGATGCCGGTGGCCATGTTAGTGATGCAGCTGACGGCCAGTACCTTCATGCCCATGTAGTTGCATACCATGGTTTCCGGCACGGTGCTCATGCCCACGGCATCGGCTCCCATCCCCGCAAAGGCGCGAATTTCAGCCGCCGTTTCATAGCAAGGGCCCATAAAGCCCATGTAAACGCCCTCCTTGTAGGCAATGCCCAGTTCATCGGCGGTCTGCTTGGCAAGGTTCCGCAGTTCCAGGCTGTAAGGTTCGGTCATGTCCGGGAAGCGGGGGCCGAAGCGCTCATCGTTGGGGCCAATGAGGGGGTTCGTGCCCATCATGTTGATGAAGTCGGTAATGAGCATCAGGGTGCCCGGCGCAAACTCCCGGTTGATGCCGCCGCAGGCGTTGGTCAACACCACCTTTTCCACGCCCAACAGCTTGAACACATAGAACGGGTAGCAGACTTCCTTCATGGAGTAGCCCTCATAGAAGTGGAAGCGGCCTTCCATGGCGTAGACTTCCGTGTCCCCCAGCTTGCCAGCCAACAATGCGCCTTTGTGTCCTGCCACCGTAGATACCGGGAAGTTGGGGATATCCTTGTAGGACAGTTCTTCCGTGTCCGTAAAGTCCGCGGTCAGCTTGCCAAGGCCGGAGCCCAGCACCACCGCGATCTTCGGGCGCTTTTTCGTGTGCGTCTTGATATATTCCGCACTTTCCAGTGCCTTTTCATAAAGATGTTCCATACCGTTCTCTCCTTTTCCCAAAAAATTCGATATACTCTCTGGGTTCAGTATATCGGATTTTTCAGGCCGATGCAAGACGCCCTCCATCGAGTCTTATTAAAAACCAAGGAGCAGATACTTCACATCACGAGTGTGTTGTATCTGCTCCTTGGTTCTCCGAATGTCTTATCTCTGGCCGATGTTCCACCGAAACAGCCCATATCCTTCCTGGATATCCTCCGGCAGACGTTTCAAAGTCTCGTCCCGCAGTTCCTGCGGCATCCCGTAAAAAGCTTCGGCAATGCCGCCGGTGATGCAGGCAAGGGTGTCACTGTCACCGCCCAGAGAGACCGCATTGCGAAGTGCATCCCTTTATATCAAGTTTCGCCTTTGAAATCAGAGGGAATCATAGTATTGATGTATTTTCTCAGCCATCAGTTCCCGACGCCTTTGTAGAAAATCCTGATAGTCGCCAATCTCCATGCTTTCAAATCCGTCTGGAATACAATTCTGTTTAAGATTTTCAGCCAGCCTATCTTGTTCTATGATTCCACCATAAACAGGCTTTTTCGTATTGCATTGCCCTATCACTTCAGTCATATAGTGGGCTGGCGAACTATCTTTAATTTTAATATTGATTTCCTGTTGAATAAAAGCATAATTCGCAATTTGATTGTATTGTGCTTGCACAATTCCATTTTTTATCAAGTAATTTTTCGGGAACAAATGGTGAATATCGCCTCTGTTTTCCAACATGGACTCAATATCAATTTCCATCGACAAAAAGCCTTTATCGTGTGCCTTGACCTGTGCCACAAGGAACATATTAAAATATGGACTGCTCGCAACCGATGTGTTCAGCCGTTGAACAAGATTTACCTTCCAGTACGCCTCAGATAATTCGCCCGACTCTGTGATATTCAGGTACTGCATCGGATCATCATAAGCAAAAAATCTCTTAATGTCGTAATCAAATGCAGACTCTGGCGAGCCAGAAGAATATCTTCCCGTCAAAATAGACAAAGCCAGCCACTTGCGTACAATCTTTTCAATTTGATTACTATCCACTTTTCGTTCACGAAGTGCAAGAAAAAGCGCATAGCCAAAGTTCAAAACATTTTGTGAACGAATCAGCGATTTTTTCACAATTCCCGCTGAGCGCACAATCATCAAATACCGTTCGTAATTTGTCTGATTCACCGCTTGCAGAACTGCCTCATGTAATTGATTGAACGACCTTTCTTCTATTTCGATCTTAAATTCACGCGTTTCAAAATCTCGACCTGAAAGCAAGCTAACCAAATCTGCTAGCTTTCCTCGCTTGAATTTATATGTAAATGCAACACGAAGAATATCCGTATAACATGTGCGATAAATCGGTGCATTCTTTGCAGCTGCCCACTTTATAGCTTCGAATTCCGGTCTCGCCGCAAATTCAGCATCATTTTTCTTGATTTCTTTCAAATCCTCCGGAGACTCCAACAAATGACAGAAGTAATCAATCGTTTTTCGGGTCACATTTCCATTATATATTTCATTCGAAGAAATCTTAGACATTGCAAAATCTGCTTGCGACAGAACCACACCCTTAGAATTGATTCGAATAAAAATTTCCGTTACACTGTCAATATCCAAATCTTCTGCCAGCGTAATAACACCAATGCTATTATTTTGTATTGCCCTCAACCGATTGATTGTGTCATTGATTTCCTGTGCTTTGTCCATAATTCCGTTTTTCTGGCAATATTCCATCACAAAAGAAAAAGAACCAAAGGACACATCCAGCACTTTTGCAATATCCGGAATCCATTTACTGCTTTTTTGATTTGCGGAATTTGCCACTTCAAATATTTCGTCAATGGGGTTAAACGCAATACAGACCCGTTTCCATTTATAGTGGCTGTCTAAAACCTCCTGTCCCACAATTGCAGCCGCCATAGCAGTAATACGCTGTTGCCCGTCGATCAGAACTTTTTTCCCTATTGCAACTGTTCCGTCTTTCAACTTTACACTTGGATTTTGCCATACGATAATATATCCGACCGGAAAGCCCTTATAGAGCGAATCCATCAAATCACGCACTTGCGTTGCGTCCCATACAAATGGACGTTGCATTTCCGGAATCGCAATATTACCGGATTTTATATCCGCCAAAAGCACATCCACCGTATAATTATTCACGCTATATCGTGCCATAGTCAAATTCCTTTCTGTTGTATCATCCTGGAATTCTATCTAAAGTTGTTTTCATACAAAGCGTTATTAAATTTTGTTTAATCCTATCACATCCGGCGGGGCGGTGCAAGGGGTGCTCTTGTTTCCTGTCCGCGCAGCTATTATAATAATAGGTACCGAAAGAAGGTGAGCTTCCTGCACGACATCTGGAATCCATGGCACGGCTGCGTCAAGTGCAGCGAGGGCTGCCAGAACTGCTACATGTATTTTCTCGACCGGATGCGGGACCAGAACGGAGCCGAGATCTACAAAACGAAAAGCGGCTTTTCCTATCCGCTCCAGAAAGACCGCACCGGACACTACAAAATCCAGAGTGGTGAGCAGATCCGGGTCTGCATGACCTCGGATTTTTTCTTGGAAGAAGCCGACCCGTGGCGGGCTGAAGCGTGGGACATCATGCGCCAACGCAGCGATGTGGTGTTTTTCCTGCTCACAAAGCGGCCGCAGCGGGTGCGGGAGTGCCTGCCGCCGGACTGGGGCAGCGGTTGGGACAACATCTTTTTCAACGTCACCTGTGAAAATCAACGCCGCGCCGATGAGCGCATTCCCATTCTGTTTAACCTGCCCTTCAAGCACAAGGGCATCATGTGCGCGCCCTTCATCGGGCCAGTAAGCATCCGGCAGTACCTTTCCGCCGGGCAAATCGAGCAGGTCATCTGCGGCGGCGAAAACTATGATGGTGCCCGCCCCTGCAATTTTGATTGGGTCAAGTCTCTCCGGCAGGAATGCGTGGATGCCAACGTGACCTTCTGCTTTATCGAGACCGGCACCGTGTTCATCAAGGACGGCAGGCGCTACCACCTGCCAAACAAGCAACTGCAAAGCCGAATGGCCTGTAAATCCGGCATGAATTCTCAGGGCAGGCCCATTCATTTTGACCTCGTGGACGACTGGGGCTACCCCATCCCACAGGAAGATCTCTATGTGCCTCATTTCCGCGCAAACTGCGAGACCTGCGGCAGCAAGTTGATCTGCAACGGCTGCAGTGACTGTGGAAAATGCTTATAAAATAAAGGAATTCTATCAATACAAATGAAATTTATGGCTGATCTGATGTGCAATTTCATCCGGCAGCGGGCGGAAACCGATGCAGGTCAGGGTCATGCCTTCTCCGTTTTCATCAAATTCTTCCGGCTCCAGCTCGGTGTGACAGGCATCCCGGATAAGGAAGAAGTCTTTGTTTTCCACAAGGCCCAATTCCTCGGCAATTGTCTTTGCTTTTAGCAGTTGATTGCGGTTCTTTGCCCCGCAGATAGTTTTGGTAAAAGAGCCATCGAACCATTCTTCATAGGTTGCTTTCTCCAACATGATTTCTGCCCGATAGCCGGTAATTTCTCCGTCTTTCTCGATGGGTTCCACGCCCTGTCCCATGCCGATGGGGTCGGTGAGGAACGCCAGCGAAGCGTGGCAGCACTGCGCCGCCAGCTTACCGGGAGACATCTGCAGGTCTTTTCGGGCAATGATGAGTTGACGCATTTTTTCTCCTTCTTACGACAGCTTGATCTTCAAATCTGCCAGCAGATTCACCGCTTCCGGCAGGGAAAACTTTGCATCCTTCAGGCGGCTGCCCAGAATGTCCACCTTATAGCCTGTAGCATCCCGGAAATCCGCCTTGCGCAGGTCACACTGGTAGAACTCCGTTTCGTGAAGTTCCACGCCCTTGAAATTCGCCAGCTGCATCTCGCATTTGGCAAACATGGAGCCGACAATTTCGTTGCCGTCCGAAAAGTCGAAGCGGTTGAAGTTCATTTCGGTGAAGGTGTTATATTTCAGACTGCACTCTTTCAGCGTGTGGATAGGGTCCGGGAAGGCACCGTTGGACATCAGCGGTGCCCACTCAATTTCATTCAGGCGGCAGTCCTCAAAATCCAGCGACTGCACCGAGGAATGGGTACTGCGCAGACCTATGATCTCACACCGCACGAATTTGCACTCGTTCAGCGTGGTATGATTCAGTTCGCACTTGGTAAAAGAGCAATCCACAAACACGCAGTCGGTAAAGTCGCAATCCTCAAAAGTCTCCTCGGTGAACGACAGGTCAGCAAACCGTTCACCTTCACAATAACGCTCTGTCATAAAATTCTCCTGTCAGCGCAGTTCTTCCAGCAGAGCCGTGCAGCTTGTATCGTATCATTTCAAATTTTGAACACGCACATTCAAAATCCAGTTCTACTTCAAAAACTCCCGCAGCACATCCTCTGGGCGGGGTGTATGGTTCGGGTACTTTTCCCGCAGCGGTGCGGCGGCACCATCCATAATGTAGGGCACACCCACAATGTCCAGCATCGACACATCGTTATAATTGTCGCCAAAAGCCATCACATCGGCAAGGTCGATGTCCAGAGTTTTGCAGATGCTGCGCACACCGATGCCCTTGTTGGCAAAGGTGGTGTCGATCCAGTACGGCCCTGCCACAGCGCAGTTCGCCTCTTTCCATCGTGGGACAAACCGTTCCGTGTAAGATTCTACGCCTTCGTGCAGATACACCGATACTTTTGTGATCTCCTCCGGCACCTCAGACGGGGCATGAATGATCTGATAGTTGTTCCCGATGAACTGGATGCGCTGGAGCATTCCCATGCCCCGCTCCATCAGGTAGGCGGTATTCTGACCGGAGAGCATCACTTCGCCCTGCCCGTCGCTGCGGGTCCACAGGTCGTTGGCGATTTCTTCGGCCAGCGCGCGCGGCATCGGATTCTTGGCGATGCACTGTTCGTCCTTATAGATCACGCCGCCGTTTTCGCAGAGAAACACACAGCAGTCCGCCACCGGTGCAAAGAGCTTGCGCAGGCTGGTATACTGCCGACCGGATGCCGGGCAAAACAGAATGCCGCGCCGATGCAGCTCCCGTATCTGCTCAAAGATCTCGTCTTCCAGTTCCTTTTTGCCGTATTGCAGCAGCGTACCGTCAATGTCACTGCAAATCAGTTTGATTGACATTTTCCGTCCTCATTTTTCAAGATAATTTTAGGCAACTCCCCGGCATCCAGAACACGGACGCCTTCGTCCATCAGCATCTTGGCAAAAACACCCCGTCCGGGAATCTTTGTCCCGGAAAACGTTCCGTCGTAGATTTCCTTCACGCCGCAGCTGGGACTGCGGGATTGCAGGATGGCAAGCTCCACCCCATTTTCTTTTGCGATGGCAAGGGCCTTGGCTGCGCCCGCTCGGAACTCCCGGTCCACATTGATGCCCTCTTTGTTCGTGACAACACCCTGCACGATTTCCGCCGGGCACTGCGGTGTGGGCAGGCCGCCCAGCACCTCCGGGCAGACCGGAACCACCTGATGCCCCCGCGCAAAATCAAAGACCGCCTGATTGTAATTGTTTCCGCCGCTGTATTTGCAGTTTTCGCCCAGCAGGCAGGCGCTGACCAGAATCTTCATTGTTGCGCGCTCCGTTTTTCAGATACTGAATCTTTTACCTATTCTACCACGCTTTTGGGCATTGAAAAAGAGGATTTTGCTTTTCCTATCCCCATACCGGGAGGTCTGCCGTAATCTTTTCTAATTCCTGTGCAAGAAACGTCAGTCTTTCCCTCAGATGGTTGTTATGCAGTGCATCTCCGTTCAGCAGATATCCATCCCATTTATACACAGTTCCGAACCCAAAGAACCGCATAAAGTTCTCATCAAAAAACAGGGAGCGACATCAAATCACTCCCCGTTTGCATTGATTGTATCAGAGTTTCGTCATCCAGAGCCCATGCAGATTGCAGTATGCGTAAACGGCCACCGGCTTTTCACTTCCCAGTTCAAACACCGCGTTGGGAGCCTGCCCCGGATTCAGATAGCGGATCTGCCCGCCGTTCTCAGTCTCCACAAAAATCCACTGAATATAGTGAACATCCGCCATGGGGTGCTCCACCGCGCCCACTGTGACCGTGAGACGACTGCCGGAAAGCTCTGCCACCGGCAGATGCTTCTCGCCGCTGGCTTCCACCGTATTGGGAACCAGCTCTTTCATCTTCTCCCCGCAGCAGACCAGCGGAACGCCTGCGTTATGGATGGTAGTGACGAGGTTGCCGCAGTGATTGCAGATGTAAAACTTTGCCTTCATATCGAAATCCTCCATTGGAATGTTATCGGTGTGTTTCTTGTATCTATATGATAACATTTCCTATTTATGATTTCTGTAACTGAATCACGCAAAGCGTTTTTGGGCTCACTTGCAATAAATCTCAATGGCTTTCTGCGCAAATTCTGCGGCACCGGCACCGCCGGCAGCATTGATGTTTTCCGTAAATGCTCCGCCTGCCCCATACATCTGCCCCAGCTGATTCAGGATCACCTTGGAACAGTTATAGTAGTGCTCTGTGATAAACTCCTGCAGCTTCTTCACCTGTGCCTGCACTTCAGAGTCCGCCGGGTCTTTGCTCTGCATCCCGCCGAATGCCGCCACGATGTCCATCAGTTGACTGCTCATGTCCTTAACCTCTTTCTCGGTCTTATGGGCAGTTTTTTCCTCAAACTCTTTGTATTCCGGCGTTTCGCCCCATTCCTTTTTGGCCTGCTCGGTATACTTCTTGATCTTCTGCGTATCAAATGCGGTAAAGTCCATAACCATTCCTCCTGTGGATCGAATTTTCTGCGCAAGGCTGATCAGATCTTCAAGATGCTGCTTTTTCAATGTCAGAAGTGTGATCTGCTGTTCCAGTGCTTTCTGCCGGTCAAAAGCAGGATTCTCCACGATTTTCTGGATGTCCTTCAGCGGAAATTCCAGTTCCCGGAACAATAAGATCTGCTGCAAACGTTCCAGCGCGGCATCGTCATACAGCCGATAGCCTGCTTCGGTACGGCCCGCCGCGCGCAGCAGACCGATTTTATCGTAATATTGCAGGGTCCGGATGCTCACTCCGGTCCGCTTGCTCACTTCGTTCACTGTCATCATCTTGCTGTCCTCCCTTGCGACAGCCACAGTATACGCTATGACGCTGCGTCAGGGTCAAGAGGTTTTCTGAAATTTTTTTCAGCCTTCCCTCTGCTCCACGATTTCCAGACCATCCCGCCCTACATGGCAGAGCAAAAACAGTACTTGCACACCTGCGGCCTTTGCTTCGGTCAGTGCCGTACCAAACTCCGGCTGTGTGCTGACATTTGGCCGCACCTCGGTGATGCCTTCCATCTGAATCACGAAAGCCACTGCGCACCGATACCCTGCCTGCTGTGCCTGCGCCAGCTCGTGCAGGTGCTTCACGCCGCGCTCGGTAGGTGCATCCGGGAAGTAGCCGATACCGTCCACTTCCAGTGTGCAGCCCTTGACTTCCAGCAGGTACTTCTGTTCGCCCTTTTCCATGTAAAAGTCGATGCGGGACTTGCCATAGGTGAATTCCGGCTTGATATAGTCGTAGCCCTGTTTTGCAAGCCACTCTCCTACTACCTTGTTGGGTGCTTGACTGTCCATGTTGACCCAACCAAGCCCCTGCTTATGTACCGCCACAAGGTCGTATTTTGTTTTGCGTTTCGGGTTATCTGACACTTCCAGCCGAACCGCCGTACCGGGCAGTAGCAGTTCCTTGCACCGCCCGGTGTTCTTGACATGGACGGTTTCCACTGCTCCATTCACTCCCACATGGGCAATAAAGCGGTTGGAACGGTCAAGAAAAATGCCGTCTGCGATTTTTCTGTATTTCAATCTTTACTCCATTTACTTCTTCCAAAGCCTGTCTGATGGGTTTGTTATGGCTCCCCATCGCCGCAGCAGTCCACAGGCGGTTTCGAAAGATAAATCTCCTTCATTTTCATTTTCTGCTTAACGGCAGCAATAAAAAAGACCCCCGCAGCGTATGATTTGACGCCGCGGGGTTTCTCAATTGTTCGGTTTGTATTGCAGCACCTTCTGGGAGAACGTCCGGTCGAAGAACTGGATGAAGGGCCCAAGGCAGAACGCACAAATCAAGGTGCCAAGGCCCACAAGGCCACCCAGCAGCCAGCACAGCAGGGCGCTGAGCGCATCGGTGAAGATGCGGCACCCGAAGTACGGGCAGGTTGTGTAGTCCCGCAGACCGAGGGAAAGGTAATCGTAGGGCGCGATGCCGAGGTCGGCGGTCTGGTAGAGAGAAGCGCCCAGCGCCGTGACCAGCACCGCCGCGATGACCCACGCCAACTGCACCGCCAGCGACGGCGCGTCGCCGAAGTGGGCGTGAATGGGGTCATAGAACGCCGTGACGATGTACCCGATGCAGATGCCGTTGACGAAGGTGCCAAGGCCGATGTACTTGCGCCCGAACCAGAATTCCAGCAGGAAAAACAGGATGTTCGTGCACAGGTTCTGGGTGCCCAGCGAGATGCCGAGCAGCTCCGCCAGCCGCATGTTCAGGGCGCTGATGGAGTCGTTGCCGAGGTGGGACTGCTTGAAAAGCGCAATGCCAAGGGCGATGATGACGATGCCCGCCACCATGCCCACCACCCGCCGGGCAGTCGGTTTGCGCAATGCGGTGTCGTTCATAGGGGATTCTCCTTTAGCGTTTCTTTTCCCCTATTATACGCCTACTTTGGGCGGGAGACAAACTATTTATGGAAAGATACAACGATATACGGGGGATCCGCCTTACCCCTTTAATCTCACCTCAATCCGTTCTTTCTCCAGCCCCTCCCCGATCACGATGAGCACTTCCTGCCCCTTGGGGATAGCGTTTGCCGTCAGGCCGTCGGCGGTGGCGTTCAGCTCCACCCAGCCGTTCTCGTCCTGTACGAAGCCTTTCGCCCGCAGCACATGGCCGCACGCGGGGTCGGTAAAGAGGGCCGGGATATTCTGTTCGAGCTGCTGGCACGAGAGGCCCAGCTCCAAAAAGTAGGCCGAGCCAAAGGCCCTATGCGGTTGGCGTTACCCGCTTCTAATTATAGCAAAAGGAGGTTCTTTTTCTACCGTTTCAACGCTACGGCTCTTTTCTTCCACAAGCATAGCTTGTGGTTTTCTCTATGAATAAGAGCGGGGCCTTGCAAAGGGCTCCGCTCTTGTTGTCTAAGAAAGTATTGCCATTTCGAGACAGAAAGAATATACTTATATTAAATGATAAATATATACCGGTTTACAATGCATATAGCGGTCAGACAGAAACCATGCAGGCAAAATGGGCTAACCTAAAAAAATGGAAGAAGAAACATTTGCAAAGATTATTATGGGAAAAGCAGATATCAGCGAATTTGATACTTTTGTTGAAAACTGGAAGAATCAGGGTGGTGACCAGATTCTCAAAGAGATTAACGAAGAATTAAATAATAGCTCTGGTAATTGATTATAGGCAGTATGAATCATAAGTATTTATGATGGAGCGAGGAGAAAAGAGATATGAAGGATTTTGAAAATGATTTGATTTATTATCCTAATCCGGACCCGGTCAAGGAACCGAGATTTATTTTAAAATCTGTAGATGAATTGGAAAAATCAACAAAATACAGTGTTACCTGCAATGGAACAGAGCGTGTGGTATACCATACAGATTCGTTTGACTATGTTGTAGTAGTAGATAACGAAGCGTATGATCTGGAGATTTCAATCCATACACCATATGAAAAACTTGAAATCCGTCCGTCCAGCTTTGGCATAGTTCCTTTGGTAAAAGGAGAAACAGTCCATATCCATCTTGATGAACCGAGAAAGTTTACTGTAGAGACAGATGGTGGTCTTCATGATGCATTGTTTGTGCTTTGCTCGCACCGGATTGAGAAGCCGGCAGATACCACCATCTGTTTTGAAAAGGGCAAGGTATATAATGTAGGAGTTCTTACCTTAAAGTCCAATGATACGGTTTACATAGAGGAAGGTGCTGTTGTATCAGGTTGTGTATACGCAGACCATTGTGACAATATTTCCATTGTAGGAAACGGAATTATCAACGGAGCCTGCTGGCATCTGCCGGACAGTAATGCAGACCGTTTCTTTATCTATGCCAAGTGGTGTAATAATGTACTCTTAAAAGGCTTTACTGCTGTAGACGGTCCTTCCTGGCATGTAGTTCCTGCGGCGTGTGACCATGTTGTGATTGATGATATGAATATTATGTCGAGGATTGTAACGGGAGACGGTATTGATATTACGAGCAG
This sequence comes from Faecalibacterium tardum, assembly GCF_040096515.1. Classification (NCBI taxonomy): domain Bacteria; kingdom Bacillati; phylum Bacillota; class Clostridia; order Eubacteriales; family Oscillospiraceae; genus Faecalibacterium; species Faecalibacterium tardum. The sequence continues at coordinate 13,650 of NZ_JBBMEO010000008.1, read as the reverse complement.
CCAGGACGTAGAGGTAAAAAATTGCTTTATCCGTTCCACAGACGACAGTATCTGCATCAAATCCCAAAGATTGTTTGAAGATCCGTCAACGGTACGTGACGTAACAAAAGTGCGTGTTCACAATAACGTGATCTGGAATGCAGAACCCGGTAATGCCATAGAGCTTGGTTATGCCCTCCAGAGCGAAATCCACGACCTAGTATTTGAGGATTGTGATATTATACACTGCCAGTATGAAGGAAACATGGGTGGTGCGGCGCTTTCCATCCATCAGGCAGATGGCGGCCATGTTCATGATATACATTATAAAAATATCAGAGTAGAGCAGGCAGAACAGAAACTGTTCGATATTAAGGTTCTGCTTTGCAAATATACGGAACAGCTTGCCAAAGGAGAGATTAATGATATCTATTTTGATAATATCCAGGTGCTGAACGGAGATATCCCGGTCTCCATGATCCGGGGGTATCAGACACCGACAGAAGAAGTACGTGTCCATGATGTCCATTTTGATAACATTACTTTTATGGGGAATAAGTGTGAAACCTGGCAGGATATGCGGCTTGTTACAGAACTGGCAAATGACATTTATGTCAATGGTGCCAGAATATGCAGACAGATGAAATTCTGAGAATATCACCATATAGAGATGGTTTTATTATGGGAGGAAATTATTATGGCAAGACCCAAGGGAAGCAAGAATAAGACCCGTATTGTAAAGGCCAACGTTGATTATGCAGCCGTCGTTGCAGAAAAGACCGCCGAAAAGGAAAAAATCGAATCTGAGGTTGCTGCGCTGACTGCAAATCTCGATGATCTGAAGACGCAGCTGAAAGCCAAGAAAGCAGAATTGAAAGCCGCCACCAAGGAACTTACCAAAGCCGAAAATAAAAAAGCTGCCGTCGAAGCAAAGGCAGCAGAAGAAGCAAAGAAAGGCGAAGCAGAAGATGTGCTGAAGAAGCTGCTTGCCAGCGGTATGACGGCTGAAGAAATCCTTGCAAAACTCCAGTAATGCAATATGAGGGGCAAGTAAACATATCTGCCCAAACTGCGGCGCAAGATGAAACAGCAGTTCACAGGGCTGTTCCATTGCAAGTGTGGGACAAGCTGGAAACGTGACATAGATTTCTTTGAACGCACTCCAGATATGGTGTTCTCACTGGAACGCAAAAAAGTCGGAAATAAAATCAAACCGCTCCCGGCGATACAGCATAAGTAAGCAAGACCACCAGCCGGAAACGGCTGGTGGTCTTTTTTGTGCTTAATCCTCTGTAATGCCGAGATATTGGTCAATCTCCATGATGCTTTCTCCACTGATCTCAACCAGATCTTCAAAGGGCACTACGGTTTCGCCCACCTGCAAGGTGCGGAACACCGGGTCGATGCGGTCCGCTTTTCCGGTCAGCGTGATGTAGTTGCCCACTGCGGGAATCTCCGGGTGGGCGGTATCCTCTTTGAAGTACCGCACCGTGATGGTCATGCCCTTGGTGACCTGCATCAGCTTATCAGACAGGGCGGACATTTCTTCCTCGGTCAGAATGCGCTTGGTCACACGCTCGGTGCGCTGCTTTTCTGCGGCAAGCTGCTCGTCATAGCCCCGCAGCGGAGAGAAGGGCGAGAAGATTTTGGCACGGTTCTGAAGGGTCATGCGGGGGTGCTTGCGGAGGGATTCTTCCGTGTGGGGGCGTTCCATCTCTAGGATGTCCCCGTACTTTTGGGCAGTCTCCAGCCCGATTTTGCTATTTTTGTAGTTTTCCATCTGAACCTCCCGCCGAACCTCCTGCGCTGTGCCCGCCGATCTGCGCATTACGCTGGCGCATGGTGGCACCCTCTTCGTAGCTGCTGGCTTTCAGCACAGCGTTTTTGCCGTACTTGCTCTTGATGCCCAGCATGGCTTGCTGGAGTTTTTTCTCCTTTTCCAGCTTCTTGGTGTCTGTGAAAAAGTCCACCTGATAGATACCCTCGTCCGGCGTGACCTTATTGACGTTGATGGTGATGCGCCGCACCGTCAGTGCCGGGTCGGTGATGCGCTCAAACAGCTTTGCGCTTTCGTTGATAATCGTGCTGCCCAGATTGGTAGGGGCATCAAACCGGACGGTGCCGTGGGCTGCCTTGGGGATGACCCTGCCGTAGCGGTCGGTCTGGGTCAGACCACGGTAGCCGCCCTTGTCCACGTTCTCCCGGTCGTAGCCTATCTCCAAGGTGATGGATTCCGTCACCAGCTTCTTTTCGGTGAGCCGGAACATCAGAATCTCTGCCATCTCCCGGACGATGAGTTTTGCTTTATCGTTGGGGTAAGGGCAGGTCAGCACCTGTCCCTCACTGATGCTGTTGGTGCTGGGCTTGTAACTTTTGATCTCAGCCATACCGCAGGGCTCATAGCCCCATGCGTGGTCGATGAGAATTTCCGCATCCACGCCGAAAATCTCATACAGACGATCTTCTCCGTGGATAGAAAACCGTGCCAAGTCCCCCATGGTGTAGATGCCGTGGGCTTCCAGCCGCTTGACGGTGCCGGGACCGGTCATCCAGAAATCCGTCAGCGGGCGGTGGTTCCACAGCAGATACCGGTAAGACTGCTCGTCCAGTTCTGCAATGCGGACACCGTCCTTGTCCGCCGGGATGTGTTTTGCCACAATGTCCATGGCCAGCTTTGCGAGGTAGAGGTTGGTGCCGATGCCTGCCGTTGCGGTGATGCCGGTGTTATACAGCACCTCCCGCACCATGGTCATGGCAAGCTCGTGGGCGCTCATGTGGTAATAGGGCAGATAGCCCGTCACATCAATGAAAACCTCGTCAATGGAGTAGGGGTAGATATCCGCCGGGGAGACATATTTGAGGTAGGTCTTGTAGATCTGAGTGGAAACGTCCAGATATCGCTGCATCCGGGGCGGCGCAACGATGTATCTCAGCCCCAGCGCCGGGTCTGCGTTCAGGGCGTTGGCATCAAAAGAGGTGCTGGCAAAGTGGTATTTGCCGTCCTCTCCCCGGACTGCCTTGTGCTGCCGGATGGCAGTCTGCAGCCGCTGGGCGTTGACCTCTTTCACCCGCTGAACGGCTTCAAACAGCCGTGCTCTGCCGGGTATCTTGTAGGCTTTCAGGGAGGGCGACACCGCAAGGCAGATGGTCTTTTCGGTGCGGGAGGCGTCCGCCACCACCAGATTGGTGGTCAGGGGGTCCAGATGACGGTCTACGCACTCCACCGAGGCATAGAAGCTTTTCAGGTCGATTGCCAGATAGGTGCGCTGCGCTGCCATGATTCAGCCCTCCTTTGCAGAAGTCACAACTATTTATCTTATTATAATAAATCTTTACGCTGTTTTCAAGATGGAACGCTATTTTATCTGTGATATAGACAACAAAAAAGAGTGGCAGCATTTCAAGCTGAAACGCTGTCACTCTGTAGGAACTGCGTAATGACTGACGATTATCCTTCTACTTTGACCGTAGCACGATCGCTCTTTGCGTTTCCATCCGCATCCAGCGTGATATGCACAAAATGTTCCGGATTATCATAATCCTTTATCTCGCCGTCATCGGTAAGAAACTCTGACATTGGCTGGAGCAATTGGGGCTTCAGCCTTATTTTCAATCCAATAGCTGCGGTTGTGCAGCTATTTCAATACAATATCCTCGAAACGTGATGTTCCTGTTTGCCCAGATACAGCTCCACGATCATTCGTCCGTTTTCGGTGTTGCAGAGGTCCTCTTTGCAATAGCCGCAGAGCTTTCCGTCTGCCTGTGCCACATAACGGCGCAGCGGCTGCTGAAGCTCCTGCGGGATGCTGCTCCACGGGATCACATAGCTCATGCCGGTATCCCCCACATCCACGATGCAGGCCCGTTCACTGTCCTCATCGGACAAAATCAGGTTCACCAGAAACACATCCGCAAAGGGTGCGCCCTGATACTGGGCTTTTTCCCGCCTGCGCTCCGTCCGAAGCTCGTCCAGTGCCCGATTCAGGTCATTTTCTGGCAGCGTGGACTTGTACAACAGGACATGCAGTTTCTGCTCCGCTGACCCACTGTCATTCAGTTTCCCTGCCGGGAGTTCCACATCTGCATGAATGGTGCAAATCTGTTTTTGCATTGCAGCACGCAGGTTTTCCAGGTTCTGCTGCCGTTCTGCTTCCAATTGCTGTGCAGACTTTTGATGTACTTCTTTGGCTTCTGGCTGTTGCGCAGTATGCTCCTGCTTGGGCTCTGGCTTAGGCTTTGACCATTCGCTGTGCTTTTCTGCGTCAGCCTCCGAAACGTTTTGCCCTAGTACAGTCGGCACCGACACGCTTTTGGCACCGCTTTGTGCTGCCGATGCTTCCTGTGCCGCAGAAGGACGCTCCGTTCTCTTTGGTTTTACCGACCGCGTTGCACCTGTGCTCGTGCTTTTTGCCTCCGGCCTTGGTGTTTTCACCGCAGGAACAGCATTTTTAACATTTTCCGGTCGAACCCGTGTCTGCGTCTGCCAGAAATCGCTGCCTGTGTGCTGATAATAGGACTTTTCCGCTCGTTTCCGGCTGCTGCGCACACCTTCACAGATCCACGAAAAAATCAGGTAGCGCTCCAGTGTGTTCCAAAAGCTGCTGCGCCGATGGCAGGGTTTATGCCGTCCACGGGACGCATACACAATCACTGACAAGCATCCGAAGAGCAGAAATCCTGCCGCAAAACCGATCCCTGTAAACAGCTTTTTGAAAAAGCCCATCTCTCACACCTCTTCCGGTTACAGCCTTGCCTGATACCCCCGCTCCGTCCTGGCATCGAAGCAGCAGAAAATCACCTGCATTGCGTAATCCGCATGATCTTCCAGCCACTGCGCCACCGTTTTAACTGCAATCTCCGTGGCATCTTCCAGCGGGTAACCATACACGCCGGTCGAAATTGCCGGGAACGCAATGCCGTGGATATCATGCTCTTTGGCGAGGTTCAGCGAGTTGAGGTAACAATCCGCCAGCTGCACTGCATCCTCTGCTGTGCCGGAATAAATCGGGCCTACCGTATGAATGATATACCTTGCTCTCAACCGGTAGCCCTTAGTGATTTTTGCTTCTCCGGTGCGGCAGCCGTGCAGCGTGCGGCACTCAGCCAGCAGTTCCGGCCCTGCTGCTCGGTGGATAGCACCGTCCACACCGCCGCCACCCAGCAGACTGCGATTGGCCGCATTTACGATGCCGTCACAGTCCAGTTTAGTAATGTCACCCTGCACCACTTGAATCTGATTTTTGGCTTTTTCAGAAATCATTGTAAACACCTCACTTTTTGAGCAGCTCCAGCGCCTTGTCCATGGGCACACAATCGGCATAGCGGTCCGGCCAGAGGAATTCATTGTAATAGTGGTAGCTCTGCTCCCCTGTCATGTACTCGTTGTCCTGCGTGGAATTTGCATAGGCAGGAACGATCATGTGCAGACCATGCTCAACGCCTGCCTCCACCGTTGCATTGATGCAGAAGTCGGTCATGATGCCGCAGACCATCACATCTTTTTCGCCCTTTTCCGTCAGATATTCCAGCAGACCGCTTTCTTTTTTGAACGCACTGCATACGGTTTTGACGAACCGTTTTTCAGTCAGCAGCGGCGCAAACCCGGAATAGACCTCGAATTCATCGTCCCCGATGGAGAAACCGGTGCCGGGCCCATCGTCATGCTGGACATAGACGACCTCGATTCCCTGTTCGCGGGCAGTCCGGATTAGTTTCCTGATGTTGCTGACAAACTTTTCAAACGCATACAGGCATTCATCCACGATACCTTTCTGTGTATCCACAACCAGTAAAACCATGTGTAAGCCCTCCTGTGTATCTTTGGTTTCATCCTACCATAGACCGTTGCTTTCTACAAGCGGATTCAAAAAATCCCCACAGGGAAAACCTGTGTTTCACCTGCAGGGATTGATTCAGCCACCCAAGACGATCAGGATCAGCACCACGACCACTGCAATAGCGATCAGGCAGCCGCACCCGCTGCCGTCCCCGCCGCCACCGCCATTGTTGTTGTGGTTTCCGCCACCACCGCCGCCGGACGAGCCGCCGAAGTTGCGGTTGAACGCCGTCATGTACTGGGCATAGCCCGTATCGCCTTTGCCGAAGTAACCATAATCACCGCCCGATGTCAAGTCTTGGACAACTTTTTTCACAAATAAATTTGAAAAAGGCACAAAAAAATAAGCCCCACAAGGCTTTCAATCGGTTTTGTGAACCAATTTGTGCCTTGTAGGGCTTATCTGTTTTCTATATTCTGTTTATCTTATACCGCCTGCAAAGGAGTATTCTCCATTACCTTTTCAAACTGTTCGACAGTCATTTTTGCTTTTTCAGCAGCACGTTCCAGCTTCAAATCTCCATCTCGAACAAGCTGCACGAGCATCCTGAGTTCGCCTCGTTCTTCGCTTTCGTTCATCATTTCCTCAACAGCTTTGCACACATCAATCACCTCCGCGCCCTCTGGAATATCCAGCGGTGTATTCGTAACTGCTTTAATAACCCTCGCCGCGTTTGCTTCTATCAGCATACGCGGATTATCAGTCAAAAATTCAGATAAGCGTTTCTTATCTTTGGAATACTTAATGTATCCAATGACTTCTCTCAGACTTGAAGAGAATCTTTCCAAATCCTCTGCGCTTAGCTTTGCAGGGTCAATCAGGTGAATCTGATAGTCCTGCACAAAGTTCAGAAGATTCTTATTTTTAACCGCCATCATCTCATGGAGTGACAACGGAGAATCCCTCACTTAAAGATATTGGTTATGTACTAGGTGTGCAACCGTTCGATTGCACACCCTTTTATAATGCGTCACTCGACTTTGCCGATAAAACGGTAAAAAATTTCAACTTCCTGTTCTCTGGTGCCATCTTCATGCTTGACAGCTTCGTGAATGAGAATCTTTTCAATCAGAGCATTTAGAAGTTCGGCGGTCAATTGTGTGGGGTTGACGTACTTTTTCATCAACTCAATCCACTTTTCAGCGTCAACAGCGGTCTGAACGGCTGCATCAAGTTCGGCTTGAAGTTCTTGAATCTTTTCGTCCAGTTCATGCTGTTCTGCCTGATACTTTTCGGACAGCATATTGAAATTGTACTCCGTAATGCGTCCAACAGACCAGTCCTCATACATTTTGGCGAACAGGTTGTCCACCTCTGCCTTACGCTTTGTGGCCTTTTTGAGTTCGGCAGTCTGTTTTTTCTTGGCGGTGTTGCGTTCTTTGTCGCTGGCATTCAGTAAACGCTGCAAGAGTTTATCTCCATCCTGCTGTGCTTGCTGCGACCAATACTGCACTCTTGCCAGAATATAGGTGTACAGCACATCATATCGAATATAGTGCATGGAACATTGGTGAAAGCCCTGTCCGTTTTTGCTGCAATGGTAATAGCCGTAGGGCTTTTTGTTCTGCTTATTCATACCATAGGCCATCGACCAGCCGCAATCCGCACATTTTACAAGCCCGGAAAAGATTTGCGTTGTTCCGTCTTTCTGTTTTCTACGGCGATGAGCAATCTGCTCCTGCACCTGTCGGAACACATCCGCAGAGATAATAGCTTCGTGGGTGTTCTCCACACGATACCATTCCTCCTGCGGCTTCCGCACCTTTTTCTTGTTCTTGAAAGAGATGTTGCTCTGCTTATTGTGAACGCTGTGACCGATATAGGTTTCTTCTTTCAGGATACTTTTGACCTGCGCTACCGTCCATGCGTAGGACTTCTCTTCCGACGCTCCTGCATAGATGTTAGCAAATGTGCCATACCGCTGAAAATTCAACCAGCCGGGAGTGGGAACCTTTTCATCTACTAAAATATGGGTGATGCTGGCCGCACCGTGTCCATGCACCGCAAGATCAAAGATTTTCTCAATGATCCACTTCGTTTCCGGGTCTACCAGAAGATGCCCTGACTTGTCGGGGTCTTTGATATATCCCAGAGGAGCGTATGCACCATAGTGCGCACCGTTCGCAAATCTTGTCCGCATAGCGGCCTTGACTTTTTTGCTGGTCTGGCGAGCGTGCATCTCATTCAGGATGTTCAGGAACGGAGCGAGTTCGCTTTCGCCGTTGAGAGTGTCCACATTATCGTTGACAGCAATATAGCGGACACCTTTACTCGGAAAGTAGATCTCCGTGTACTGACCTGTCAGAATATAGTTTCGACCTAAACGGGATAAATCCTTTGTTACAACGCAGTTGATTTTGCCTTCCTCAATATCGTCGATCATCCGTTGAAAGCCCGGTCTGTCAAAGTTGGTGCCAGACCAACCATCATCGATATATTCGCCAACAACGGTCAACCCGTGTTCCTCTGCATACTGACGAAGCATCATGCGCTGGGTCTGGATGCTGCCGCTTTCACCCTGCAATTCATCGTCACGGCTTAGTCTAAGGTACAGTGCAGTGTTATAGATCATCGTATTGTTAGGCTGTTTCATAGTAGAGCCTCCTTCTTAAAAGAAACAGCCCACGCTTACAATACTTCTGCTTCCATTATACCGTAAGTGTGGGCTGGATTCAATTCGTTTTTATCATCAGGCGCATCGGTTAGCTGAATACTGAATCACATCTTCCAGCAGTGTGCCGACTGATTTTCCATTTTCTGCGAAATGTTCGGTCATTTTGATTTTGGTGTTGCCACAGTAAAAATAGAGCGTACCGTCTGGCTCTTTAACATAGTAAGACGTGTTCTCAAGAGTAGGTTCGGGACCCGCGTACTCCGAATCCTGCCATTCTTCGAGTAAATTGACAGGTGGTTCACAAATAGGCTCATAACAGGAGCAAAGGTCAATCGCATCGTTCATCATATCAGTGCTTCTATTATCCATTCAGTATCCTCCGAAAATCAAAGTTCCATATCCTGCCCATGCCTGCGGTTTCGCTGTGGCACATTCATGGTGCACTCCTGCTTGGGGGCAAGAATCTTTTCCAGAAAACCGCGCACCAGTTCTGGCGCACGGCGCATAGCATCCAGATAGGGTTTCACGTCGTACCACAGGTCGTGGTACTTGTTGCTCCAACGAACGGCCTCCTTCTTGGCCGTGGAAAGTTCTTCTTTCAGGCGACGGTTCTCCACGTCCATCATATAGCCGTGGTCAGCCTGTTTTTTCAGTTTGGAAAATTCTTCTTCGGTCAGCGAGTAGTTGCCGAGAAAGGTGCGCTTGCCGATATAATCCAGATCACGCGCATGAATGAGGGCTTCTTTTGTGAGCGTGGCCTTTTTCTGCACAGCGGCAAGTTCCTTTTCGGTCTTGGAGAGGGTTTTGTTGGTTTGGATGAGGTGCTGCTCTTTCTGGTCAATCTGGGCGGTCAGGCTGTCCAGCCGTTCCTGCTCCCGTTGAACTTTGAACTGGGTGACGGTCAGGTGTTCTTCGGTGCTGCCACGTTCGCCGCGCTCTATATCGGTGTACCCGGCAGCGCGCATAAAATTGAAGAAGTTGTCCTGCAAGACGCTGTACGACTTCTTCAGGATAGGCTTGCCGTTCTTTTGCAAAACAGGCTTTCCCGATTCGTCCAGCAGAGGTTTGGATGCCCACTTCTTGCTCCGGCTGACCTGCATGACAGTCTCCTTGACGGTGCCGACCAGTGCCTTGTCCTTGCAGCGTTTCGACCACAGGATCTGCTTTTCCACCACAGGTACATAGACCACATGGAGGTGGTAGTGGTAAACTTCGCGGCCTAATGCTTCGGTCATGGCACGGTTGATCTCATCGGCGTGCATGACTGCCGAGAGGATATACTGCTCACCGCCCACGATTTGAACGGCAGCTTGGTAGGCATCCTCATAGAACTGCTTGGCGAACTCGTAGCCGCCGTGGTTGTCAAAGTAGGCCGAGTTGACATCAAAGACAAGCTCGCAGTAATGGGTGGCATCCGGCTTCAAGCCGCGCGTGGAGATGGTTCCGGCGGCTTCCAGTTGGGCGAATAGGTCGGTGTAGCTGGCAGTTGGCTTTTTGAAGTGGACGTTCCATGCAGTGCGCTGGGGGATAATGTCGGGGTTCCGATAGCTGTCCTTTTCACGCTCATTGTGCTGCTGGGTGTTGCCAACGGCCTTGTCCGAAACGGCGAGATTCCGGACACTGGTGCGGTCAACGCCATCGTTTCTTGCCAAAGGGCATCCCTCCTTTCAAGGTTCATCGAAAGGTGACGGGGAACGAAGATGCACTTCTTCGGAAGTGTAATAACCCACTATAACACTTTCATCCCTATGGGCTGCAAAGTGTAGTGGGCTCTTCGAGGACTCTCCGAGGGGGAACGCCTCCTGCGGGAGAGCTACAATCAAGTTCGCACAATGCGAACTTGATTGCTCCGTACGCATCTGAAAAAATTGCGTACGGACTTCAAATAACCTGTACGGTTCGTACGACGTACGGAAATGCGAAATATAAACGATAACACGTCTTAATTTGCTTTAATTCGCCGTACAGGTGCGTACAAGTACAGACCGTACAGGTTGTACGAACTTCTTCCGTAAAAAAATGCACTTTTTACGGACAGGGGTGGACAAGCGGCTCGACGCCTACAAAACCCCGCACCCTGCGGCCACCGGGCAGGTAGATGTTGTTGGTGGCTTCAAGGTTGTAGCGGCGGTCATTCTGGCGCAGTTCTGCGCTGAAACGGATGGCAGATACGCTGTGGCAGGCGTTATCTTCGCACCACAGTTTGTAGATTTCATAGAAATCTTTGGAACTGATGGAGTAGTCTGCCTTAAAGCGGAAATAGCCCTCGGACTCCATGAAGTCGATGACATTGTTGCTGCTGCGCTTGATGGTGTCCACGTTGGCGGCGGCTCGTTCGCTGACCGTGAAGCGGAAATCGTTCTGCACCAGCCGGTGCAGTCCTTCCAGACACCACAGCAGGATGCCCTCCAACTCGGCGCACATCTTCTCCACAAGGAAAGGGTCATCCGTGCGGTCGGCAGGCTTGTCCTTGGTGGTCAGGATGAGCTGGCGGCGAAAGAAGCCATCCGAATGGTCATACAGTGAGGTCAGCGCACCGTTGCCAAAGCAGAGGAACCGGGCGTAAATATCCCGCTGGTAGCTCTGGACACCCTTGCGCTCCAAGTCCAGCTTGGCTTCGGCGGTCACGATGGTCTTGATATAATTGGTCTTGGGCAGAGCGTTCATGTCCATGTCATCATCGATCATCAGCAGGCGGCGTTCCAGATCGGCACGGGCAAAGCGGTTGTTTTCCACTTTCTGGACGCTGCCGTTGCTGGCGGCATCCCCCATGAGCCGTTTCAGCACCAGCCCGATGCGGGACTTTCCCTCGCCGCCTTTGCCAACGATGAGCATCATCTTCTGTCCCTTGGTGCTGGGGATCAGGCAGTAGCCCAGATACTCCTGCAAGGTGGGGATGTCGGCATCGTCCAGCAGCTCGTGCAGGAAGGTCAGCCAGCGGTCCGGGCTGGGGGCTTTGGGGGCGTACTTCACCGGCAGGCGGTTCTGGCAGAACAGGCGGCTTTCCTGAAAAGAGCCGTCCGGCAGATGGTACACGCCGTTCTGGAGGTGGATGCAGTCCTGCTCGATGGGGAACGGGTCGGAAAAAGCCAGCAGCTTGATGGTCTCCAGAATGTTGGTGACCTTTTTGGACAGGCCAGAGGTGACATATTCCTCGATGTTCTCCAAGATGCGCTGCTTGATCTCGCTTTCGTCTTCCACCGGGCCGTCCAGCGTGTACAGCGTACCGTTGACGCATTTCAGCGGCCACTGTTCCAGAAAGGCACGGCCAAACTGGACTTCATCGATCTTCTTACCGTTGTACCAGTCCGGCCATAAAGGGTTGCGGGAAATGTTTTTCTTCATGTGGTGGTTCTCCTTTAGGAAAGTGAAGTGGTAGGTCTCACGGTGAGACCTACCACTTCAGGTGAATAAATTATCAGGCGCACTTTGCCAGAGCAAGGCGGTCGGTGCGCTCCTCCAGCATCAGCAGGTACGACCCGGACAGCAGCTGTGCGGCGGCAGCGGCTTTCTGCTGGGGTGTCCCAAATGCAACGCAGTCCGTCAGGTGCTCGACGGTCTCGGTCATGTGGAGAGCTTCCACGAACCGCTCGTCCAGCGGCTCCTCCGGGGTGGTGGGCTTGTAGCGCTCTCGCCAGTCGTGCAGCAGGTCGAGATAATCGGTCAGCACCCGCAGGCAGTAGGCGATGTCTGCCCACTGCTCGTCTGTCAGGCCACGCTTGGGCGGCGGCAGAGCGATGGCATTGGCGGGCGGCTTGTCCGGGTCAAGCCAGAGCTTGTCGGGGCGGGGCCCCTCCATCTTGCTGACGCAAGACCGCTCTGTCACTTGCAGTCCCCACTGGGGACTGCATTGCTTCGCAAACGCGAAGTCATTTATCAGCTTCTCGGCGGCTTGCCGGGGGTTCAGGTCGAACAGCTTGGCGGTGAGGTCGATGGCATCTCCGTTGGCTCCACAGCCAAAGCAATAATAATAGGTGTCGTTCAGCTTCATGCTGGGGTCGCTGTCGGAATGGAATGGACAGCACACCATGCCATGGCGGTCTGGCTCCATGCCGTACATCTCTCCCACCTGCCGAACGGTGATGGCGGACTTGACAGTTTGATACAGGCTCAAGGGCATTCCTCCTTTGTTTCGTGCGTTGCACCAGAGTCCCTAGCGTGGGAACTCTGGTATTTTTTGTCTTGTGCCTGAATATACGGAGAATTTTGCAGAAAGAGCAAAAAAGCGGCAAAACTGCAACGGAAAAAGAAAAAAGCCCTTACTGGTTGCAGATTTGCAACAGCAAGGGCAGAGAGGAAAACGTATATTGAACAAAACGGAAGAGCGTATTATAATGAGGAAAAAGCTCAAAAAGGAGGGCCGACCACATGGCACAGGAATATCTGCCCGCACCATCCAACATCCGTCTTGCGGACTTGATGAAAGAGCACAACATCAGCCAACCAGAACTTGCCAAGGAACTCGGCTGCTCCAAGAGCACCATCAACCGTTTTATCAGTGGCGCAAAAGGAACTCTGACCCATGAGCAGGTGCTGAAGATCGCAAGGCTGTTCAACGTGTCCACGGATTTTTTGCTTGGAGAAACCAATATCCCCGACCGCAAGAATTACGACATTGCCGAACTGGGCTTGTCCGTAGAAGCCGCAAAGAACCTCTACACAGGGCGTGTCAATGCAGAGGTGATCAACCTGCTGTTGGAAAACGCCCGCTTTGCAGAGCTTACTTACCGCATAGCGCAGTATTTTGATGATACCTTTGCATCCGGTATCGCGGCACAGAACGCCATGCTCACGACACTGAGCACCCTGCTGCGCACAAGGGTCAAGACCCCGGAGGCAGCCAAAGCCGCAAAGGACATCAGTCTCCGAAGAAAGCCAGTATACCAAGGTGACCTTGATGACATTGAGATGTACTTCATGGCAGCGGTCAAGGAAATCAAAAAGGGCATCGGGAGCCATTACGCCGAACAGGAAGCCATGAGCAAGAAAGTGGCAGAGAAGATGTTCACCGAATTGACCAAAGGGCAGGATGTGCAGCACCCAACGATCACGGCAGAGCAGTTGACGGATGCAATGTTGGACAGCGTTTCGGGCATGAAAGGAGCCACGCCGGAAGCACTGGAACAGCTGCGAAGCGGTCTGTTGGGAATCTTGCAGTCTGCCGCAGAGCAGGAAAACGCCCATGAAGCAGACGAATGAACGGCTTTGTGCGCTGGCACA
>NZ_JBBMEO010000007.1:0-111567 GCF_040096515.1 Faecalibacterium tardum | reverse complement strand
GATTTCTTCCTGCATCGTTACCACCTCCTGTGCAGAAAATCGTCTTAGCGGTCATGTTCCACCGGGGGCTTGTTTACAGCCTTTTCTGCGTCATTCTGAACCGATTCATCCGGCACCGGAATGACCATCAGGCGACGCCCCAGAGGGAGAAAAGCTTCGGGTTGATGGAATTCTTCTTCATACTTCTGCGCCAGTTCCGGGGAGAGCGATACAAAGTCCTCCTCTCCCAGTCCCACCACCAGAAAGGTTCCGGCAATAACATCGTACATCAGCCCATCCTCGTCCCATAAGGCCCGGTTCAGCGGCAGACCCATAAGCTTGCCGTCATCGTTATAAACGATGGCAACCTGATCTTCAAAAGGGTAGCTTGCGCCGATGGAACCGCCCACCGCCTGCTGCAAGGCTTTCAGGTCGTTATCGATCTCGACCTGCTGCGGATACTGTCCCGGTGCAATTTTCAGCACCGAAAGGGTATTCTTTTCCTGTTCCATCCGTATCCTCCTTTACCGTAATCACAATTTCTCCGGTTCGTGCCGCCTGCATCAGGGAAGCGGCAAAAAAGCCGCAGAAAACGCCCAGTTCAAAGAAAGCAAAGCCCACAAAAGAGCTCATCATTGCGGCCTCCTCAGTCCAGGCAGATGCAGTTCAGGTTCTTGCCGTCGGCCATAAGCGCCGTGCTGTGCTGTTCCAGATACTCCTGAATGCAGTGCAGGTCGCCCATCGTCAGGGAGACATACTCGCCTTCCATGTTGAAGCGGACGAAGACGACCGGACCGGTCAGGTAGCGCTTGCCCGACAACTCCAGCACCTGCTTGGGGTTGTAGCAGCCCGCCACGGGCAGCTCCTTGGAAATGCCGAAGGTGTCATCCGTCTCGTCAAAGCAGGGCAGAATGCCGGGCGCTTCTTCCAGCAGAATGGCGCTCAGGTCCCTCGCCGGGCCGACTGCCGCCAGATAAACCTGCGGGTCACCGTGCTTGCGCTCTGCAATGTCGCTCATCTTGTTGAAGAAGCCGGAAATGGCACGCTCCATGCCGTCGATTTTGCGGCTCATGTTCTCAATGGTCTTTGCGGTCTTGAAATCAATCGTGGTATTCATAGTCGTTGTCCTCCAAAATTTTGCAAAAAAGAAAAGACCTCATGGGTCTTTCGGTTCCGATTTTGTCAGCGTTCGTTCTGACGCTGTTGTCTGCGCTGCCACTGTTCCAGCAGCTTGATGATGACATCTTCCATCTGCCGGGGCGTGTAGCTGCGGGGAAAATACTTTTTCAGGGTATCGTTTTTGATGACCACCTTATCCAGTTCATCCTTTTTGGCTTTCCCCATAATGGCAAAGGCGGTTTCATAGGTGAACTTTTCCTCCTGCGCCAGCTTTTTCATTCGCTGCGCCTGCGACAGGGACGGCGCGTTTTGGGTCTCGTCCATTCAGCTTCATGAATCGGCTGCGCACGACCTCCGCAGGCTTGTCGTCCCCTGCCACCCGCAGCATTCTGCGTTTCGAAGAGCAGGTATCCACCAGAAGATTCACGATTTGATCGATAGTGTCCTCCTCATCCGGGCAGACCCGGAGCAGCAAGCCCACCTCCAACGACTGCATAAAATACGCTTCCAGCCGTGTGCGCTCATCCGGTTCGTCCTCCGCGTCGGAAGAGAAAGGATCAGGTTCACTCCCCTCGGTTTTATTCCACTCAGTCTTATTTCTTCGTTGTTTTGCCGCATCCTGTTCCCCGGAATCAGCGTTACCGGAATCGTTCTTATCACGATTGTGGTATCGTTGGTCTGCAAAGTTTTTGACGTAGATGAGGTTCGGCTTTCCCAAGCCCCGGCGTTTCCGTTCAACAAGTCCGGCGTTTTCCAGCTCCCGGAAGAGCTTCGTTGCCTTGTTATCGGCACAGCCAAGCGCATCCATAACCTCCTGTATGGGAAAAATGATATACACTCTCCCCTGCCCGTCTAACCAGCCGTTTTTCACGGACAGGCTCATGCGGTCCAGCAGGATGCCGTACAGGGTCTTTGCATCGGTGGACAAGTCAACTAGAGTGAGAAATTGTTGCTCACTTTGCATCCATCTTACACCTCTAAATTCCGAGTTATCCCCCTCAATATACCACGCTTTTCCCTCGCAGAAAAGCTGCTGCGCACAAAAGGCTTCTCCGGCAACTATCCGCGCCCCGGCTCATACAATCTAACAACTATGTACCGGGAGGGATATCGTGTGCTGCTGACCTTGCTACAATTTTTCGCCACAAAATTTCTGTTTCTGGCACTCCATCTGGAAAGCGGCTGCTTTCCGCGTCCGCTCACAGCCCGGGAAGAAGCTGCCGCCTTCAGCGCCCTGCGCGCCGGGGATGCCGCCGCCCGGGAAAAGCTGATCCGCCACAATCTGCGGTTGGTGGCGCATATCGTAAAAAAATATTACGCCCTGCCGGGCGATCAGGAAGATCTTGTTTCCATCGGCACCATCGGGCTGATGAAAGCGGTAGATACCTTTGATGCCACACGCAAGGCGCGGTTTTCCACCTATGCCAGCCGCTGCATTGAAAACGAGATTCGTATGCAGTTCCGGCGGGAGCGCAAGAGCGGGCAGACCGTCTCCTTACAGGAAGCTTTGGAGACCGACGGGGACTCGGCGCTGACCTTAGCAGACGTGATACAGGACGGCTTTTGCATGGAGGACAGCTGTGAGCGGCAGGAGGATGTCCGGCGGCTGCGGCAGCTGCTGGACACTCTGCCTGCCCGGGAGCGGCAGATCTTACTGTTGCGGTACGGGCTGGCAGGGCAGCCGCCCCTGACCCAGCTGGAGACCGCCGGGCTGCTGGGCATCAGCCGCAGCTATGTTTCCCGGCTGGAGACCCACGCACTGGAACTGCTGCGGCAGGCGTGGGGCAAGCGCAGCTAGTTTTTCACTCCTGCAAAATTTTTAACTGCAATTCGTCCAGTTGTTCAAAAGTGTACAGGCGGTTGAAAGCCTCCACCAGTTCCTTTTTGGAAAGGCGCGGCGGCAGCCCCAGCGCATTCAAGAGTCTAGCCTTGCGCTCGGCGCTGCCGGGCTTACCGGAAAGCCCCCACTCGTATAAATCGGTATAGGTGATCTGCCGCCCCGCCGGGCGCACCGGCGCGGCTCCGGCTTCTGCGCCCAAGGCGTCCAGCAGTGCCTGCCGCACAAGGACGTCATCCACGCCCTCTACCCCCAGCAGACCCTCCTTGCCGGGCTGCGCCTTGCGCTTTTCCTTGCCATGGATGGCGGGCACATAAGCCTGCACCACGTTCTGCGCACCCACCATGTTGGTGATGTAGTTGCGGATGCGGAAACCTGCCGCGTCCGAATCTGTAAGTAAGATCAGACCGTTTTTCTGCGCCAGCGCCCGGAACAGTTGCTGGCGCTGTTTGTCTTTATAAATGCCAAAACCATCCGTCAGCAGGATCATGGCATCGGTCAGGTGCGCCAGACGGACGGCATCGTATTTGCCCTCCACGATCAGCACCCGGTCGGTATGGATCATCTCGCTTTGCATCATCTTCCGCTCCCCGCCAGCGCCAGACGGCACAGTGCTGTTTCCAGCAGTGTCTGCGCCGCCACAGGCTGGCTTTTCAGGCTCTGGTCCAGCTCCAGCAGCACCTGCAAGCAGGCCTCCAGCTGGGGCAGGGTGTAGTGGGTGGCAGTCTCTGCCGAGCGCTTCAGCCGGTAGTCGCTGCCCTTATAGCCAAAATCCTTGTGCACTGCACTGTAATTTTTCCGTTTTGCCGCCCCAAGCTTGACCCGGTACAGGTCCACATAGCTGCCAATCATCGCCGCTGTAATGGCGATGGGTTCCTGCTGCAGCCGCAGCAGAGTCTGTAACTTTTTGCAGGCTCCGGTGGCGTTTTTGGCTGTGATCATACGGATCATCTCGAACACATCCGCTTCAAGGCTCACTGTGCCCATCTCTGCCACCATGGAGGCGCTCACGGTCTGGTAGCCGGACAGGGCACAGAGCTTGTCCACCTCGTTTTCCAGCAGAAACGGGTCCTCGCCGCAGCGCTCCAGCAATGCGGTGGCTGCGCCGTCCGGCAAGGTTGCGCCCTGCGCCTTTGCGCGCTCCATCATCAGATTTTTCAGTTCAAAGGGGCGGGGCTTTGCCAGCTCCTCCGTGTAGCCGATGGCTTTGCACTGGGCTTGCAGCTTTTGCGCCTGCTTGCCCAGCTTGAGCTTGCTGCGCTCCAGCGGGAACACACTGCCCAGCACTGCCACGGCGTTTTCCAAGCTGGAAAGGGTGCTGCACAGCTCGTCCAAATCCTTGCTGCCGTAGGCAGCGGGGTCTATTTCCGGCAGCACCACCACGCGCCGGGTGCCAAAAAAGGAGATGGTGCCCGCTGCCATGATAAGCTGTTCCAGCTCCGGGGCGGCACCGTCCAGGATGGTAGCGTCCTCGTCGCTGTCTGCCGACAGCACCCGCACCGCCGCCGCCACTGCCTGCCGCACCAGATACCGCTCGCTGGAATAAAAATAGTAGACCGGGCAGCCCTTGTCGGCCAGCTGCCGGAGTTTTGCTTCCGTGGCCATGCAAATGCCCCTTTCCTGTTATAAATTGCTCTTTGTATTGTACCACACTCGGCCCGGATTGCAAAGCGCTACCCCAGCCTTTCGCCGCCGGTGCGGCGCAGACTGAGGGAGGCAGTGTACTGCGTTTCCGGCGGCATCCAGCTGTAGCTGCGCAGCGCCAGCAGCTTTTGGTACTGCACCACCTCCGGCTTTTTGGCCGAGGCCACCAGCCACTCCGTTTGCAGCGGCTGCGCCAGCTCTGCCTTTCCGCTCAAGGTCACAAACTGCCGGTTGCCGATGCTCAGCCGCACAAGACACCCTTCCCGGGTGCGCAGCAGTTCCACCGCCGCCGGGGTGCAGCGCAGCTTACGGCTGGCATTGACCGGCAGACGCTCTGCCCGGATGCCCTGCTGCGCGGGCAGGGTGCAGGCGGTTTTTGCGTTCATGCGCAGGTCTACCACCAGTTCCACGGTGCGCACACCCCGCCGTGCCAGCTGGTTTTCCACCGCACGCTGGGCGGCGCTGCCGCCCCGGAACAGCACCACTGCCCGGTCGTTCTGGGCAACCACCACCGCAGGTGCCTGTGCGCTGCCCACAAGGTCGATGTGCACCACGTCCCGGCTGAGGGCGTTGCCCAGCCCGATGCCCACCGCTGCTGCCAGCAGAATGCCCGGCACTGCCACCCGCAGACGCACCCGCCAGCGGAAGGCAAGCACCCCAAGCCCGCACAGCAGCAGACAGACCAGCGCCGCGTAGGCGGTGTCAAAGTAGATGGACGCCCCGGGCTTTGTGCTGAGCCAGACCGCCCAGCCATTCAATAGCCCGGTGAGCAGGTCTGCCGCCCGGGAAAGCACCCCATGCACCGGTGCCAGCCACGGCACCAGTCCCACAAAAGCTACCGCCAGCCCCAGCAAAAGCAGCGGCTGCACCATCCACAGCACTGCGATACTGGAAACCACCGCCCACGCACTGACACTCAACCCCCGCAGCACCAGCACCGGGAAGGTAGCTGCCGAGGCGCAGGCGGCAATGCAGGCGCTTTCTGCAAGACCTTGCACCCCCTTCGGCAATTTGCTGTACCACGGACGTCTGACCGGCCTTTGCCGGTTCTCCCCTGCTTTGCCCCAGAAGCGCCTGTCCCGGGCGTCCCGCATCCGGCGGATGCAGGCAGAACCCGCCACCGTGCCCACCACTGCCGCAAAAGAGAGTTCAAAGCCGATATCCCACACCGCATAGCTGTTGGCAGCAGTCATCAGGATGCCCGCCGCCGCCAGCGAGGTGAGGGCGTCCGGAGGTCCCCACACCCACACGCCCAAGGCGCTGACCCACACCGCCACGGCGGCGCGGCGCACCGAGGGCGTAAAGCCGGTCACGCCCATCAGCACCAGCGCCAGCAGGCTTTTCCAGACTGTGCGCCGTCTGCGGCGGCGGTAGCTCTGCTCCCAGCGATAGGGCAGCAAAACGCTCAGGATATCCCCGCACAGGATGGAAACGTGCATGCCGCTGACCACCAGCACATGGGAAAGCCCTGCGCCCCGGTAGGCGCTGCGCAGCTGCGCCGAAAGCCCGCTGCGGTCGCCCACCGTCATGGCAGCCAGCACGCCGCCGGTGTCCCGGTGCATCTCCCGGCGCAGGCTCTCGCTCAGTTTTTGCTGCAAGCGGTGGGTGCGGGCGCGGAAGCTGCCACTCTCGCCCAGCACGGTGAGCTGCGGCTTTTCGGCCAAGGGCTCTGCCTGCAAGGCGATACCGTCCGCGTACTGCGCCGTCCGTTCTTCCATATCCGGTTGTTGCAGCGTGAACCGGCCCTGCACCCGCTGCCCCGCCGCACAGGCGGGCAGTTCAGCACAGGTGATGCGGAAGCCCGCCGGGCTGTTGTTCACGCTTTCCACCCACAGGGTCGCGTCCACTGTGTCCGAAAAATAGGTGCTGTCCGCGCGCTCCACCTCGGCGGTCAGCAGCACGGTGCGCCCAGCATAGTTTGCCCGGGTACGCTCCAGCCGGGCGTTTGTAGTGTACACCGCGCAAAGCCCGGCCAGCGCGCCCAGCAGCAGGCAGACCGCCAGCTTGCGGCTGCGGCGCGGGATGCAGAGCAGCAGCAAAAAGGCAACAAAAAATGCCGCAAACGGCATAAAAAGCTCCGTTTGCGGCAAAAAAGTCCACAGGAAACTAAGGCCCATCATTCCGGCGCAGAACGCGCAGAGCGGGCGGCGCATCCCAGCTTAGTGGAAGAACAGGGGCAGCGGCTCAAGGAAGATGATATCCTTGCGCTCAGAAGCGTCGCCCTCGGCCAGAACAGCGGCCTGACCCACGATGGTGCACTGGGTCTTTTCAGCCAGCGCGTCCAGTGCCTTCAGAGAGCCGCCGGTGGAGATGACATCGTCCACCACCAGCACACGCTTGCCGTTCATCTTGTCCAGCTCCTTGCGGTCGATGACCAGCTTCTGCTTACCGGCAGTGGTAATGGACTGGTCCTCCACCACAACGGGGTCCGGCATATACAGCTTGACACCCTTGCGGGCGCAGATATAGGGCTTGCCGCTCTGGCGGCTCATCTCGTGTGCCAGCGGAATACCCTTGGCCTCGGCGGTGAGCAGGATATCAAAATCCGGGCACTTCTTCAGCAGTTCCGCAGCAGCGGCCACGGTCAGCTCGGCATCACCCAGCATGATGAATGCGGCAATGTCCATGTGGTCGTTCACCTTGCAGATGGTCAGCTCACGGGTCAGGCCTGCAACATGCAGGGTATAAGTTTCAGCCATAATCAAAATCTCCCTTTCGTATTGGAATCAGACAGGCAGTTTTTCGCCGCCCAGAACATGGAAATGCAGATGCTTCACGGTCTGGCCTGCGTCCTCGCCCACGTTGGAGATGATGCGGTAGCCGTTTTCCAATCCCTGCTCCTTGGCCAGCTTTGCGATGACGGCGAAGATGTGGCCCAGCAGAGCACCATCCTCCTCGGTCAGCACAGCGGCAGAGGAGATGTGCTTGCGGGGAACCACAAGGAAATGCACCTTTGCCTGCGGGTTGATGTCGTAGAATGCCACTACCTGGTCATCCTCGTACAGCTTTTTAGAGGGGATCTTGCCCTCTGCGATCATGCAAAACAGACAATCTTCCATGGGGAACACTCCTTCCTGCTTCTACAAAAGCCCACCGCCCGGCGCGCATCCGGCACCGGGCGGGGACATGGATCTTTTTTAGCCCAGAGCCTTCTTGACAATAGCGCTCACAGCAGCCAGTGCTTCGTCGATCTTGGTCTCGTCCTTCAGACCGGCCATTGCAAAGTCCGGCTTGCCGCCGCCCTTGCCGCCGGCGATAGCAGACAGTTCCTTGACCAGCACACCGGCCTTCAGGCCCTTTTCCTGTGCCAGCTTGTTCACGGTAACAGCCATGGTGATCTTATCCTCGGCCTTGCCCACCAGAACAGCCACCACGGGGTTCACGGCCTTGTCGCGGATGCTGTCGCACATACCGCGCAGGGTGTCGCCGGTGGTACCGGTAAAGTATGCAGAAGCGATCTTCACGCCGTCTGCTTCCTCGGCATTATCGAACAGGCTGTCCACCTTGGAGGCGGCGATCTTCGCCTTCATCTCCTCCAGCTCGCGGCTCATGGCCTTGTTCTCAGCCATCACAGCCTCGGCGCGGGCGGGCAGTGCAGCCACGTTGTTGGCCTTGAGGGTGTTGGCCACATCATGCAGCATAGCCTCCTGCAGGTTTGCACGGATCAGCAGGTTGCGGCCGGTGACGGCTTCGATACGGCGGATGCCGGCAGCCACAGAGGACTCGCTGACGATCTTGAAGCCGCCGATCTGGGCGGTGTTCTTGACATGGGTGCCGCCGCAGAACTCGGTAGACCAGCCCTCGATATCCACCACGCGGACCACCTTGCCGTACTTTTCGCCAAACAGAGCCATTGCGCCCAGCTTCTTGGCTTCCTCCACCGGCATCTCCTGCACGGTGACGTTCATGGAGTCAAAGATCTTATCGTTGACGATCTTCTGCACCCGTGCCAGTTCCTCGGGGGTCACGGCGCTGAAGTGGGTAAAGTCGAAGTGGGTGATGGAGGCATCCTGATAGGAACCAGCCTGATGCACATGGTCACCCAGAACCTCACGCAGGGCGGCCTGCAGCAGGTGGGTAGCGGTGTGGTTGCGGGCAATGGCCATGCGGTAGCCCTTGTCCACCTGTGCGGTCAGCACATCGCCCACCTTCACAATGCCGCTTTCCAGCACGCAGGTGTGGACGTAGTAGCCCTTGGGGGTCTTTTTCACGTCCAGCACACGCAGGCTGCACTCGGTGCCGTTCAGCACGCCGTGGTCGGCAGCCTGACCGCCCATCTCAGCGTAGAAGGGGGTCTTATCCAGCACCACCAGCACGCCGTCCTTTGCCTCCTCGTCGGTGGCAATGGCATCGGTCAGAGTCTCTTCATCGCTCAGCGCCACAACGGTGCCCTTGTCGGTCAGGGTGTCGTAGCCGGTAAAGACGGTGGGCTCGGCTTCCAGTGCGCCGAACAGATCCTCGCTCCAGCCGGAGATGTTCTTCTTCAGACGCTCGGCGCGGGCACGCTCCTTCTGCTTCTTCATCTCTGCGTGGAAGCCGTCCTCGTCGATCTCCAGACCCTGCTCGGCGGCGATCTCCTTGGTCAGATCCAGCGGGAAGCCGAAGGTATCGTTCAGCTTGAAGGCGTCCATGCCGCTCAGCAGCTTCTGGTGTGCCTTCTCCAGACGGTCGATCATGTTGTTCAGGATGTTCATGCCGGCATCGATGGTGCGGGCAAAGTTTGCTTCCTCGGTGCCGATGACCTTCTTGATGTAGGCGTCATGCTCACGCAGCTCGGGGTAAGCGGACTCGCTGGACTGGATGACGGTCTCCACCAGATCCACGAGGAAGGGGTGGTCGATGCCCAGCATCCGGCCATGGCGGGCGGCACGGCGCAGCAGACGGCGCAGCACATAGCCGCGGCCCTCGTTGGAAGGCAGGATGCCGTCAGACACCATAAAGGTGCAGCTGCGGATATGGTCGGTGATGACGCGGATGGAGATATCGTTCTTGGGATCCTGCTTGTAGGTCTTGCCTGCAATGTGCTCCACATGATGCAGCACGCTCTGCACGGTATCCACCTCGAACAGGTTGCCCACGTTCTGCATCACGCAGGCCAGACGCTCCAAGCCCATGCCGGTATCAATGTTGGGGCGTGCCAGACGCTCGTAGTGACCCTTGCCGTCGGCGTCGAACTGGCTGAACACGAGGTTCCAGATCTCCATATAACGGTCGCAGTCGCAGCCCACGCCGCAGGTCGGCTTGCCGCAGCCGTACTCGGGGCCGCGGTCAAAGTAGATCTCGGAGCAGGGGCCGCACGGGCCGGAGCCGTGCTCCCAGAAGTTGTCCTCCTTGCCCAGACGCACCATGTGGTCCGGGGCAATGCCAACCTTCTTGGTCCAGATATCGTAGGCCTCGTCGTCCTCCTCGTACACAGAGATGTGCAGACGGTCCTTGGGAATCGCCATCCACTCATCGCTGGTCAGGAACTCCCAAGCCCAAGGAATGACCTCGTCCTTGAAGTAATCCTGGAAGGAGAAGTTACCCAGCATCTCAAAGAAGGTGCCGTGGCGGGCAGTGATGCCCACGCGCTCGATATCCGGGGTGCGGATGCACTTCTGGCAGGTGGTCACGCGATGACGGGGCGGCTCCTCCTGTGCCAGAAACCACTTCTTCATAGGAGCCATGCCGCTGTTGATCAGCAGCAGGCTGGGGTCGTTCTTGGGAACAAGGGGGAAGCTGTCCAGACGCAGATGTCCCTTGCTTTCAAAGAAGCTCAGGTACTTTTCGCGCAGTTCATTCAAACCGGTCCATTGCATAGATCTTTCTCTCCTCAATTGTTTTTGGCGCTCAGGCGCCGTTTTTATGCTGTTATGGCAGAGGGGCGGCACGGAGAAAAAACAAAAAACAGCCCTCATCCCAAAAGGGACGAAGGCTGCTTGTGCATCAAACTCCGTGGTACCACCCAAATTGCAAAGGATTACGTGTCCCCTGCCGCTTTCGGCGCATTAACGCTGCGCAGCGTCCGGTTTTTGTTCGCCGGAAGCTCCGGGGTGGCGCGAAATGATCCCGACCGGAGCACCTTACAGCCATGGGCGCTCTCTCTGGACGGTGGTGTGTGCATTTCTGACCCCATCATTGCCATCTGTCATAATTTTACATTCCGCAAAGCAGCGCAGTGCCCCTTTGCGTACAGCTAAATTATAGCATACGCAAAACGTTTGTCAAGACCTGTTTAACACGCCGCATCGCGGTCATTCATCATCTTCACACTCCAGCTCTCCGAACTCATCCTTCAGAAAATCGATTGCATTCTCCACGCTGCCGCATTCTTGGGCCAAACGGATCGCTCCCCGAATCCAGTCCTCATCAAAGCCTTCCTCTTCCATCTTCTGCGCGAGTTCAGCATATTCCTCCGGGATGCTTTCCTCCAGCACTTTCTGCAATTTCTCCAGATTTCCGTCATCGATGACAGCATCAACAGTCTTTTCGATCTGTTCCATGCAAACTTTTTTCAGTACCTTTGCATTTTCAGACTGACAGCCCACTCTCGCCGCAAACATGATAAAAAACCATGCCATTCCATCGCAGAAATCCTCTACAAGCTTCACAGTGCCCACTTCATCCGTTTCCGTAAAAATCAGATTCAGTTCATTTTTTTCCGTATCCTGTTTAAAAATCATTTTTGTTTCTCCTTTTTGTCTTGCAGTTGCCCTTTAGCGGAGTTGCTGACCTTACTACTGTATTTTTTCATTCAAGCTTTCGTCGTTGCTTTTTCCTCCCTTTCTGTTCTGCCATAAAAATAAGATTTTCTGTGCTTGACGCGCGGTTTTACTTCCGTTACAATAAAAACAACGTAAAGCTTATTCTTATTATCGCGTATAGAGAGGAATTTCCCGTGAAAATTTTAAAAGTAAAATGTCTTGCCCCTACCCGGCTGGACAATTATCTGACCCAGCAGTACCCCGCCCTGACCCCCGGCCGCCTGAATAAGGCGCTGCGGGAGAACAAGATCAAGCTGAACGGCAAAAAGCAGCCGCTTTCCACCCGCGTGATGGCAGGCGATGAGATCAAGCTGTTCATTCTGGACGATGTGCTGGACGCTGACCGCCGGGTAGATGGCCCCGCGTGGAAGAACGCCCGCACCCCGGCGCAGGTGGTGTACGACTGCCCGCAGATCCTGATCGTGAACAAGCCCGCCGGTGTTGCGGTGGATGGCCCGGATGACGACACCCTGCTGAACCGTGCGCTGCTGTACCTGAACAAGCAGGGCGAGTACAAGGAGAATGACCTGTACACCCCCGCCTTGTGCCACCGGCTGGACACCGGCACCAGCGGCCTTGTGATCATTGCCAAGACCCCGGAGGCTGAGGAGCTGTTCCTTTCCGCCATCAAGAACCGTGAGGTGCAAAAGACCTACCTCTGCGTCACCTTTGGCCGTCCCATGCCGCCGGACGCCACCTTGGGCGGCTATCTGCTGAAGGACGCCGACCGCGGCATTGTGAAGATCGTGGAGGACAAGCAGCCCGGCGCCAAGGAGGTAGAGACCCGGTACGAGACCATCGCCGTCTCCGGTCGTCTTGCCCTGCTGAAGGTGCAGCTGATCACCGGCCGCACCCACCAGATCCGCGCCCACATGGCCAGCATCGGCTGCCCCATCCTTGGCGACAGCAAGTACGGCAACAACAGTGCCAACCGGGAGCTGAAGCTGAAGTATCAGGCACTGTGCGCATGGGAGCTGATCATGCCCCGCTTCACCCAGCCGGACTTTGCCTTCCTCAGCGGCAAGACCTTCCACGCCCCGAAGCCGTGGTATTACCAGCAGGTGCTGGACGGCACCTTGAAGTAACAAAAAAAGGAGATGTCCTGCCGGGCATCTCCTTTTTTTGTTACTTATAATAGAACGCTCAGACCCGCACCATATCCGGGGTGATCTCCGCCAGCGTATGGGCACCGCACATCTGCATGGTGTCGGCCAGTTCCCCGGCCAGCTTATCAATGTAGCACTTCACGCCCTCTGCGCCGCCGCCGTAGACAGCAGTCACGAAGGGGCGGCAGATCAGAACGCCGTCTGCACCCAGTGCCAGTGCCTTGAACACATCTACACCGGTGCGGATGCCGCCGTCCACCAGCACCTTCACGCCGGTGCCTTTGAGCGCTGCGGCGATCTCCGGCAGTACCTCAGCGGTGGCAGGGCACTGGTCCAGCACACGGCCGCCGTGGTTGGACACCACAATGGCAGCGGCACCGGCCTGCTTTGCCTTCAGTGCGCCCTTAACGGTCATCACGCCCTTGACGATGAAGGGGCGCGCTGCCAACTGCACGATCTCGGTCAGCTCCTCCACGCTCTTGCTGCCGGCGGGCGGGGTCATGTTTTTCAGGAAAGGCAGACCCGCTGCATCCACGTCCATGGCCATGGCAAAGCAGCCGCTGGCCTTGGCCTGTGCCATTTTCTCGCGGATGGTGTCGATGTTCCACGGCTTGATGGTGGGCACACCGCAGCCGCCCGCAGCGCCAATGGCGCGGGTAGCCATCTCCATCACGGTGGGGTTGGTGCCGTCGCCGGTAAAGGCTGCAATGCCGTTTTCGGCACAGGCGCGCACCAGTACGTCATTATAGGTCATGTCGGTGTAGGTATCGGAGTAGTGCAGGTTCACTGCGCCCACGGGGCCCGCAAAGAAGGGATAGCGGAAGCTTTTGCCGAACAGCTCCAGCGTGGTATCCGGTGCACCGCCGGGGCACAGAGTATCCATGTTCACCCGGATATCGGCCCACTTATTATAATTGCGGATAGCGGTATCGCCCACGCCCTTGGCACCCGGGCCGGGGATCTGGTTTTTACAGGCCACGCCGTTGCACACCGGGCAGGCCTTGCAGTATTGACCAATGCAGGTACGGGCATTGGCAAGTACTTCAGGATAAGTCATAAAAGCATCCTCCTTATATTTCCCGCCGCTGCGGCACAAAATGACCCACCGCAGTGCTCTTTGCCCTCAATATAGACCTATTTTAAAGGTGCGTCAAGGGCTTTTTGTGCTTTCCATCCATGCGGCAGAATACTTTCTCGCGTTTTTTCGTCATTTTTAAAAAAGTCTGATTTTTTTCAAAAAAATCCTTGACAAAAAGCCTGCTTTCAGGTATTATAGTGGAGCGCCAAGGGCACCCGCCCGAAGGCAGAACAAAAGATGTGGAAAGATGGCTGAGTTGGTCTAAGGCGCACGACTGGAAATCGTGTAACGTGTCAAAAGCGTTCTGGGGTTCGAATCCCCATCTTTCCGCCAGAAACCTGAAACAGAAATGTTTCAGGTTTTTTGTTTTGTCCGCAGTTTGCGGCGCTTGACATTTGCGTGCAGTTCCGTTATGCTGAAGCAAATACGTTTACCGGAAGGAGAGGTTTCCCATGGCATCTTCCCACAAAAAGCGCACTGGTCTGCGGGCGGCGCTGATCGTTCTGCTGTGTCTGGTTTTGGTGTGCGCGGTGGCTGCGGCAGTGCTGTACAGCTTCGTCAGCCGTAAGATCAAGGCATTCCAGAGCGGTGCCAGCTTTGCGCTGGACTACACCATCACCTCCACCGAGGCCGCCCCCCCTGCTCTTTACGCCCTGCTGGACAAGTTCGGCGGCACCACCGGCAGTCTGACCGGCCAGTACACCCCCCGGGCGGTGCAGCTGGCGCTGTACCCAACGGGCACCAGCACCGTCAACGATGCCCCTCTGACCCGGATGTACATCAGCGAGGAAGAGACCCTGTACGACGCCGGACAGCTGTACAACAAGCTGCGCAGCACGGTTGTAGCCGAGTATCCGCTGGCAAGCCTGCTGCTGCCGGGCTGGTCGCTGGGCAGCTATATCTCCCAAGACCAGCTGGCTACCCTGCTGGGAGTAGACCCCACTGCCACCAGCTTGCAGCAGGTAAACGACTTTCAGTTGGATCTCAAGCAGCTCAAAACCGTGCAGCCCGCCAACGCGAAAGAAGGTTACCTCTACCTCCAGCTGCCGAACCTCGCCGCCGGGGAGGATGCGCCGCAGCTGATTCTGGGCATCGAAAAGCAGGGTCTGCTCAAGACCCTGTCCCCCAAGGTGCACATCCTGCTGGACGTGCCCGCCCACCATATCCATGCGGAATTGACCGGCACGGTAACTGCTGCGCAGACCGTGGTGACCGCCCCCGCTTCCCGGATGCAGGACTCTGACGTGGAAAGCCTTGTGCAGCTGCGCAAGACCATCGAGAGCATCGTGCAGTTCGTGCAGACCGCCGCCCAGAGCGATGCCGCCTCCCCTGCTGCATAAAAAGCTTCTATAAACGCAAAAAAATCGGACAGACTGCGGTCTGTCCGATTTTTTTGCGTTTTATGATTTCTTACTTCTTTACGGTCTTTTTGCAGGGTACACGCTTTGCCTTGGGCTTTGCGGCGGCAGGTGCGGCCTTAGTTGCAGGGACAGCAGTCTCAGCCTTGGTCTCCACAACGGGCGCAGCCTTCACCTCTGCGGCGGGGGCAGCAGGTTCAGCCTTTGCCTTAGCAGCCTTCTTCGCAGCGGTCTTTTCTGCCTTGACCGGCTCTGCGGCCTTTACTGCGGGCGCAGCGGGCTTCTCCTCCGCCTTCTTGGTGGTGCGGGGCTTGCGGGCTGTGGGCTTCTGGGCAGAAGTGGCTTCCTTGGCCGGTGCTGCCGTAGTCTCAGCAGCGGGCGTGGGTGCTTCCTCGACCTTAGCAGCACGCTTTACGCGATCCTTTACCTCAGAGATGACCCACAGCTGGTCGCCACCGCCGGGTACTTCCTGCCAGATCTGCAGCACAGCGCCCACCTCGGCACCGATGCCCACGGTGTCCACGCACTTGCCGCCTGCCCAAGAGGAGCGCAGACGCACGGTGCCCTCCGGGGTGTGCTCCACCTTCCACATCTGGGACGTGCCACCCACGTCCTCCCACAGGTGCAGCCAGGTGCCGTTGGCAGTGCCGGTCATGGTCAGATCCAGTAACTTGCCGGAAGCGCGGTTGCGGATGCGGTACACGCCATCGCCCTCTCGGACAAAACTCCACTCCTGCTCAGGTTTGTGGTCGTACTTGCCCAGACGGACAGTGCCGCCATCCTTGCTGCCTTCCACTGCCTGAATGACATTGCCGGTGTGAGCGGCAATGGTATAAAAGCGGTCGGCCTCGATCACGGTTTGTGCTACGGATTTCATGTATAAATCCCTCCCAATCATAAAATACACAGATTTTTCCAATTCCTTCTCATAAAGAATACCACATATCGTGATTTTTCACAAGCAATTCGACAATTCTTTAGCATTTTATATAGAAAGCACCCTGTTTTCACCTGCTTTTTCGCCCCTTCGCAGGGGAGAAAGGCCGTTTTTTCTTCCTCTCGACATTTTGCCGCAACTGCGTTATACTGTTTCTATCAGGACTATCTGCCGCTCTGGAAGGGGCGGCTTTCTCGTTTTTGAAGGAGGATATTTGCCCATGACCCAGCAGGACCGCACTGCGGTGCAGTATCACAAAATGACCGAGACCCCTATCCCCCGGCTGATCCTCAGCCTTGCCGCGCCCACGATTTTAAGTATGCTGATCACCAGCATCTACAATCTGGCCGATACCTTTTTTGTAGGGCGCATCTCCACCAGCGCTTCCGGCGCGGTGGGCGTCGTTTCCAGCCTGATGGCTATCATACAGGCGCTGGGCTTTATGCTGGGGCACGGCTCCGGCACCATCATCAGCCGCCGCTTGGGCAGTCAGGACACCCACGCCGCCACCCGCTTTGCTTCCACCAGCTTTTTTACGGCGCTGGCCTTTGGCGTAGTGCTGGCAGTGGTCGGTCTTGCCACCCTGCCGGACTTCATGATGCTGCTGGGCAGCACCGAGACCATTCTGCCCCACGCCTGCGCCTACGCCCGCCCCATCCTGCTTGCTGCACCGCTGATGATCTCCAGTCTGGTGATGAACAACATCCTGCGGTATGAGGGCAAAGCAAACCTTGCCATGGTCGGGCTGGTCACCGGCGGACTTCTGAACATCGCACTGGACCCGCTGTTCATGTTCGCTTTAGGGCTGGGCACTGCCGGTGCCGGCATTGCCACCGCCCTCAGCCAGACCATCAGCTTTGGCATTCTGCTGTATATGTTCCTGCGGGGCAAAACGGTCAGCCAGTTCCGGCTTTCCACTGTCACCCGGGAGCCGCGTGAGTTTTTACAGATCCTTGCAGGCGGCGCGCCCAGTTTTGGCCGACAGGGACTGAACAGCATCGGCGGGATGCTGCTGAACATTGCCGCCCGCAGCTACGGCGACGCCGCCGTGGCGGGCATGAGCATCGTGTCCCGCATTTTTATGTTCATCCTCTCGGTGGTCATCGGCGTGGGACAGGGCCTGCAGCCGGTGGCGTCCTTCAACTACGGCGCACGCAAGTACCACCGGGTGCGGCAGGCCGCTGTCTTTACCCTGAAAGCCGCCTTTGTGCTGCTGGTGGCGCTGATCGCGGTGTGCTGGTGGAAGGATGAAGCTTTGATTCGTCTGTTCCGGGATGACCCGGAAGTCACCGCCGTGGCGCTGCCTGCCTTCCGTTACCAGTGCTTTGCCGTCCTTTTGCAGCCGGTGATCGTAGTGGCCAACATGACCTTCCAGAGCGTTGGCAAGGCCGGGCGCGCCACCTTTCTGGCCTGTTGCCGACAGGGCGTGTGCTTTATCCCGCTGATCCTTGTACTTCCCCGGGTGCTGGGTCTTGTGGGTGTGGAGCTCTGCCAGCCCATTGCGGATGCGCTCACCTTCTTCATCTCGCTGCCCTTTTTGCTGGCCTTTCTGCGGCAGCTGGAGCAGATGGACAAGGCAGAAGCGTCCCATGCCCCGGCGCAGCTGTAATGCAATTGTAACCATTTTTAGCCGCATTTTTCTGCAAGCTCTGCAATGAAAAATGCGGCTGTTTCGTATTCTGAGTGAACGGAAAAATTTTCCTCCCTGTTTTTTGCAAAGGAGTGGTTTTTATGAAGCGTGTTGTCTTGCGTATCGGCTGCGGGGCGGTCTGCGCAGCCCTTGCCCTTACCTTGGGCTGCGGCTGTGCCCTGCTGCCGCCCGCCACCGGCGTGCCGGGCGCTGCAAGCTCTGCCGTTTCCGTGCCCACGGACGACAGCGGCAAGCCCCTGTACGACCCCGCCGTGCTGAACGATGACCGTCTGCGGGTATTGTACTGCTATGACCGCGCGGGGAGCAGCACCACCATCCTGTGCGGCAGCACCCCGCTGCATCAGGCTGCCCGCAGCGAGAACGTCTCGCTGGTGGAGGACAGTGCCACCGGCATCGCGGACTACTGGCTGCGCAGCTGGTCCGACCCCACCGGCCGGGGCGGACGCCGCACCGCCCTGTACGACAAGACCGGCACTGAGGTGATGTCCTTTGAGGGCGAGCAGAACGCTACCCTGCAAAACGGCCTGCTGGTGCTGCAGGAGAGCCGCCTTGTCGATGGCGGCTACGTCCCGGAGTCCGGCTACGGCACCTGTCAGGTCATCGACCTTGCCACCGGCGCAGCGCTGCCGGTGCCGGAGGGCGCATACAGCTGCACCGTATGCGGCGATAAGCTGGTGTTCAGCTGCTACGCCCGCCCGGAAGGGCTGGACGATTACGACTGGGATATGGATTACCAACAGAACCGCTGGGTAGTTGTGCAGGAAAAGGACAGCACCCCCGTCTACCGCGCCGATGCCGCCTCGGCATACCGCCTTTTCTACGACAGCGATACCCTGAGCGACTGGGTGGAGCTGGACGTTGCCACCGGAGCCGAGACCACCGACCAGATTTTGTATAACACCCAGACCGGCGAGCAGTACACGGGCTTTTTGCAGGTCTACCCGGGCGGTCTTGCCAGCTTTTCCACCGGCGATGGCCGGTACGAACTGCGGGATATGACCACAGAGGACCGCGGACTGATTGCCGCCTTTGACGAGCAGCCCAGCCAATATTTCCCGGGCTATGTGGTAACATGGCACAGCGGCGAGGATCATGGCTACGAGCTCTATGATCTGGAAACCGGCACCAAGACCCCGCTGTACGATGTGAACACCACCGATAACACCATAGCCGTCTACGCGCTGGACGGCAGCCTGCGGGTGTACAGCAAGGACAACGGCAAGCTGCTGACCGACACCACCGTAGAGCCGGTGGAGCACCAGCAGCGGGTACGGATGAGCAACTACGGCAGCGGCTACGTCTGGCTGAAATTGCAGGACAACGACCGCTACGAGACCACCGCCACCCGGCTGTACGGCCCGCAGGGGCTTGTCAGCGACCTGACCGCCCTGCAGGGCAAATACAGTTACGTCAACTACCTGACCACCGACCCCGACGGCAGACCCATGTTCTACGGCAGCCGCAGCGCTGTGGGCAGCGCCTACGGCAACGTATGCGATGTGCTGGACGCAGACGGCAAGGTAGTATTACAGGGGCTTGCCAGCTGCGCCGGGTACTATTCTAACAGCCTGAACGCCCTGCCCGACCATGTGTTTGCTGCACAACGGGGCTTCTATGTGGGCTGGATGGACACAAGCGGCAACTGGCTGTACTGCCAGAGTATTTTCTCGTCTGCCACTGCGGACGATGAACCGAGTTACGGCTATTGAGTTAGGAGGGCTTTCTTATGAAAAACGCTAAAATTTCCCGCCGCAGCTTTCTGCTGGGGCTGGCTGCCTGCTCCGCTGCCGGGGTACTGACCGCCTGCAAGGGCACGGATGCGCCCTCCGGCAGCACGGCTTCCTCTGCCGCAGAGCCGCCCGCATCCTCTGCGGCGACCCCCGCTGTGCAGCAGGCAGAACCGTTTCTGACCGTGGAGGATTTTCCCCCGCTGGACGGCAGCACCGCCTGTATCCCGCTGATGGCGCAGATGCTGGCCGATACCACCGGTATGGACTTGGAAGAAGCCCGCAGCAGCATCACGGTGAGCACCACCGCCTACGCATGGGAGAACTTTGGCCTGTACGACACCACCACCCGGATGCTGGTGGTGTATGAAGCGCCGGACTATGTAAAGGAAGAGCTGCAGGAGGCCAACGTGGAGCTGGAGCAGAAACCCATCGGGGTGGACGCGCTGGTGTTCATCGTCAACGAGGACAACCCCGTGCAGGCGCTTACCCGGCAGCAGCTGCGGGACATCTACGCCGGAAAGATCACCAACTGGAAAGACGTGGGCGGCAAGGATCAGGCCATCGTTGCTTTCCAGCGCGGCGAGGACTCCGGCAGCCAGACCCTGTTCAAAAAACTGCTCATTCAGGGCGGTGAGCTGATGACCCCGCCCTCTGAGCTGGCTCCCGCCGCCATGGGTGAGCTGGTGGACAGCATTGCCGATTACAACAACAGCGCCAACGCCATCGGCTTTTCCGTATATTACTACATCGACCAGATGTATTCCAAGCCCGGGCTGCGGCTGCTGGCGGTGGACGATGTAGCCCCCAGCAACGACACCCTTGCCGACGGCAGCTACCCCCTGTGCAACGATTTCTACGCCGTCATCCACCCGGATGCTGCTGCCGACAGCCCGGAACGCCGTCTGTACGACTGGCTGGACACCGACGCCGGGCAGGACTGCATCAAAAAGTCCGGCTATGTGGCCGTCGGCCCGCAGACCACCGTCACCATCGTGGATTGAAATTGACAGACCTTCTCTCGTCTGCTACAATAAAGGCAGGATTTTGTCGATCTTTATGCAGCAGAATGCCGAAAGGAAGGTCTTACTATGGAACATCCCTCTCACCCGGTAGAAAGCCACTGGCGCACTTCCCTGCGCAACCGCATTATTCAGGCTTCCAGTCTGCTGGAGGTGCTGTTGTCCGGGCTGGTGCTGATCGGTCTGCTGCTCAGCGTTGTGCCCCTCATCCGCTGGATGCCCGGCCTGCTGTTCGATGGCAACGAAGCAGAGATCCGCACCTTTCTGGAGCGCAGTCTGGACATTGTGATCGGCATCGAGTTCATCAAGATGCTGGCTAAGCACAGCCCCGGCAGCAGCCTTGAGGTGCTGCTTTACGCCATTGCACGCCATCTGGTGGTGGGGCACGATTCCGCCGTGGAGAACCTGCTCAGCGTTGGCGCGATCGCACTGATCTTCATCGTGCGCAAGTTCTTCTTTGTCCCTGCCTTCGGTGCGCACCTGCCGGACGGTCACCCCGCGCCGGATCTTACCCCTGCCCAGAGCGGCATCCCCGCCGACTGGTTCCGTCGGCGGCATTCCGAAGCAAAGCCTGAGGAAGAGACCGAGACAAAGGAATAAGCAGATACAAAAACCACCCCGCAGTGGCCGGCGAACGGCTGCTGCGGGGTGGTCTACTATTTTCTGTTACTTTTTGCCGTGACGGCCAAAGCGGTACTCCTTGCCCTCGCGGATGCGCTGGATGTTGGAGCGGTGCATGTAAATGACCATTGCGCCCATGATCACCGAGCCGATGGCGCACACAGTAAGGTCGGCGGCAGAGTAGCCCCGGAACACGCCGTACAGAATGGTGAGCACCGGGTAGAGTGCTGCCATGGTCACGCTGCCCAGCGACACCATACCGGTGGGCAGCAGGCAGGCCAGAAAGATGACCGCCAGAAAGGGGATCAGCACCGGCTGGATGGCCAGAATGGTGCCGCCCGCCACCAGCACGCCTTTGCCGCCCTTGAAGCCGAAATACAGGGGCTTCAAATGGCCGATAATGGCAAAGATGGCGGCAAGGTACACCGCCAGATAAGGCGAGAGCGTGGTGCTTTCCGGCATCAGGGTGAACAGCCAGCGGCCGATGCACACGGCCAACACGCCCTTGAGCACATCACCAAAAGCGGTAAGCGCCGCCGCCTTTTTGCCGAAGGTGCGCAGCATGTTGGTCATGCCCGCAGCGCCGCTGCCGTACTTGCGCACGTCATCGTGGTACAAAAACTTGCTGACGAGGATACCGGTGTCGATGCTGCCCAGCAGGTAAGCCTGCACAGCGGACACCACCGCGATGAGAACAGATTTCATCATCTGAGCCTCCCTGACGTGTTATACGTCCTTGGCACCCACCTCGCCGGAGCCGCGCTCCCGCACGACCAGACGGATGGGCGTATGCTCCAGACCAAAGTTTTCGCGGATCTGGTTGATGAGATACCGCTGATAGCTGAAGTGGAACAGGTGCTTTGCGTTGACGAAGGCCACGAACGTGGGGGGACGGGTAGAGGCCTGCGTCAGGTAGTAGATCTTCAGGCGGCGTCCCTTGTCGCTGGGGGGCTGCATCCGGGCGGTGGCGCGGGCCAGCATCTCGTTCAGCACGCCGGTGGGCACGCGGGCGCCGTTCTCGGCGTCCACATCCCGGATCAGCTGCATCAACTTGTTCACGTTGTAGCCGGTCTGGGCAGAGATGAAGATGATGGGTGCGTAGCCCATAAAGCTGAAGCACTCGGCATAGCCGCGGCGCTGCAGCTCCATGGTGTTGGTCTCCTTGCCTTCCACGGCATCCCACTTGTTCACCACAATAATGCAGGCCTTGCCCTGCTCGTGGGCGTAGCCTGCCACCTTGCTGTCCTGCTCGGTAAAGCCGACGGTGGCATCCACAAGGATCAGCGCCACGCGGCTGCGCTCCACAGCGGCCAGTGCACGCACCACCATGTAGCGCTCCAGACCATCGCTGATGTTGCTGCGCTTGCGCAGACCGGCGGTATCGGTAAAGATGAACTTGCCGTAGGCGTTGTCCACCGGGGTGTCGATGGCATCACGGGTGGTGCCGGCCTCGTTGGCCACGATCATGCGGTTCTCGCCCAGAATGCGGTTGGTCAGGCTGGACTTGCCCACGTTGGGACGGCCGATGATGGCAACAGGGATACGGTCCTCTTCCACCACGGTCTCGCTGAAGTCCAGATGGGCACACACGGCATCCAGCAGATCACCCGTGCCGTGACCGTGCACGGAAGAAATGGGCATCACCTCGTCAAAGCCGAGGTTGTAGAACTCGTACAGCTCCATGGGAGCCTCGCCCACCTTGTCGCACTTGTTCACAGCCAGAATGATGGGCTTGTGGCTGCGGCGCAGCATGTGCGCCACATCCTCATCGGCTGCGGTCAGGCCGTTGCGCACGTCCGTGACCATGATGATGCAGTCGGCGGTGTCAATGGCGATCTGCGCCTGCTCGCGCATGTGGGCCAGAATGCCCTCGGTAGCCTTTGGCTCAATGCCGCCGGTATCCACCAGCAAAAACTCGTGGCCGTTCCACTCGCAGTTGGCGAAAATGCGGTCGCGGGTAATGCCCGGGGTATCCTCCACAATGGCAAGGCGCTGGCCGCACAGCTTATTGAACAGGGTGGATTTGCCCACGTTGGGGCGTCCCACCACTGCTACGATCGGTTTGCTCATGGGGTCTCCTCCTTTCTTAAAAGGGGTAAAATACAATAAAAATGGCGTTATCAGCTGCCGCTCTTCCTTCTGCGGGCAATGTGCAGGCCGCTGCGCAGCAGGGCGCGGGCTTCGTCCCCGCCTGCCGTGGGCAGTACCTCCACTTTTACGCCCAGCTGCTGCCCCAGCTGCTCCACCGTGATATCGTCAAGGAAGGTATCCTTTTCCTCCCGCAGCATCACAGCCGGGATGCCCAGCGTTTTTGTGGCAAGTTTGCCTGCGCACTGGGCAATGATATCGGTGGCGGTAATCAGGCCGGTCACACCCACATTGCCGCCGAAAAAGCGGTTCTGGATGGTGTGGACGTGCACGGTGATCATGGGGTACTGCCGGTGCAGCTCCTCCATCATGCGGGTAATAAGGGGCGCTGCCATGGTACCGGTGACCACGTCCAGTTCCTTGGTGCCGTAGATCCGGTGGGGCTTGTCCAGCTCGGCCAGAAACTCTTCCTCGAACAGGCGCAGCATGCCCACGCCGTTTTCCAGCTGGTCGTAGTCCTCGTAGAACGCCGCCGCAGGGATGGGGCGGCCTGCCTTAAGGTACCATTCATCGCTGGGGTAGATGATACGCTTGCCGTGGCGGCGCTTGCATTCATCGCCAAATTCTTCCATAATGTCGATGACCTCGGCACTGGTCTTTGCATCGTAGGGCACCTGCGGGTACAGATTTTTGCGGTAATCCGTAATGCCGCAGGGCACGGCTGCAATGCTTTGCACCATGGGGGTCAGCTCCAGCAGGTCGGCAAGGGTGCGGCGCAGCTCGTTGCCGTCGTTCACGCCGCGGCAGAGCACCAGCTGGCAGTTGACGGCAATGCCGCCCTCCACCAGACGGGGCAGGTACTTGAGCACCTCGCCGCCGCGCTTATTGGCCAGCATGCGCACCCGCAGCTGGGGGTTGGTGGTGTGCACCGAGATGTTGATGGGAGAGATGTGCATCTTGATGATGCGGTCGATCTCGTGATCCTGCATATTGGTCATGGTGATGTAGTTGCCGAACAAAAAGCTCAGCCGCTCGTCATCATCCTTGAAATACAGGCTCTCGCGCATGCCCGGAGGCAGCTGGTCGATGAAGCAGAACATGCAGTGGTTGGAGCAGGAATGCTTTGCATCGCCCAGATAGGTCTTGAACCCGCAGCCAAAGGGGCCGCGCTGCGGCCGCTGCACCTCCCACTCCCGGATGCCGTCCGCTACCCGGGCTTTCAGGTGGAAGCTGCTGCTGTCGGTATAAAAATCGTAATCCAGCGTGTCGTTCAGCTCGTTGTCGTCCACGCTCAACAGCTCATCACCGGGGGCAAGGCCAAGAGCCTCGGCCTCGCTGCCGGCATCCACCTGCTCGATCCGAATCGCCATCTGCATCCACCTCCTTGAAAGCACAAGAAGGGGAAGGCTTTGCGCCCTCCCCTTCTGTACATAACACCATTATGCCACCAATTACGCGCAAATTAGGCTTTCTTGATGACTTCCTCGCCCTTGTAGTAACCGCAGTTGCCACATGCCTGGTGGGGGAGCTTCAGAGAGCCGCAGTTGCTGCACTTCACCAGTGCGGGGGCCTCCAGCTTCCAAACATTGCTGCGACGCTTGTCGCGGCGGGCCTTGGAAAGATGTCTCTTAGGTACTGCCATATTTTTGCACCTCCTTGATGGGTTTATCTGTTCAGCAGTGATTTAAGGATCGCGAGCCTAGTGTCTACGGGGGCATCGGTCTGCTCTGCCGGTGGGCAGGTGCATTCCGCCTTTTTCTTACCGCACTGCGGGCAAAGCCCTGTGCAGTCGGGGCTGCAAAGCAGCACCGTGGGGATCTGGAACATAAACTCCTGATTAAGCCATTCGTCCACGTCCAAATGTCCTTTTTCGTCCAGCGGAAGATCGAAATCCGGGTCATCCAGATCCCGCTCCTTGACGATCCACTCCGTATCGACTGTCTCTTCCCGGGTGACCGGGTCCAGACAGCGGGCGCACTCTCCGTGCACCGATGCCTTTGCCCGCAACGTTATCTGGACCTCGTCGCCATCGGTCTGCGCGTCAAAGACGGCTGTGACCGGCTGCGGGATCCTTGCACCGGCATAATCGTACGCAGATAAATCACACTGAAACTCTGCATGGTACGGTTTTACACCGGTCGCGATAAACTTTCTCAGGTCAAATTGCATAGTACACCTCTGAAAAGGCTGCTTTGTTAGTATAGCGCCAAAGCAACCCTTTGTCAACACCAAAACAGGCAGAAAACCGAAAAAATTTATTTTTCTCCGGTCTTCTGCCTGTTGGAAAAGCCTTTAGCCCTGTTCTTTTATCAAATTACAGGTACTTCTTCACATCATGGGGCAGTGCGGCCTCGTCTGCGCTGACGGTCACGGTGACCTTGACGCTGTCGCCGGCAATGGCTGCCATCTCGTCCAGCACAACGCCCAGACGGTTGATATCGTGATCCAGCACCTTCAGGATGCCGTCAATGTACAGGTCGGTGATGTCGTAGTTGCTTGCCATCAGGCCGGCCACAAAGCCGTACAGCATTTCGCCGCCGGAGATCTTGTACTCGTCCAGATCGATCAGACGTGCTGCAGGAGCGATGTCGTAGGTGAGCTTCATGCCCTTTTCCACAACAACAACATTGCCTTTGGAGGTCTTGACCGCGTCGTTGATCTGGTCGATCATAGCCTTGGTCTTGCCGGAGCCCTTGGTACCAACAATCAGTTTAATCATAGTTCAGTCCTCCTGTATTTTCCACGCCTTGCGGCGGGAGATCATTTTTTACGTTCAGCTTTTACTTCAGCTTTGCTTCCAGCTCTGCGGTCAGACCCTCGTAGCCGGGCTTGCCCAGCAGGGCGAACATGTTCTTCTTGTAGCTTTCCACACCGGGCTGGTTGAAGGGGTTCACGCTCAGCAGATAGCCGCTGCAGGCGCAGGCACGCCAGAAGAAATAGATCAGGTAGCCCACATTATAAGCAGACAGATCGTCCACCTCGATCAGCACCTCGGGCACGCCGCCATCGGTGTGTGCCAGAATGGTGCCTTCCATAGCCTTACGGTTGACCACGCTCATGTTCTGGTTTGCAAGGAAGTTCAGGCCGTCAAAATTGC
Organism: Faecalibacterium tardum; assembly: GCF_040096515.1. Lineage (NCBI taxonomy): Bacteria > Bacillati > Bacillota > Clostridia > Eubacteriales > Oscillospiraceae > Faecalibacterium > Faecalibacterium tardum. Next base: position 85,560 of record NZ_JBBMEO010000007.1, on the reverse strand, counting down.
CCTCCAGCGGGTCGATGAACAGATCCTGTGCGGGCTTCTTCACGTCCACGATGGTCTCGAACATGATGCGGGCACCTTCCTGAATGAACTGACCCATGGAGTGCAGGTCGGTAGAGAAGATGCAGCTTGCGGGGAACAGGCCCTTGTTGTCCTTGCCCTCGCTCTCGCCGAACAGCTGCTTGTACCACTCGTTCATCAGGGTGAAGTCCGGCTCGTAGCACTCCAGGATCTCCACAGCCTTGCCCTTGCGGTACAGGATGTTGCGGATAGCGGCGTACTTGTAGGCGTCATTGTCGGGGCTCAGCACGGAGAAGCGCTCCATAGCGTCGGCAGCGCCCTGCATCAGAGCATCGATGTCGATGCCGGCAGCGGCGATGGGCAGCAGACCCACGGCGCTCAGCACGGAGTAGCGGCCGCCCACGTCATCGGGAACTACAAAGGTAGGCCAGCCCTGTGCGTCAGCCAGCTGCTTCAGGGTGCCCTTGGCACGGTCGGTGGTGGCGTAGATGCGCTTGTTGGCTTCCTCCACGCCCATCTCCTTTTCCAGCAGCTCGCGCAGCACACGGAAGGCCAGAGAGGTCTCGGTGGTGGTGCCGGACTTGGAGATGACGTTGATGGAGAAGCGCTTGCCCTTGCACAGGCTGATGATGTTGTTCAGGTAGGTGGGGCTAATGCTGTTGCCGCAGAAGTAGATCTTCAGACCATCCTCCAGCTCATTGTGGTACATACCCTTAACGGCTTCCACAACAGCGCGTGCGCCCAGATAGCTGCCGCCGATACCGGCCACGACCAGAACGTCGGAGTCCTCGCGGATCTTGGCAGCAGCTGCCTTGATGCGGGCGAACTCTTCCTTGTCGTAATCCCGGGGCAGGGTCATCCAGCCCAGAAAATCGCTGCCGGGGCCGTTCTTGGCTTCCAGCTGCTTGTGGGCGGCTTCTACCTGCGGGTAGATGGCTGCATATTCCTCTTCGCTGATGAAGCTGGAGAGGTGTTTCGTGTTCAGTGCGACACTCATTTTATTAAAACCTCCAAACGATCTGCCGGGCCTTTGCCCTGCGAGGAAATATCTTGGTATAAGTGTACCGTTCCCTCCGGGTAAAGTCAAGGTCAAATTCCTTAGATTTCATACAATTTTAATAGTGTTTTTTTGTTTCTTCATCCAGATTTGTTCAGGTATCCAACAGTCCCGCCGGGCGTCCGGCGTACTTTTGTGCGCTGAAGCGCCTTTTTCGGCACAGGGTCAGGCTGCTGTCCCCCGCAGGCTGTCCCACAGCAGCTGCAACGCGGTGCCAAAATCCATGCACGGCGCATCGGCGGCGGCGCACACCGGGTACTCCCCCTGTACTGCTTCGCCGCACAGCAGCTGCGCCTTGCCCACTGTCTGTCCCCGGGTCACCGGGGCTTCCAGCGTGTCGGGCAGTTCCAGCTGCACGGTCAGCTGTCCGGCGCTTTCGGCGGGCAGTAACGCGGTCTGCGGCAGGGCAGCATAATCCAGCGGCACGGTCTCCTCAGTGCTGCCCTTTACCTTTAATTGCAGCGGACGCTCCTGCGGCAGGGGCACCGGTGCGGCGCGGTAAGCCGCAAAGCCGTAGTCCAGCAGAGTGGTGGCGGCTTCGAACCGTTCCTTACTGGAAGGTGCACCCAGCACCACGGCGATGAGGTTCAGCCCGTCCCGGGTGGCGCTGGCGGTAATGCACACCCCCGCTCCGCCGGTGGTGCCGGTCTTGAGCCCGGTGATGCCGTTGTAACGCCGCAGCAGCTTATTGGTGTTCACCAGCTGGGTCTGCCCGCCCCGCAAAGTGTCCGTCCAGATGCCGGTATAGTGCAGCACCTCCGGGCAGGTGTTCAGGATAGTGCGGCTCATGATGGCCACATCCCGTGCGGTGGAAAGATGTCCCTCGGTGTCCAGCCCGCAGGCGTTGCGGAAGGTGGTGTGTTCCATGCCCAGCTCTGCGGCGCGGGTGTTCATCTGCTGCACAAAGGCAGGCTCGCTGCCGCCCACCAGCTCTGCCACCGCCACTGCTGCGTCATTGGCCGAGGACACACAGATGGCCTTGAGCATCTCGTCCAGTGTGAACTGCTCCCCGGGCTCCAGCCAGATTTGGCTGCCGCCCATGTGGTAGGCGTGCTCGCTGACCGGCACGGCGGTGTCCATAGTCAGCCGCCCGGCGTGCACCGCCTCAAAGGTGAGCAGCAGGGTCATCACCTTGGTAATGGAGGCGATGGGCATAGTCTGGTCTGCATTCATCTCGTAAAGTACCGTGCCGCTGGTCTGGTCAATGAGCATCGCCGCGCGGCAGGGCAGAGTAAGCTGCGGCGGGGTGACTGTCAGGGTCTGCACTGCCGGTTCCGCCTGCGCCTGCACCGCCGGTTGGATGCGCAGCCCCTTGCCCTGCGCCGTGCCGAAAGCCAGTGCAAACAACCAGAAGCAGACCACCCCCGCGCACAGCAGCGCCAGATTTCTCCGTTCCATTCCTCATACCTCCCCGCGCAAACTCTCTTTTTGCAGTGTATGCCGCCGCCCGCGCCGGTATGCCGCTGGGCATTTTGTTCAGTTTTGGCGCATGAATTCTGTGTTTATATACAAAGTGTGAACACGTCCGTTGCAAAACGCTTTATTCTGCGGTATTCTGTATGTAGCAGAGACCTTCTGCATTTTGGATGTATTGATTAAATTTTGGAGGGATTTTTATGAGCACGATTTCTCGCCGTTCTTTCCTGAAACTGGCTGGCGCTACTGCGGTTGCCACCGCCGGTGCTTCTATGCTGACTGGCTGCTCCTGGTTTGATAATATTGAGCTGGTGATCATGGGCAGCGTTGATGATGGCAAAACCTATAACGAGGTTTTCCACGAGACTCTGCCTCGCATTGCAGTCAACTTTGTAAAGGGCAACATCAATCTGGCTCTGGATCTAGTCAAGAAACATGGTCCCGAGGAGTACCGCGGTGCCGATGTGTCTGTTGACAGCAGCTACCCGAATTCTCTCACCTTCATCAAGGACGAGAAGACCAGCAAGGAGAGTCTGATCATCGCGGTCAAGCTTGCCATGGTCGAGGTCGATTACGAAGTATTGGTTAACGGCAAGAGCGTCAGCTCCGGCAAGCAGAAGTTCCCCAAGGGCGTGACGAAGATTCCCGAAGAGGATGCACTGGAGCTGGCCAACAGTAAGCTGAACTACCCGCCGTACAATCAAGTTAAGCTTGAGATCGATAAGGCTTATACCGACAACCTGACCGTCGTAAATGGCAAGGTTACCATTGCGCTGCTTGCCCTCAAGGGCTGATATTCTGGTTTTCCCGGGGATGGACATTTGTCCATCCCTTTTTTGCTGCCGTTTTTCCACCCTCTGCCGCCGGGCGGTGCAATTCCGGTCTTGCGTACTGCCGTTGTTTTGTTATATAATGAAGAGTAGACCCTATTTTTATCCCATTTTGTGGAAAGGAACCCCTCTCATGCGAGTTTGTTTTTATACCTTGGGCTGCAAGGTCAACCTGAACGAGACCGGCGCGCTGGAACAGCTGTTCCGCGCCCACGGCTTTACCATTGCGCAGGAAGGCGAAGCAGCGGACGTGTTCATTGTGAACAGCTGCACCGTGACCAACTTCGGCGACCAGAAAAGCCGCAAGTGGCTGCGCCGCAAAAAGCGCGAGAATCCGGGTGCGGTAACGGTGCTGACCGGCTGCTACCCGCAGGCTTTCCCGGAGGAGGCCGCACAGTTCATGGAAGCCGACCTTGTGTGCGGCAATGGCGACCGCAAGGCCATTCTGGAGAACGTACAAAAACTGCTGGACGGCCACGAGCGCATCGTAGCCATTGCCCCGCACCAGCGCGGCGAGCAGTTCGAGGAGCTGCCGGTGGAACGGTTCGAGACCCACACCCGCGCCTTTATCAAGGTAGAGGACGGCTGCAACCGGCAGTGTGCCTACTGCGTCATCCCCCGTGCCCGCGGGCCGGTGCGCAGCCGTGCCGAGGAGAGCATTCTGGCCGAGCTGCACCAGCTGGCCGCTGCGGGTTACCGCGAGGTGGTGCTCAGCGCCATCTCCCTGCCCAGCTATGGGCTGGACACCGGCACGAACCTTGTGGAACTGGTGGAAAAATGCGCACAGGTGCCGGGCATCGAGCGCATCCGTCTGGGCAGCCTTGACCCCGATATGCTCACCCCGGAATTTATCTCCCGCTTGGCAGCGGTGGAGAAGCTTTGCCCCCAGTTCCACCTGAGTTTGCAGAGCGGCTGCACCGCCACCCTGCGACGGATGCGCCGGGTGTACACCGCGCAGGAGTACGCACAGGTGGTGGAGCAGATCCGCGCCGCCTACGGCAGCCGACCGGTCAGCTTTACCACCGACTGTATCTGCGGCTTCCCCGGCGAGACAGCAGACGACTTTGAGGAAAGCTGCGAATTTCTGAAAAAGATCGGCTTTCTCAAAGTCCATGTGTTCCCCTACTCCCGCCGCAGCGGCACCCCGGCTTACGATTTTCCGGATCAGATCCACGAGCGGGAAAAGCAGGAGCGCAGCCGCCGCATGAACGCCGTAGCCGAGCAGGTGCGCTGCGAGACGCTGGCCGCCTTTGAGGGCACCGAGGACGAGGTGCTGCTGGAAACACCCCTGTCCGGCACCCTGTTTACCGGCTACACCCGGCTGTACATCCCGGTGGTGGTCTCTGCCCCCGGCTGCGAGAGCGGGCAGATCGTGCGGGTAAAGCTTGGCCGCTACGACGGCGAGCGGGTGCGTGCAGCACTTTGCTGAAAATTTTTCATTTTACTTATACATTCTGTGCATCCGCATGAATACAATAAATTTTTAACAAATTTTGTGTTTTGCCCTTTTCATACGCACGTCTTTATGTTAAAATGAAGATGGATTTATCGGGTCCGGCGTGCTGTAAGCAACCAGCACGGTACCATCCGCGCCCGTATAGCGCCGTTTTTTGTTCTGCACGCAGGGCAGACGGCTCCGTTTTTTTGGCTGTTTCTGAGCAAGGAGAGATTGGAATGAGTTTCAGAGGAATCAATACTACGGTCATCCAGATCCGCCGTCAGGTGTTTACCGAGGTCGCCCGCATGGCTTACGCCAACGTCAAGGGCGAGCAGGCCAACCACCTGATGCGCAAGATCCCCTATACCATCATCCCCGGTGAGGAGGGCAAGCTGCGCAAGGATATCTTCCTCGAGCGTGCCATCGTCGAGGAGCGCGTGCGTCTGGCTATGGGTCTGCCCACCCGCCGCATGGACGAGCACAACAGCGTGGTCTCCGGTCTGGAGGATGCTTCCATCGCCGATAAGTACTATGATCCCCCGCTGGTCAACGTGATCAAGTTTGCCTGCAACCGCTGCCCCGAAAAACTGGTCAAGGTGTCTGACCTGTGTCAGGGCTGCCTTGCACACCCCTGTATGGAAGTGTGCCCCAAGAAGGCCATCACTTGGGAGAGCGGCCGCTCCACCATCGATCAGGATAAGTGCATCAAGTGCGGCCGCTGCGTCACCGTCTGCCCCTACAATGCCATCGTCAAGACCGAGCGCCCCTGCGCCGCTGCCTGCGGCATGGGCGCTATCCACTCTGACGAGCTGGGCCGTGCCGAGATCGATTACAGCAAGTGCGTATCCTGCGGTCAGTGTCTGGTGAACTGCCCCTTCGGTGCCATTGCCGACAAGGGTCAGATCTATCAGCTCATTCAGGGCTTCAACCGCGGCGACCGCATCTATGCGCTGGTCGCTCCCGCCTTCATCAACCAGTTCCCCTCTCTGGCTTCCACCGGCAAGCTGAAGGCTGCCTTGAAGGCCATCGGCTTCTGTGACGTGGTGGAAGTTGCCATCGGTGCCGACCTGTGCACCGTGGACGAGGCACACGACTTCCTTGAGGAAGTGCCCGAGAAGCTGGACTTCATGGCTACCTCCTGCTGCCCGGCATGGAGCATGATGGCAAAGAATGCCTTCCCCGGCCTTGCCAAAAACATCTCCATGACCATGACCCCCATGGTGTTCACCGCCCGCATGATGAAGCAGGCTGACCCCGAGGCTCGTATGTGCTTCATCGGACCCTGCGCCGCCAAGAAGCTGGAGGCCTCCCGCCGCACCGTCCGCTCTGACGTGGACTTCGTGCTGACCTTTGAGGAGCTGGCCGGTATCATCGAGGCAAAGGATCTGGATCTGGACAGTTTGGAAGTGGATCCCGCCGAGATGGATCTGTGCTACGCTTCTGCTGCCGGCCGCGGCTTTGCACAGTCCGGCGGCGTTGCCAAGGCCGTTGCCGACAAGATCAAGGAATGGCGTCCCGACATGGAGGTGAAGATCGCCTCCGCGCAGGGTCTGGCCGACTGCAAGAAGCTGCTGATGCTGGCCAAGGCCGGCAAGTACAACGGCTACCTGCTGGAAGGCATGGGCTGCCCCGGCGGCTGCATCGGCGGTGCCGGTACCATTGCCGATCCCGTGCGCACCGCTGCTGTGCTGAACAAGTATGTGAAGGATGCCGAGTTCACCGATCCCGAGCAGAGCGCTTTTATGTCCAACATCCACATGCTGAAGGACGACCCCAACTTTGAGGTCTGAGCCGCTATAACGTAACCATCCAAAAGGACGCTGCATCGTCGCAGCGTCCTTTTTTATCATACTTTCTACATTTTGTGTTGGATTCGAAACATTTTTGTGAAAGGTTGCCAAGGTGCATTGACAACGCCGTCCGGTCATGTTATGTTAGCATTGACAAATCAGTACCTTATGGGGCATCATATACTCTGTTTCGCCATGCCGCAATTGCGGCAGAAAGGATAAAACATGACTACTGCCTTAAAACGTACCGGCGCTGCCCTGCTGACACTGCTGATGTTCTGTGTGCTCACCTTGGGCGCTTCTGCCGCCGCGAACACTCCCGTGGGGGTCAAATTCTGGAAGGAAAAGTCCGATAAGGAATCCATGGCCAACTCCGGCATTGATTCCGACCGCGAGGCCTCCCTTACCCGCCAGTCCAACGGCACCTATACCCTGACGCTGCCCGTCAAGCAGGTGACCAAGCTCAATGTGACCGGTTACCTGACCGGCCTGACCATCGGCGATGTGACCTACACCGGCACCCTGATCGGCGAGATCGAAAAGGGCAACGGCATCCTGACCATCAAAAACCTGCCCGCCTCGGTGCTGACCGGCAGCGATGTAAACAAGTCGCTGACCGTGACCTGCAACATCCAGATGGATCTGAGCCTGCTGGGCGAGATCAACACTACCGCCCGGATGTGCATCTGGGCAAAATAAGACGCACGATAAAAAGCGCCGTTCCATCCGGGACGGCGCTTTTTGCTGTTCAGCAGTCGATGTGCTTTTCCACAAAGTCGGTGGCCATCTTATCCAGCTGCATCACCGCGTTTTCCGCACCCTTCATCACCTTGCGCACGTTGCGGCGCATCTGGCGCTTGCTCTGAGTGGCCATCATGGCACCGGCAGCCCCGAGGGCTGCACCGGCGGCCATGCCCACCACCATGCCTGCGGCGGAATTTTCTCGCTGTTTCATCCTGAATTTCTCCTTTCAGCCTGTCATGACAGGGCTTGCAGTGCTATTATTTCCGTAAAAGAATCTGGTATACGCTTTTTTTATGCTGCAATTTGTGGTATACTGTTGCATGATGCTTTTTATAAGCCGCTGCGTGCGGCTTTTCAGCAAGGAGGTTTTCCTATTTGCAAAAACCCATTGAACCCAAAAAGATCCTTTGCATCCACGATTTGTCCGGCGTAGGCCGGTGCAGCCTTGCGGTGATCCTGCCTGTACTGTCGGTCATGGGCTTCCAGCCGGTGGCACTGCCCACGGTGGTGCTTTCCACTCACACCGGCGGCCTTGGCACCCCCGCCCGGATGGACGGCAGTGCCTACGGCATGGCCGCACTGGAGCACTATCAGGAGCTGGAGCTGCAATTTGATTGTATCTATACCGGCTATCTGGGCGGCGAAGCACAGGTAGCGCTGGCTGAAAAAGCCTTTGCCCTGTGGCCTGCCGCCTACAAGGTGGTGGACCCTGTGATGGGCGATAACGGCAAGGCCTACTCCACCGTCACCCCGGCACTGGTCGAGCGCATCCGCAGCCTGTGCCGCGCGGCAGACCTGATCTTGCCCAACTACACCGAGGCGCAGCTGCTTTTGCAGCAGCAGCCCGTCACCGAGCAGCTGGACGATGCCGCTGCGCAGACTCTGGCAGATGCGTTGCAGCCGCTGGCCCCCAACGCGGTGGTCACCGGCCTGCCGCTGGGCAAGTACATCGGCTGTGCCGGTACCGGCGCAGACCGCTTCGTCATCAAAAAGCTGCACATCAGCCGCAGCTTCCCCGGCACGGGGGATCTGTACGGCGCTGTGCTCATCGGCTCGCTGCTGCAGGGCAACGCCCTGAGCGCTGCTGCCGATAATGCAGCGGAATTTGTTTCGCTGGCCATTCAGGGCACACCCTGCACACAGGACACCCGCTTCGGCGTGTGGTTCGAGCCACTGCTGCCCCGCCTGTGCCCCCTGCGGGAGGAACCGGAGGGCATCTTATGATGAACAAACCAACTTTGAATATCGTTCTGGTGGAGCCCCGCATCCCCCAGAACACCGGCAACGTGGCGCGCACCTGTGCTTGCACCGCCTGCCGTCTGCATCTGGTGGGGCCTATGGGCTTTGCCATTGACGACAAAAAGCTCAAACACGCCGGGCTGGACTACTGGCATTATCTGGACATTACCTATTACGATGGCCTTGCGGACTTTTTTGCCCGCAACAACGGCCCCTACTACTACTTTACCACCAAGGCACCCCAGCGCTACACCGATGTACAGTACCCGGACGGGGCATATCTGGTATTTGGCCGCGAGGATGCTGGTCTGCCGGAGGCGCTGCTTGCGGAAAATCAGGAGCACTGCATCCGCATGCCCATGCGGGACACCTGCCGCAGCCTGAATCTTTCCAACAGCGTGGCGGTGGGCGTGTACGAGGTGCTGCGGCAGTGGGATTTTCCGGAGCTGCTGGACCACGGCCACTTACGAGATTATGAATGGAAATGAGGGACACTATGAGCAAGATTGCAATTCTGACCGATTCCTCCTGCGATATCCCGCAGGAGATGGCCGAAAAGTACGGCATTGATATCATGAGCTTCCACATCCTGCTGGATGATGTGGACTACGTTGAGCGTGTGGACTGCACCAACACCGAATTCTACGATAAGATGCGCGCGGCAAAGGGTGTGCCCTCTACCGCCGCCATTACGCCCATCCAGTTCTGTGAAAAATACTGCCAGTATGTGGACGAGGGCTACACGGATGTCATCCATGTGCCCATCAACAAGTCCGGCTCCTCCACCTACAACAACGCCCTGATGGCACAGGGGATGCTGCGGGAGGAGCGCCCGGAGCATCATCTGAACATCCATCTGCTGGACCCCCACACCTACTCTATGGTGTTCGGCTGGTATCTGTGCGAGATGGCACGCAAGCTGCAGAACGGCGCAGAGATCCGCCACGTCATCCACGAGTTTGAGCGGCAGATGAACTGCATGGAGGTCGTGCTGGGGCCTTACAGCCTGAGGCAGATGAAAAAGAGCGGCCGCATCTCTGCCGCCGCAGCCGTCATGGGCGAGCTGATGGGCATCCGTCCCATCATTACCCTGATTGACGGCAAGACCAAGGTGGAAGCTAAGGTGCGCGGCGATGAAAAAGTCGTGCCCGCCATGGTGGATCTGTGCCAGAAGCGCGCCGGGGATGTGGAGGATTTTGAGTATATGATCGGCCACACCAACATCCCGCAGGCCGCTGATCTGGAAAAGGCCTGCCGCAAGGCCTTTGGCAAGCCGCCGCTGGCCGTGTTTGAGCTGGGCGGCGTGGTCTCTGCCAACACCGGCCCCGACACCATAGCGCTGACATATACCGGCCACCCCAGAGGGTAACACGCGATTTTAATAGCCTCCGCTTCGCTCTGGCTATTTCAGCGGTAATTCTATTTTTACTTTGAGGTTTCGAAAAGCCTGCGGGCTTTTCGAAACCTCTTTTTTACCGGAAGGGTCCAAGCCAAACCCTACATCTGTTCCCAATTCTGCAATAATTCATTGCAATCCGCCCAAAATTATGATATACTCCCTTGTGCTGTGTTTTTTCACGGCTCCTTTAGAGCAACTTAGGATTTTAGGCTCCCCGGTGCCACTCGAGCGGCGCTGGGCAAAACCCACAGGAGCTGGCGGTTCCTGTGCGGTCAAAATCAAACCGCTGGAGTATTATCATGAATCAGAATTCTTCCGTCCGTAAACTGGTACACTGCGGCATGGTGGCTGCCATCTATGTGGTGCTGTGTCTGGCATTGCAGCCCCTTTCCTATGGTGCTGTGCAGGTGCGCGTGGCCGAGGCTCTGTGCCTGCTGCCCGTGTTCGGTGCCGAGTACATCGTGGGCGTTGTGCTGGGCTGCTTCCTTGCAAACCTGCTGGGCTCCACCATCGTGGATGTGATCTTTGGCACACTGGCTACCCTGCTGGCCTGCCTTGTCACCTACAAGCTGCGCAATGTGCGCTTCAAGGGTCTGGCCATTGCTGCCAGCCTGCCCCCGGTGCTGTTCAACGCAGTGATCATCGGCATTGAGATTGCCGTCATGTTCCCGGACCCCACGTCCAGTGCACCCATCTGGCTGGCCTGCATCACCAACGGCATCTCGGTGGGCATCGGCGAAGTGATCAGCTGCACGGTGCTGGGCGTTGTGCTGGTAAAGTTGATCGAGAGCAACGCCGCACTGCGCAAAGTGTTTGCAACGGAATAACACAAGGAGGTTTCCATGCAGCCAAACGGTATGATCTTCTGGGACTGGAACGGTACCCTGATGGACGATGTGGACTTTACCCACAGCTGCCTGAACTGGATGCTGGAGACCCACGGCTACCCCCAGCGGTACGATCTGGCTGCCTACCGGGAGCTGTTCGGTTTTCCCATCGAGGACTACTACCGCTGCGCCGGGTTCGACTTTGCGCGGCATCCCTACCCGGAGCTTGCCGCCCGCTTTATGGAGTATTACAACGCCGGTGTGCCCGGCTGCGCTGTAACGGCACACGCCGTTGACACCCTGCAAACGCTGGCCCGCATGGGCTGGCAGCAGGCTGTGCTTTCTGCCTCCCGCCGTGATTACCTGATCGAGCAGGTATCCGCCCGGGGTCTGCAAGGCTTTTTTACCGAGTTGCTCGGCCTTGCGGACATTTACGGTGTAAGCAAGGTACAGCTTGGCACCGATTATCTGCGCCGCACCGGCATCGACCCTGCGGCCTGCGTGATGGTCGGCGACACCGACCACGACGCCGCAGTGGCTGCTGCCATTGGTGCGACTTGTGTGCTGTACACCGGCGGGCATCAGTCCCGCACCCGGCTGGAAAAGGCCAGTCCCTACGTCATCGACGACCTTGCCCAGTTGCCCGCATTGCTGGAAACGATATAATATTAGTGGCTCAGAAATACCTGTCGGCGTTTCTGAGCCACTTTTTTACAGTCTGTTCGCGCAAAAGCAAAAAAAGACCAGTACACAAATGTGTACTGGTCTTTTTGGTCGGAGCAGCGGGATTTGAACCCACGGCCTCCTCGTCCCGAACGAGGCGCGCTACCAACTGCGCTATGCCCCGAAAATACCGCAGCTTATTCGGCTGCGGTAACTGGTTGGGGATGAGAGAATCGAACTCCCACAAGTAGAGTCAGAGTCTACCGCACTACCACTATGCAAATCCCCAATATTCGGTTTTGTCAGCCGCGCCGTGCGTCGCTGACAAGGGATATTATACACGCCAGAGGGCTGCTTGTCAACCATTTTTTCAGTTTTTCTGTAAAAGTTTTTACAGCAGCTTTCCGTTGCACACAGGCTTGTAAATTTTTGGTTTTTCTCTTGACAGCACTCCCCTTTCGGAATACTCTAATACTATAAAGATGTAGGATCCCGGTCAGCCCGGCACCCTTTGCCGGACCGTTCGGCTTTGCCTGAATGATAATGAAAGAGGGTATTTGAATGAAAAAACGTGTTGGTATCCTGACTTCCGGCGGCGATTGCCCGGGCCTGAACGCCACCATCCGCGGCGTTGCAAAAGCACTGTACGCCCGCATGGGGGATAACGTGGAGATCGTGGGCATCGCCAACGGTTACAGCGGTCTGATCAACGGCGACTACCGTGAGATGAACGAGGACGACTTCCGCGGCATCCTGACCTTAGGCGGCACCATTCTGGGCACCAAGCGCACTCCCTTCAAGCTGATGCGTGTGGTGGAGGACGACAATATTGATAAAGTCGCCGCCATGAAAAAGACCTACAAGGCGGCAAAGCTCGACTGCCTGCTGTGTCTGGGCGGCAACGGCACCCACAAGACCGCCAACCTGCTTTCGCAGGAGGGGCTGAACATCATCGGCCTGCCCAAGACCATTGACAACGATATCTACGGCACCGATGTGACCTTCGGCTTCCACACCGCTGTGGACATCGCCACGGACGTCATCGACCGCATCCACACCACCGCCGGCAGCCACAGCCGCGTGATGTGCATTGAGATCATGGGCAACAAGGCCGGCTGGCTTACCCTGTACTCCGGCATTGCCGGCGGTGCGGACATCATCCTGCTGCCTGAGCTGCCCTACGATATCGACCGCGTATGCGAGGCTGTGGAGCGCCGCGCCAAGAAGGGCTCCAACTTCTCCATCCTTGCCGTGGCCGAGGGTGCCATCAACACCGAGGAAGCCCGCATGAAACGCAAGGACTGGATGGCCAAGCGTGCCGAGGCCGGTCTTGGCACCACCGCCACCAACCGCATTGCACAGGCCGTGCAGAAAAAGACCGGCATGGAGACCCGTGTGTGCATCCCGGGTCACATGCAGCGCGGCGGCAGCCCCAGCGCCTACGACCGTGTGCTGGCCACCCAGTTCGGCAGCTATGCCGCACAGCTAGTGGAGGTGGAGCGCTACGGCGTGACCGTAGCCATGGTAAACCGCCGTGTGACCGAGAACCGTCTGGCAGACATTGCCGGTAAGACCCGCAATGTGCCCGAAAACTGCGAGCTGCTGAGCGTGGCACGCCGCATGGGCGTCTGTCTGGGCTGAGTTTTTTATCGATCTGTTCAGGACACCGGAGCAGCATAGTTGCCCCTGTGTCCTATTTTTACAGGCAGAGGACGGCATTTTTCCTGAAAGCTGTTGCCGCCGCTCTGGCTGAGTAAGCTGCTGCTTTAGGGCAAAAATCAACGCAAACAAAAATCGGGCAGACCGTGGTCTGTCCGATTTTTGCATTTCATGCTTCCTCAGCGGTTGGTCACATCGTGCCGGCTGGGCGAGCCCTCGGCAAAGGCGGCGGCGCTTTCCAGCACACCGCGCACCATGCTCTTCACGTCCTCGTAAGTGTAAAAGGCTGTGTGGTCGGTCAGGATCACGTTGGGCATGGCGCGCAGGGCAGCCAGCTCCGGGTTCGGGATCACATCGCCCATGCGGTCGTAGTAGTACAGGCCGTTCTCGTTTTCCAGCACGTCCAGACCGGCAGCACCCACCTGCCCGCTTTCCAGCGCAGCCAGCAGAGCGTCGCTGTCGATCAGCTTGCCGCGGGCGGTGTTCACGATGGTCACACCGGGCTTCATCTTGGCAAAGGCATCGGCGTTGAGCAGATGGTGGTTCTCCTCGGTAGCGTTAGTGTGCAGGGTGATGACATCGCTCTCCGCGATCAGGGTCTCCAGCGGCACATACTTTGCGATCTTCTTCACCTCATCGTTCTGGTACAGGTCGTAGGCCAGCAGCTCACAGCCAAAGCCGGACAGGTGCTTCAGCACGGTCTGCCCGATGCGCCCCGTGCCGATAACGCCCACGGTGCAGTTGGAGATGTCCCGGCCGATCTTGCCCTTCAGGGAGTAGTCCTGCAGCTCACCGCGCTTGAGGATATGCCCCGCCTTGCGCAGGCTCATCAGCATGAGCATAATGGCAAAGTTCGCCACACCGTTGGGGGGATAATCCACATTGGAAACCTTCATGCCCAGCTCCCGCGCCTTTTCCAAATCCACATGGTCGTAGCCGATGGAGCGGCAGCAGATGGCCTTCACCCCAAGGTCATGAAAGCGCTGCAGCATGGGTGCGCTCATATCACAGGGTGTCAGCGATACCGCATCGTAGCCTGCGGCCAACTGGGCGTTCTCCATGGTAGGATACGCCTCGGTATAGCCGTACTCGATGCCCCGCTGCTTTGCCAGATTCTCCAAGATGCCCTGCTCATCGTAGGGGCGCAGCGTATAGAAAAACACTTTGACTGCCATAAAATTCTCCTCCTGGTCCTTCTTTACCGGAATGCGTGCCTGTGCGGCGCGACCTGCATCTTTGTAAGTATGTCTTTATTGTAGCACGTTTACGGATGGAGGACAGCTTTTTCATAGTGAATTTTGTTCATTTTGTTGTTGAAGCGGTGCTTTCTGCCCCATGTGCGCAAAAAAGGTTGTCAAAACAGGAAAAACAGGGTATGATAGAAGCTGGATCGCAAAGCTGCGGTCCTTCAATATTGTTAAAGGAGTGTGCTTTGTTATGCGCGCCTATGAACGACTGCTTGATTACGTCAAGGTCTACACCACCTCGGACCCGGAGTCCGGTACCCATCCTTCCACTGCGCGGGAGTTTGATCTGGCTCACAAGCTGGTGGAGGAACTGAAGGCTCTGGGCGTGGAGGATGCCCGTGTGGACGAGCACTGCTACGTCTACGGTTCCCTGCCCGCCACCCCCGGCTGCGAGGAAAAGCCCGCACTGGGTCTGATCGCCCACATGGACACCGCCCCGGATGCCAGCGGCGAGAACGTGAACCCCATCCTGCACGAGAACTATGACGGCGGCGATGTGGTGCTGCCCGCCACCGGCAAGGTGATGAAGGTCTCCGCCTTCCCCTTTCTTGCCTCTATGAAGGGCGAGACCCTGATCACCACCGACGGCACCACCCTGCTGGGTGCAGACGACAAAGCCGGTGTGGCTGAGATCATGACCGCTGTGGAGACCGTTATCCGCGAGGGTCGCCCCCACGGCAAGCTGTGCATCGGCTTTACCCCGGACGAGGAGATCGGCGAGGGTGCCGACCTGTTCGATATCCCCGGCTTTGGTGCAGACTTTGCCTACACGGTGGACGGCGGCGATGCCGGCGACATCGAGTACGAGAACTTTAACGCCGCTGCTGCCACCGTAACCGTCCACGGCTTCTCTGTGCATCCCGGTTCTGCCAAGGACACCATGATCAACGCCTCCAACGTTGCCATGGAGTTCCACGGCGCTCTGCCCGTGATGGCACGTCCCGAGACCACCGAGGGCCGTCAGGGCTTCTACCACCTGTGCCAGATGTACGGCGATGTCACCACCGCAAAGCTGGGCTACATTCTGCGCGACCACGATGCCGCCAAGTTGCAGTTCAAGAAGGACAACATGCAGGACATTGCCGATTACCTGAACGGCAAGTACGGCGCAGGCACCGTAGAAGTAGAGATCAAGGACAGCTACCGCAATATGCTGGAAAAGATCAAGCCCCACTTCCACCTCATCGAAACTGCCCGCAAGGCTGTACGCATGGCCGGTCTGGAGCCGGTGGAGGTGCCTGTGCGCGGCGGCACCGATGGCGCTACCCTCAGCTGGAATGGTCTGCCCTGCCCCAATCTGGGCACCGGCGGCTTCAACTTCCACGGCGTGTGCGAGTGCACCACCGTGGAGCGGATGGACCGCTGCACCGAGATCGTGCTGAATATCATTTCCCTGTACGCAGAGTAATTTATTTTTAGATATAACAGAATAGGGCTGTAAAGTCTCCTGTAAAAAAGTAATGTCGGGCAGCCTTCGGGCTGTCCGATATTGCTTTAGTCAAAATCCTTCCCGTGAAAATGGGCTGACGGAGCGTCCGCGTTTGCGCAGCAATGAAAGCCCCAGTGGGGCTTTTAAGCGGCAGAGCGGTCTGCATTAGCAGATGGAGGGGCTTTGCCCCGACAAGCTCCGCAGACGCTCCGTCAGCCCGAAGTAAAAAATAATCTTCCTTAAAATATGGCCAAAGCGCACGCGGAGGCCATTCAAAATCGTTTAACATCAAAAACGGCGGCTGCACAGTGCTTTGTGCAGCCGCCGTTTTTTCATTTAACCTACATTGATATGCCCCACCGGCATGATCTTGCGCTTGTTGTCGTCCGGTTTGGCGGTCAGGCTCATGGCAAAGGCCACCGGGCCTACACGGCCCATGAACATGACCAGCATATACAGGATCTTTGCCCCGTTGTTCAGCTGGCTGGTCACGCCCACGGAAAGGCCCACCGTGCCAAAGGCCGAGCAGGACTCGAAGATGGCGTCCACCACAGACACGGCGTCCGAGGTGTTGTAGTACACCACGATGGCCGAGCCGATGACCGCCACAGCGCCCAGCACGATAATGGTCAGCGCGCGGTAGACCGTCTTGGACTCGATGTGGTGGTCAGCGATCACACAGTCATCGCGTCCCTGCGCCACGCTGCGGATGGTCAGGATGATGACCGCGAAGGTGGTCACCTTCACGCCGCCGCCGGTAGAGCCGGGCGCTGCGCCGATGAACTGCAACACGCTCATGAGCAGCTTGCTCAGGGTGCCGCAGGAGGCCAGATCCACGGTGTTCATGCCGGCGGTACGGGTGGATACCGACTGGAACAGCGAAGCCATCACCTTGCCGGGCACCGACAGCCCGCCCAGTGTGGCGGGGTTGTTCCACTCCATCAGTCCCAGCCCCAGCGCGCCGCCCAGCCATAAGATCACCGAGAAGGACAGCACCACCTTGGCGTGCAGGGACAGGCGGCGTTTCTGGTACCACTGGCACAGCTCCACCCAGACCATAAAGCCCAGACCGCCGGAGATGATCATGAATATGATCACCGCCTGCACATAGTAGTTGTTGACATAGGGCACCAGCGAGGAGTACGCTCCGAACCGTCCGAACAGGTCAAAGCCCGCATTGCAGAAGGCCGAAATGGCGGTGAACACGCTGATCCAGACGCCCTCCAGCCCGAACTGCGGCACAAAGGCGAACAGCAGCAGCAGAATGCCGATGCCTTCAAACATCGCTGCCAGCCCCACCACGATCTTCAGCACGCTTTTGGCCTGATCGTAGCCGTCTGCCGAGACGCTTTCGCCCAGCAAGCGCAGATCACGGAAGCCCATGCGCCGGCGCATGGCCAGCGCAAAAAAGCTGGTGAGGGTAACAAGGCCAAGGCCACCCACCTGAATGAGCAGCAGCACCACCGCCTGCCCGAACCATGTGAACTGCGACCATGTATCCCGCACCACCAGACCGGTAACGCAGGTGGCGCTGGTAGCTGTGAACATGGCGTTGAGCACGTCCAGCCGTCCGTGCCTGCTGGCAATGGGCAAAGTGAGCAGCAGCGTGCCCAGCGCGATCACGATAATAAAGCTGACGCAGATGATCTGGGTCGGGGTGCTCAGTCCCAGCTTTCTCCGCCGGACCGACCTCTGGTGCCGCAGCTTTTTGCGGATATTTTTTATCTTTTCCATAGCATCCTCCCTGCGCAGCACGCAGCCGCTTTGCATTCCCTTATAGCATACACCATTTTGCCCGCAGGTTCAACTTGATTTTACAGCCCAGTTGCGGTATTATAATAAGGTACTGCGTTTTTGGGGTTCGTTCCGCCCCCAAAGATGCAGAACTGTGTCTCCGTAGCTCAGCTGGATAGAGCGTCCGCCTCCTAAGGTTGTGCTCTACCAGCTGCCTTACGGGGAAAAGTGATCGTTGCCAGTCTCAATTTAATATAAGTCTCTGTAGCTCAGCAGGATAGAGCGTTCGCCTCCTAAGCGAAAGGCCGTGGGTTCGAATCCCGCCAGGGACGCCAGCAAACACGCCGAAAACCTTTGATTTATCAGGGTTTTCGGCTTTTCTTATTTCTGCGGCTTTTGTGGCTTTTTTGCAAAAAACCTTGGTTTGCTAACATTTGCTAACGAGATTTGGCCTTTTGCTAAGAAAGGCGGTAAGTCAGAGGTTCGATTTTTACCAAAGGAACTTGCAAACATTTGTTAGCAGAAATTAGAGGAAGTTGCAAACAAAATCGCGAATTTGCTAACATCGCTCAAAAATGCTTTCAGAACCTTGCTAACAAAAAAAGTGTTTGGTCACTGTGCAAAGTGGTTCAAACGAAGAAAACCTCTCACAAAGTGAGAGGCGTTCTTCTGAGGGAGGGACTTTATAAAGCTTTTGCCAGCTGCTTGAGCAGTGCGGCAGTTTCGGGATTTTTAAGCAGTTCCAGTATCTTCGCTGCATCACTTTCATCTCTTTCAGTGACGGCAGTATCCGCAGTTTTAGGCTCTGTATCTTCAACAGGGTCAGGAGTCTTAGAGGAATAAAAAGCTTCCTCCAATCGCTGAGCGTTTATGCACCGATCCTCGTCGATGATGTGAGAATAGACATCCGCAACCATTTTAACCTGAGCATGACCAGAGTCACCCTGGACTGATTTCATATCGCCGCCATTGAGTTTCAGCTTGTAGGTGATGCTGGAGTGGCGAAGAGAATGGAACACAACATGAGGCAGTCCGTTTTCTTTGATAAGTTTATTGAAAGCACGGTTAATCACCTGACTTTCCATCGGACGGCCATTGCTGGAGCAAAAGACCAGGTTATTGTCGATGTATTCATCTCCAAACAGATCCATCAGCTCATCAATTTCTTTTTTTCTCTCTACCAGCATATAGGCAACTGTTTTCGGCAGGTACACGCGGCGAATACTGGTTTTGGTTTTAGGCTCTTTCAGGACCAGAGCAGTATGGGTACTGGCTATGCAAGGTGGAAACTTCTTAATAACACCTTTGTCGCTCAAATCGTCCAATGCACCTCGTGTAACCCGTTGCAGCTCTTTGTTGACGAATATATAAGCTGAACCATTTTCTATGCTCTGTGGTGCAATATCAATGCAGTCCCAGGTAAGGCCCAGCATTTCGCCAATGCGTAAAGAGCAGGAGAACGCCAGATTTAAGGCAAGGGAGAGGATAGGATCATCACAGACTTCCATAGCCTTGCTCAGCGTTTCGGCAGTCCATATATCCCGTTCTTTATGTTCTTCTTTGGGAAGTGTCGCATTCAGGACAGGGTTACGGCTGATTAGTTCCCAACGCACCGCCTGATTAAAGGCACTGCGAAGTAGCTTGTGAATTTCTCTTACTGTATGCGGGGTCAGATATTCGCTTGTGGGTTTGCGGTTGTTGACGCTTACCGTTTTCACAGAGAGCAGATCACGGTAATACTTATCCATCATCCTTGGAGTGATGTCGGATAGTAACATATCTCCGATAATAGGAGTTATGTAGTTTCTCGCCAGACCACGGCGGCTTTCATATGTTGACATTGCCCAGGTATTTACACCATAGATGGACATATATTCATCGAGCAGATCGTTCAGGGTCTTTGCCGTAGGAATAAAGAAGGTTCCAGAGTCCTGCTCATACTCAATTTGCTTTTTTCGTTTTTTTGCTTCTGCATTTGTGCTGAAGGTTTCCCAACGCTGTCTGCGTTTTCCGTTTTCATCTGTGTAATCATACACCACAGAATATTTGCTTTTACGCTTCACGATAGATGCCATTTTCATTGCTCCTTTCTGAGATTTTCACATAATGAGTTTGCTTTTGATACCAGGCTTCAAAACTGCTGGTAATGATACGAATTCTTCGATCAATCAAGGTCGTCTCAAAATAGCCCCTTTTAACAAGGTCATAAGCTGTGCCAGATTTCAGCCCCAAAAGATCCGCCATTTCCGGAACTGACATCGTAGTATGCCTCCATTTCTCTCCGGGCGGTGTACCATCCACTTTTTTATAGTGGAACTGGCCGGCATACCAATCTTCAAAGCTATCCAGCATAACTCTTATTCGTCCGGCCACTTGAATTGTTTTGAAATAGTTCTTTTTAACCAACCAGTAGGATTCTACTTTACCAAGCCCAAGCATTTTGCCCATCTCTGGTACAGACATACTGGTCTTTACTCTTTGTTTTTGCATGGCTTTTGCCTCCTCTATAAAGTTTTTCTTGCTATGGCCTCATTGTAAGAGAAAGCAGAAAAAAAGTTAAGGATGTCGATTTGGAGATCGGCATCCTTGACAAATCATTCATCTGCGTGATCCAGCCAGTCATCAAAGCTCTTTTTGGAAATGCGGATATGACCGCCGACTCTGACGCTGTGGAATACACCCTGTTTTACCAGATTATATGCTGTGGGACGACTGATACCCAGAATGTCCTGAATCTCATCGACCGTATAGGTTCTTTTGTCATAGCTGACAGGATTTTGTTCATTAAAGCGGTTCAATTCCGCAATTCTTGCTTCAAACATAAAAACGCCTCCTTTATCCGGTAAGTGGCCTTACGGAGCCTCCATTTCCTCCGGAATATGAATATCTAAACTAACTTGCAGAGCATCATCAATCGCTCTCATTTCTTCGCGAGATACGCGCCCAATGTACGATAAAACACGCCTTTTATCAATCGTTTTAATTTGCTCCAGCAGAACAACAGATTTCAGTCCAAGCTCTGGAACGCTCTCCAGTGCATAGTGTGTGGGCAGCTCCTTTTTCTTAATCCATTTACTGGTGAGTGGAGCTACGATCAAAGTGGGGCAGAAAAAATTCCCCACATTGTTTTGAAGAACCAGGACAGGACGGGTGCCGCCTTGCTCTGATCCAAAATAAGGGTTCAAATTGGCATAATATAAATCCCCACGCTTATAAATCCAATCTTCTTTCATGTTCATCCTCCTATGTTTTGAGATTTGATTATGTAAGAAGGAGGCTCTGCAAATTACAGAGTCTCCTTCAATTTAGCGCCTGTTTTATCCCTTACTTGTCCACGACACCCCAGGGATTTGGGTAATCATTAAGCCGCAGGTGGCTGGCCTGCTTCTCAGGAGTTTCACCTCCACTTCGTTTGGTCTTACCCATGGCCTGCGACGGTTATTATCACGCTCGGACTATGGCTGTAAGAGAGCTTTCCTCCTTGTTATGCCATGACCGGATGCCATCCGATGTATTCCAGCCTGATATATTTCTGATAAACCGAAAACTCATCTATACAGCAAAAATGGGTTGGCCTGTTATGCGAGTGGCAGCTCTCAGAAAATATACCGCTGATGTAGCGGCTATTACGCCCAAAGAGGATCAAACTTAATGATTCGTATATGAGGTTGTCAAGGTGCAAGTGAAAGGATTTCCCTCTCACTTGCTACTGCCACTTTTTTAGAAAATCGCAACCAACTTTTTTATTTTTTCTTCAATTTTTTTCAATCGCTTATCTGCGGCTTGCCGAGTAATACCATATCGTTGGGCTAAACAAGTTGCATTTGGTATTTTCATTTCATAATAGGACAATATAAAATCTCGTTCTGCCGGACTCAGTTTCAATAGAGCTTGGTGTAAATCCTCAAGAAGTAAATTCTGAATAGCTTGTTCCGCAGTATCAACAGATTCATCCACAAACAAATCTGTATCCTGATAACCTTCCTCTGTGCCGTCACGATCTCCCACATGAGAAGCCGGGAATATAGAGCGACTTTTCTCATGTTCCTGGAGATAGCGGCTGTGGCGGTCCTCCTGTTGGTATTTTTCAAAATCTTTGCGAGAACATTCCATGATAATGCGGTCATCTTCATCACGGAACATTTTGACTGTTTCAACAAAAAAGCGCCCAGTAAAGCAACCATTGCGGCGTGCCTTACTGAACGCTGAAAAACTGATTTCCTCCCATTCCTGTGGGCTGTTATTTTTCCAAATGAATACTCTCGTCATATCCTTTCCTCCGTTCAAATTCTTGGTAGTCAGCGAATTTGAACGGTGTCATGGATATTTTGCTATGTACGCCTCCCAGCGCATACCGGCCTCCTAATACCGGGCAAAGAAAAAGGCCGGAAGTGTTTTCACCTCCAGCCATGTTCCTGCCGCCATATTGCAGCAGGAATGAAAAAAGCCCGGTTAATGCCGGGCCTTATGTAGAAAAGTATTCAATTTAGCGCATTCCTGCCACTATAACAAGTATAGCAGGTCGGAAGTCGGAAGGGAGTAGGGATTAGGTCGGGGATTTGTCGGGATTTAGTCGGGATTTAGTCGGGGCAGCTCCTCCAGGACTTCTGGAATAGAATATCCAAACAAGCAAACAGAAAATAAATAGATGGCTTCTCGTTTTCGGTCATAAAAGACACTGCGCTCTATATTTAGTTCTTCCAGCAATTCTTTCTCTGTACTGTTGAACCGATAGATAAATTGCTTAGTCAAAATTTCATAGTAAAGTTCTCCTCGATCCGGATACCGTTTCAGACGAAGGAGTGCACGGTCAATAATATTGACCAGCATTTGATTTTGAACAAGGCAGCAAACTTTTTCTTCAAAGGCTTGCAGTTCAATATCTGGTGCAAAATTTTCAAGATAGCAGAGGCCAGACTCTATATCTTGTTCTCCCATAATCCAAGCAGTTTCTTGTAATTCTTCTGCCCGTTCACTCAGAACCCAGACTACATCACGGTAAATCTTTAGAATCAGCTTACTTCTATGAAACGCAGCGTCGCTGTTAAGCCCCAAAGCTGTTAGCCTGCTGTTACATTTTTGGATTGTTGTGCTTTCTTTTCTCATAGAACATCCCTCCTTGTTCGCAATATTGCGAACATATTAGGTACAAAATAGCATAGCAGAGGAGCGTGAGAGAGGGCAGTGCCTCTCTCTATTCCCCCATTTGGTTATATCAGGTTTCTGGATTTTAGACGAATCTGCATTGCTTGCTTGGAAACCTCAAAAATATTTGCCATTTCAGCAATGAGCTGTTCATCTGTCCGGCCTATTTTAAGCCGGTAAAAACATTTTTTGATCTGCGGTAAAGGCATCAGCAGAGCAGAAGCCAGAGTATCCGCCTGACGCTCAATTATGCCATGACTTTCGTCGGAAGAAACATTTCCGTTATAAGCAGCAACATCTCCAGTACCGGAGTACAACTTCTTATGTAGTACCCAATGAGCCAGCTCATGGGCACAGGTAAAACGGAGCCGCCCTAATTTTGACGGATCACAAAGCCGTTCATCAATTAAGATTGTACCGGCTCTTACTGCAATCATTCGATACTGTCTCTGTATCTGGTCATATAAGACAACAGCACCGTCATCGAAAATTGTTTCCCCTAATATCTTGGGGTTTTTTCTTAGTGTATGAAACTCCAGGATTAGATCAAACTTTGTCTCGATAATGGTTTCGATTGGCACAGGACATGGTTGCCCGGATAGCAGAGAGGGATCATATTCCATCAGGATTTTTCGCCCTACTGCCTCGATTGCTTCTGTACGGATTTGTGGAATTGACAAAGCTCTCCCCCCTATCGTTTACGCTCCTTTAGCATTTTCATAAATGTCTGCCATTCTTCATCGGTAGCATCTACTTCTTTTGCCACACGCAAGGCTGCCCGAACAATATCTTTTTCCATGATATAGTCTGGCAAATCAGCAGATACTGTATTGCGTGATTTTGCAGCCAGATCCAAAAGCAACTCATGTTCTGATTTATCCAAATTCAGAAAGGCAGAGATGCGTTCCACAAAATCTCCATTGGGTGCAGGACGGCGGCTTTGCTCAATATCACACAGATAACCGTAAGCAATATTCAAATGCTTGGCTGTATCGCGTAAATTGAATTTGTGCGCCTTGCGTTTCTCGGCTATAAATGATCCAAAAGTTATATTGCCCACAGCATTCACCTCTCATTTGTTCGACGAACTGCGAACATCTTGCTTATATTGTATATCGAACATCCGTTCACTTCAAGGATAAAAATTTCATTTGAAAAGAGGTGTTAAAAATCAATAACACCTCTTTTGCGCTATATAAATTCCTGAGCGATTTGCTGCATTTCCGTAATGCACTCTTTGGGAGAGAGAATTTTTATTTTCCCTTTGAATTTGAATATCCAGCCATAAAAGGTTCCACTGGGGTTTACTTCAATTCTTGCTGTGAAGTGTGCGTCATCATATTTCTCAACAGGTACATCTTCTCCATAATGATCTATGATTACACGCATCAGTTCGTTTTCACATACCAGGGTTACTTCTTTCGATGACTCTGAGGTAAACATATCCACCATTGTGTTTGTATAGGAGGCTACATCAAATCCCTCTATCGGTATAAAGCAAGTTTCAAGGGTTTCTACGCCTGTTAGCCGATCTACACGGAAGTGAGCAATCTTCTGATGCTTCAGAGAAAATCCAATCAAATAGTAATGGTCATTTTTCCATTCAAGCGCATAGGGATTTACGACATAATAATATCCATCATGCTTCAAGATTTTCTTTTTTTCCTGAGTATATTCATAGTATTGGAACCGAATTTGCTGATGGTTTCCAATCGCTGTTTGGATATTATCAATGATATAGTAAACCTTTTCATTATGCGGTTTGACACGGCTGGATAAAGCAGCAAATTTTTGAAGCTGCTCTGCCTGATGTGTGCTGGTCAGACGGCATAATTTCTGTACCAGTTCCTCGGATTTCTTGGCAGAAATGATCTTCGAGGATGCTACTGCGTCTGTCAGCATTTTCAGTTCTGGATACTCAAACAGGCGGCTTCCCATAAAATATTGGTTTTGGGTACTCTTGACCACCACAATATCAATTCCTGCATCGATCAGAGTATTGGTATCCGCGTAAACAGTCTGCCGCACTGCCTGAATTCCTTTTCCATTCAGATGGGAAATGATTTCAGATACTGTGGCGGGATGGTTTTCATCGGTCCGCGCATAGAGAAACCGGAGTAATTCCAGTATCCGCATATTTGTTGAATTCTGCATACTTCACCTCCTCGATTCTTAAAATGGCCTATTTTGTGTGGTGTCCAGCTCCAAAGACCAGAAGCAGGGCGACAGCACAGAGAAGTAGGCCAGTCCAATTTCGATCCATAATCAGCTTGATTACCGCCACAAGCAGCAGTCCGCCCACCAGGAGCACAACGCCGTTCATTCAGCGTCCTCCCGAGGCATAGTTCCCCATGTGGATGTCCAGCACCTCTCTGGGCGGCTGGATCAGGGCGTCCTCATACTGGCACTTCCACTGAATCTCCCGGCACATCTGGCCATCCGCCACGCCGTCTATGGTTTCCCCATCCTGAATGGGGTTATCATGCTCCAATATGTACGATGCCACATTGTAGGCGTGGTTTACCACCCAGTTGGGGTCCATGCCGTGGAAGTGGTACTGGAGGTCGGGCAGGAGCAGGGTGCTCATACCCACCGTGTCGATGAGCATATCCTCCGTACCCTCAATGTTGAAGAAACGGACATTGACGCCAAAGCGGATAAACCGATCTGGCCCCTCAATCTGATGGGAGCGCACATCCTCTGCCAGAAACAGCTTGCCGCAGTTCTGGAAATAGAATGCCTCACAGGTGGGGTACAGCTCCGCCAGAGCCTCCAGAAAGTCGGCGTCCAGGTTGGCACGCTCCAGCGCTGGAAGCGCCGCAGTCAGCATATCGGTGGCCACCACCTGATATTTGCACTCCCGGAAGATCCGCTCCCGGTCCTCCTGGCAGTCCCACATCTGGCTCATCAGGAAGGCATCAAAGCCTTTGCCCTTGAACTTGTCGCATTTCATCACCATCAGCTGTACCGGGCACTTGCCGTCCTGAAATTCCGCGACATGATCCAGGGCGGCAAAGCCGGCCATTTTCTTATCATAACAGAAGCACTCTGTTGATCCGATGTGCTTCTCCATTATGGCAGTCATTTTTTCTTTATCCGGCATTTCTACCGGCTCTTTGAACAGCATCTGAATGAGATAGGGACCTCCGGGCTGGGGGCCTTTTTTGTCGTCCAGATTTTGCTGGAAAGCTTTATTGCTCATTTGGGTTCCGCCTTCTTTTCTGGGAACAGTTTCCACCGAAACTCCAGCTCTTTCTGGACAAACTCTTTCGGCAGGCCGCGGGGGTTGGCGATGAGATACCATACCCGAAAGGTGCGCTTCTTCGGATCTGTTTCCTGCCGGTAGAGCTGATAGCCCGCCTCATCCTCCTGTGTCCACTGTCCTGTCTGCCGCTTGGCCTGCACAAAGGGTTCCACCACCTGGTCCAGTTCCTCTCTGGTGCGGCTTGAGGCCCAGGCTTGATCCACATCATTGGCGTGGGAGAGGTGGAACAACATCGAACCCATCCAGTTCTTTGCCTTGTGTCCAGGCGTTCCGCGCAATTCCGCCTGACGGCGGTACTCCTCCATCTGCTCCGCCGTTCCGTACCGTTCCACCATCTGCTCCCGCACATAGATGAACCAGCTGTAGTCCTCCGCCTCGGTGAAGGGGGCGCAGACCGGCTGTAATGCCTCCACGGGGTCTGCCTCGAAGCGGTCGATGAAGTCGAGGTAGTTGGCTTTGACCAGGGGCAGAAAGGTGTCCAGCAGCCCGGTGTTCAGCCGCAGGTCCTCTGTCAGCATCCGAAAGAATGAACCGCCTGTTGTGGGTTCAATTCTGAAAGAGTAGAGGTAGTCATCTCCCTGCCTTATGATACAGCTGAAGCCCACCTCCACATTCCCATGGCCGATTTCGTAGTCTATGTAATTGTAGCGGCTCCGGTCAAACCAGATCTGATAGGTCAGCCCGTTTTTCATTTTCTTTTTGAAGTCGCCCTTTTTCAGACGCTTCCAGCCCTTTTCCTCCAGGCCCAGGCCGTTCCACAGGTAGTCCAGAAGTTCCTGAATTATATCTGCCGGCCGTTTTTGTTCCACGGTCTCCACCCCCTGACGAATTCTCTTTAATAGTCAAGCAGGATAGGCACCTGCTGCTCCTCGGCAAACCGCATGGCCCGCCAGAACATGGAGAAGGCAAACTTGGCAAGGGATTGAGTGTCATACTGGGTGTGTTCCGGGATGTCTGCCTTGCTGTACTGTCCATCTGAGTCTACGGTTCCGTCTACCGGGTATCCCTCCGTGTCTGCCCAGCCAAGGATAGTGTCCTCATCGGCCTGCCACGCCAGCTGGTTCAGCTTTTCCAGCTCCTTCCGCAGTCCGCCCAAGGTGGCGATAGCGGCGGTGTCATCGGTAGGCAAGGACCCTTGGAACAGAAAGCTGTCAGAAAGAGGGAGCCACCAGGTAGCCCCACGAAACAGGGACCACACCCGCTCCTCATCTGATGCAAGGCGGGCGACCAGAGGATGCTCCCCGAAGATCCAGTCCTTCTCCACGGTGGAAGGCACCGGTTCCTCGTATGTACGACAGGCGGCCACCAGCAGCATAGCGCCAAAGGCATCCCAATCCGGCTTATCGGTGTAATAGGGCCGCTCGTTGTCCTCCGGCCATGGAGTGTAGGGCGGTTGGTTCGGCTGGGAAATGGCGGCTAAGATCTGATCCCGCCAGTTCTCCACCGCCGCCTGAACCTCGGCCGAGGACAGCTCCTCCTCGTTGTCGGCGGGTTCTCCATCCGGGGTGATGCGGTTGAAAGAGTATCCGTTTTCCTCCGCCCACTGCTGCACAACAGTTTTCCAGTTGTGAGAATAGTACCGGGTCAGCGTCCCGGCGTAGATGTCAAGTCCCATAGTAATGTCTCCTTTTCAATCAAAATCCATCCAGACCAGGTGTTTTCCGCAGTGGAGGCACTGGAACAGATAGCATTGCAGATGCCCGCCATTGACAGATTCCCGGATCATTTCTTTTTGCTCATCGTCCCACATCGGATCGTCCAGTACCTCCTCCAGCACACCCAGGGCCCGCAGTTCCCTGGCACCCACATGGCCCAGGTAGGCGCAGTAGTCGCCGCAGTGGGCGCGCCAGTATTCCTGCTGCCAGCCGGAGTAGCCGGGGGTGCGGTGGATCAGCTCGTCCAGCTTCTCCGGATCGTCTACACCATCATCCACAGAGAAATCATCTTGAAAACTACCGTCATATTTCCGGGCTGCTTCGCCGTTGGCGATGCACTCTGGGCACAGATATGCAATATCCTCCACGGCGTAAAAGGGGGCTGTATAGAAAATATGGGTCGTCTTGCCACAGCAGTCGCAGACAACGCCGTCTGCGGATTCCTCAAAAGCCCCAGTTTCCAGAGGGTTTGGGTGATACCGGAAGGCGGGCAGGCCCAGCTGGGCCTGCCGTTCCTTCTCTTTCTGCTTTTCCTCCGGCGTTTTGGGCTTGGGGAGAGCATAATGATTGCCCCAGTTTTCCGCATAGTCCTTCAGCGTGCCCAGCCGCTTGAGGGTCTTTTTATCGGAACGATTTCCGATTTGGCAGAGCAGTTCGTAGGCGTCCTTCTTAAAGTCCAGCAGGTCATATACATCCACCAGCACTTCCTTGGCCTGCTGATCCTCACTCTGCTCAAGTTCTTCCTTGAAGGTATATAGAGCGCGGACATTGTCTGGACCTTCATTGGTCGCAACAAACTGTTTTTTTAGTTCGATATAGGTTTTCTGATATTCTGTCATTGGTCGCACCTCCCATCAATCCCACCAGAAATACCAGACAGTGGACTGCCACAGGACATCTGCCAAGGAGCCAATGC
The DNA here is from genome assembly GCF_040096515.1 of Faecalibacterium tardum. Lineage (NCBI taxonomy): Bacteria > Bacillati > Bacillota > Clostridia > Eubacteriales > Oscillospiraceae > Faecalibacterium > Faecalibacterium tardum. The sequence continues at coordinate 57,089 of NZ_JBBMEO010000007.1, read as the reverse complement.
TTCCATCCTCATTCTGATCCAGATCTGGGCAGAAGCCATATTGCTCCACAGCCACTTCCATAGCTCTTTCCTTGGAGATCGGAGTCGGAAGTTCAAACTCCAATTCATCGTGGCTCATGGCGGCAGGGATGGCACCATGCTGCTCGAACCAGTATTTCGCCACTGCCATCAGGTCCGGCGTGTCGGGGCACTCATTCCAATTTCCAAAGGGCAGATAGGCGAAGATCTCCCAGGGGTTCTTGACCGGAATTTTGGCCAGAATGAGCGGATAGGTCATGTGGCTATCCGAATCCCAATAGCAGGAGAAGCGGTCATTGTCATAGCCGCCCTCCATCTCGCCCAGGACTTCCGCCTCCCAGTCCATGTCATCGTCCTCGGCTTCTTCCTTGCGCTGGCCGGTCAATTCCTCCAGAACCGCCTTTCCGTCCTTGATGGGAGCGGAGAGCATCTTCTTTCGATACTCCTCTACTGTTTTGAGGTCAAATTCGTAGAAGTCCGCATTGTGCTCCGGATCGGCGTTCATCACCAGACACTCCAACAGCGTTTCATCATCCGCCTTGATGAGCACGGGAACAAAGCCCTCCCGTACCCCCAGCCGCTGGGCGTAGCTGTATGCCGACATGATGGGGTCATCATCTGCCATGGATGGGAAATAGGTACACTCGCAGTCCAGATACTCCATGATGGCCTGAGCAACCTCGGAAGGCTCCAGCGTGTCCTCGTCGAAGTCCTGTCCCTGCCAGTTTTCAAACCGTTCCCCGATCACCTCTGCCATAGCCTGATAGTAGTCCTCGTCAAAGGGGATGAACAGGTAGGCTTCATCCTGGAACTCATCAGAGTGATACCGCTCCGGGCCGAAGAAGCGGAGGGCGTTGTCGTCAACATCGGCAGGATAGTAGGGGCTGTCGCCCTCTCCGTAGTAATAGCCTGCAAAGGCACGGCCTTGCTGATTGAATAACACAGAGAACAGACAGCCGTCCAGCTCATCCCGGATAAACTCCCGCAGATCCACACTGGCAGGATCAGCTTTGACCTGTTTGGCCACTTCGCTGTATTCTTTCAGGAAGTCCTCACCCATCAGGTCGTGCTCCATGCACCAGCGCAGGTAGATGGCCATGTGGTTATAAGCGTTGATGGGGTCAATTGGCAGTTCCTTCTCCTCAATGCTCTCGATATGATAGGAGGCATCGTCCATCTCACCGTCAAAATCATCATTGGAAAGGGTGCCACGGGTGATAGCATCCTGACGATCAGGCTCCACCACAAAGCTGATGCCGTTCATTTTGCCCAGCAGGGCGTCCGCGTCATGGGCCAGCTTATATTCCAATTCATCCCGGTAGAGAGGAATCACCTGATAGAAGTTGACCTCCTCGCCACTCGGCAGGATGCAGACCTCGCTGCCATCTTCGGTATCCTGGGGACCAGTCAGAATGGCGGCGCACAGCTTTGTGTCCTTTGCAAAATCCTCCTCATTGTCCATGGTATGGCCGAAGCCCAGCCAGGTATCGCTGGCAATGGGAAGGCGGGCCAAGGATTTCAGCAGGCGGATGGGCCAGTACCACTTTTCGTCTTTCATGGACTCCTGATCCAGCTTCCAGTCCGCAGGCAGGGCAATGGCCAGCTCCGCCCGCTCCAGCTTATATTCCGCCAGTTCCTCCGGCACATTCATCCGGTGAGCGCCCATGCCCATGGTGACCAGGGTGCAGTAGTCCCGCTCCTCAGAGGGCGGCACCACGCAGATGTCCACATGGATGTCGGGAGAAACCAGCTCATGGAACACATTCTCGAACTTGCCGAAATACTGCTCAATGTGCCCCTCGACGGCTTCCATCTCCTCCTCGGTGTAGACTTCGGGATTACTGAATTCTTCCTCATCCTGCGTGTCATCATTGTCTGAGTGGTCGCAGCTGTCATCCTCCGGATCTCCCTTTATAGGCTCGTAACCGATCTTCAGGGTCATCTGTTCCTCCGGCAGGGAGACGCCGGGGCTGCGGGTGATGGTGTGCTTATCGTCCGCAGAAAAACCGATGGTCTCGCCGTCTTGCAGTGTCACATCACACGCCAGCACATAGGAGGCAAGGCTGGCCAAAAAGTCCCGCAGTTCCTCCGGCTCAGCGTCGGTGTTCAACACCTCCATTTCCTCCTTGCCAAACACATCCATGCCGTAGGTGTAGCCGTTTAGGCCCCCCTCGCTCCGGTACAGGCCGAACCAAACCCAGTTGAAGATGGGCAGTTCGTCCTCTTTGAGCATATCGGCAAGGCCCTCATAGAAACGAGGCTCAAATACCACGCCGCTGGTGTAGACACCGGTGGCATATTTCTGCTTGCAGCACACTGCCATCGCCTTAGTGAACAGCTTACCCCGTTCCAGCAGTTTTTCCTCCTCGCCCAATACAGCCACCACGATATGGGCCTTGTGCGCTTTGGCCACCTCTACGGCCTCTGGCCACATATAGTTGTTTTCGGCGTTGATCTCCGCTTCATTGTCCGGGATGTGACCGTGGAAGAGTGTCACGATCAGCATCATGCCGCCGACCCGCATTACCACAGCGTCATCGCTGTTCTCATCATCTTCGTCGCCCTCATCCGGCTCCTCATCTACGATGCCCCATTCTTCCCGTAGATTCCGGATCAACTGCTCCTTGTCCCATTCCGCTTTGGAGAGGAGCACAGACCCGGCAAAGGAGCCCTTACGGTCAGTTTTCTCCTCGTCGGCGTCATCCTCAAGATCCTCTACATCTTCATCCGGATCATAGAGGGATTCATGCTCCAGTCCGCGGACAAATTCCTCAAAGCTATCTGCCAGATGGGTAATTTTATAGTCATTTTCCTGATCCACATGGACTACCGCAGGCTCTCCCTGGGGACCGCAAGCTCGGTAGTCCAGGAAGATCATATCGTGTCCGGCGCTGGGACAGTCGCAGATGGCCACTCCGATGGCAGGATACTCCCACTCATCGATCATAAACTGGCTTCCCAGCTCTCCGCAGAGGGAGCAGCTCTTTTCCCGCCCGATGCCGAAAATGCCGGTGATGGCCACATGGTCTTCTGCCCAACAGGTCGGCTCATCGCAGGGATAGCAGGTATTCACCGGAATGCCGCCGTTGTGCTGCTTCATCAGCCAGATATAGGCGGCGGGCAGCTTATAGCCCAGTTCCTCCTCCACGCTGGCGATCAGCTCATCGGAAGGCGGATCGCTGACATACTCTTTCAGCGCATACATACTGTCGTCCCAGAAGTTGGTGAGGTCGAAGCCCTCGAAGGGGGTATCACCGGGCACGAATTTGGCCTTCTTCCGGCTGCGCTGGCGTTTCCGGATCTCCGCCTTACACTCCTGAATCACCGCCGAGGCATTTTCGTCCTCCGGGTCCAACTCTGCCCACCGCTGGGCGTAGGGAATGGCCTTTTCCTCCTGACCATAGAGATACTGATAGCCGTAGGCCATCCGCATATTCCACTCCGCCTTGTCCTGGCCTTCCTCCCGGACGGACTCCAGCACCTCGATGGCGCGGCACAGGGCCTTGTCTCCCTTATAGCGAGGGGTGCCCTCGTCATGGTCCCCGATAATGGCGTAGTTTTCTAGCGCCCGTGCCAAGGCGTAGGCGGTGCGATAGTTCCTCCAGTCCTCCGGGATGGCATTCAGTGCCTGGATACAGCGGGTGTACTCGTCTTCGTCGTTCCACTGCTCCAGCTGAGCGAAGAATGCTTCGGCGTTCTGTTGGGTGTAAGGAATATAGTCCATGCCCGTCAGCGTTTCGTCCAACTCGTCATCCTGATTCTCAGTTTCTGTCCCATCATCTTGTTGCTTTAGGGGTACAGAACCGGCTTCACGGCGGAAGGTGTGGAAGATGGCCCATGGGATGTCCGTGCCTTCAAAGAACTCTTTCGCCATGTTCAGCGCCTCTTGGATGTCCCAGGCGATGAAGTCCACATAGCCACAGTAGAGGCCGGTAGCCCCGCCGGTGAGAGTGAGCACTTCCGAACCATCCCCGCCGGTGAGCACTTCCTCCAGTTTGTCCCGGAAGTCGAAAATTTTCTGACTGCCTTCCTCCTCCCGCAGGGTATCCAGGGGATAGCAGAAGAAGCCCGCCACCGCGCCGTCGGCATGGAGATCGTCCATAAAATCATTGTCGGCATTCAGATAGCCGTTGATGAGCGGCACACAGCAGGTGGAACCGGCCATTACATCCAGCCGCCAATCGGCGTCCGGGTCCTGTTTGGGTTCCATTTTGTAACCAAGGTAGCTCTCCAGATAGGCTTCCGGGTCGGTGGAGAGCTCCAGGCCCTGCTCCCGCAGTTTGTCGGGCAGCTGGGACAGGAGGAAGGACGGCTCTGCCTTGGGTTCCTCCAGCACATCAAAGCTGTCTATGTATCTCATGTGGGAGATCTCGCCCAGCACTTGGTCGGTGAGGGTAGTGAGCATCCACCAGGCCCGGCCTTCTTCCTCTTGAAGCTTAGGCAGCAGCTTTTCACAGTAAGCGGAGATGGCGAAGCTGTTTTCACCCTGTTCCTCCAGCCAGATCTGCACATCATCCCCAGAGATATTCCATCCGTCCTCGGTACGCAGGCCGATGTTCGGGAGGGGCTGACGGCCCACAAGGATGTTCCAGTGCTCCAGCACCTCCTTGGAGGCGTGTTTCTGGAAGTAGACCAGCTCAAACAGCTTGACCTTGTCACCCTCCGGAGTGAGGATCAGCTCGTACTTCTCGCCGTTGAAGCCCATCTCGAAGGAGATTTCATCAAAAACCAGATTCAGGGTTTCCTGCATTTGGGCCACGAGTTCTGCGCCGCGGGTATGGTCTTTGTCCTCGTCCATCATCTGGCGCAGCTCTGCTTCCATCTCGGCAAAGGTTTCCCACCAGTCCTCTGTCCTTTCCCGGAAGCACTCCGAGAACTGAGGCAGAGAAATACCCTTCTTGCACGAGTCAATTAGTTCCTCCATGTCCTGTCGGGTGTTGAGCTTCGGATCATCACCGGGATGCAGTTCCAGAGCTTTTTCAAAATGCCGCAGAGCGCGGCCCTCCTGATCCAGATAATAATAGGCATACCCCATACGGAAATTCCAGGAATAAGTATCTCCCAGTTCCTCCTCATGGGACTGCATCAGTTCCAGTGCCTGGTGAAGCAGCTTCCTTCCCTCCGGCTCGCTGGGGTCCGCCAGATTGTTGTAGGCGCGGGCCAGCTCCATATCAATTTCCGGGGTACGCTCCTCGGCGGGGATGGCCTCCAGCGCGTCAACGATTTTCAGGTGTTTGTCCTCCTCATGCCACTTCTGGCACTGCTTCAAAATGTCCATATCAGGGTCCTCCTCGTCCTCATCCGGTTTCCAGTTTTTGATCTGCTGGAACACTCCGTTCTCATCCCGCTCAAAGGCGCAGGGGGCGGGGGTGTCCAGCAGAGGAATGATGTCGGGATCGTCGTTGCAAATTGTGTTCAGCTTGTAAATCCCGGCGTTGTTGGGGTCGTCCATGTACGCCTCGCTCTCGTCACCAGCGGTGAAGCGCCAGCCACTGTCCCAGCCGCCGTCCGGCTTCTCCCTGTAGCAGTAGCCAACCTTGCAGCCCTCCACTGTGATGCGGTTGGTGGCGATACAGCCATCGGCACCCTCCCAGTCGGGGAGCAGATCTTTTACATCTTCCGCCTTTACATGGTAGTTCCGGTTGCGGCCAGAGGCTTCGTACAGCTCCTTCCGCAGCATCTCCACCTGAGAAGCCATATCCGTGATCTCATCCTCGCCCATCATCTCGCTGATGTCGTATTCCAGCGGGGCATGGACAAAGTCCGCCAGGGCCTTGTCCATGGCCTCGTGCTCCTCCGGCGTAGCAGTGATGCGGATACGGCGGGCGGGGGTGTTGTACTCGTCCAGATCCTGAAGGTTTACACTGCCACTGACGCTGCACTCCAGCAGGATGGCGGCCAGGTCGGTGACCACATCAATGGCGAAGTGGAAGTCCATCTCCACGCCGTCCGAATGGGTGAACTCCAGATACTCCACGGTCTGGCGGAAGTCCCAGTTCTGCTTGTCCAGACCAATCTTGGCGAAAATCTCGCTGAGGGGGATCTCCTCTTGTTTCTGATCCTCCAAAAATGCCATAAGGTTCAGGCTGTCGTCCGAGCCTCCGATAAAGTTGCCCCAGTATTTTTTGATATACATGCGTCATGCCTCCTGTTCCGAGATCAGCCGCTTGATGAGCCAGTCCAAATGCTCTGACCACACAGGAGCGATCTCACCGCTGTCCTCGTTCTTCCAAAGATCCACAATCTCACGGATGCCGTCCTCGTCCGGCACCTCGTTTTTGATGTCGGTGAGCTGCCGCAGCAGGAAAGCAAGGGCTTCTTTGGATGCTGTGAAACCGGTGACTTTATCCCATATAGCTTCTTCATAATCGTAGTCCAGCTTGCCATTATCCTTCCATTGGAAATACAGCTCCGCCAGAGCCATCGCAGTATTGTCAAAGAGGAAGTCGATTTGTGAGAAGTCAGCTCCCAGCATGACTTCCTCTTTCATCAGTTCGATCATCTCGCCCAGATCCATTACCGGATGCTCCGGTACATATTCATTTTTGAGGATGTCCAGTACATCCAGCCCTTCGTCACGCTCTAATGCTTTTATGCCCCATGCTCCCATGTCGGCACCTCTCTTTCTTTATTTTGTATCAAGCTTCTATTGTCAATCATGGTTCTCCAGCCGAATGATAGGCCGATAAAAGTCATAATCTCCGTTTAGTTCATTGTCCTCCTGCACTTCCGGCTTACAGTGGGGCGAACAGGGTAGGAAACCGAGAAATGGGCCCAGCCCACCGCAGATATTGCATCCGCCATCGCCGCCACAGGTGGTAAGTCTATCAGCCTGCACCACTTCCCGCATATAGGGATCGTAGGCGATGGACAGGCCGAAGAAGTTGGGTTCCTCCATGTCATAGGGCCGGTTCTCATCCTCATCCATGTCCTCAAACCAGCGCAGACGCATGGAGTAGTCTAACCCATCTCCCCACGGGAACAGGGTCCGACACCCGCCGCCACACAGGTAGGACCACTCGTCCGCCGTAGGCAGCGAAAGCCCCTGCTTTTCCAGCCCGGCAAGAAGCGCATCGTAGTCTGTGCGGTTATAGATGCAGATCTGAAAGCCCTTTTCCGTCCGCTCAATGCGGGCCGACTGATGCAAGGTAAGACTGCTGCTGTCACTCCAGGCAAAATCACGAAATTCCTTCAGCCAGTCAGGGTGGGCGGTCAGCCTGGGATCGTCCATCTTGACTGGCTCCCAGCAGAGTTCCTCCAGCTCCCGGCCCACCAGCATGGGGCCAATGGCCGCCTGCCGAACGGGAGCCATACTTTCCCGGATCATCTCCTCCGGGTTCTGCGGTTCCATTTCCCATTCCCGGAACAGATACTCTAATTCCTCCCGGCTCTCCTGATTCAGTCCCACGGCAAACTGCTCCCAGCCCAGGGTGACGGTATCGCCGGGGACAAAGACGAACTCCCGGCCATCTTTCTTGAAGATGCCGGTGGTGCAGTTCTGGCCCCAGCGGTCAAAGGTATGTAGACCGAGAAAGGTCATATCATAACGAGCAGCCAGGCTTTCCATCAGCGCCTGCTTCTCGGTGGTTTCCATTTGATTAAATTGGGTGCGAAATAGTTTTTCGTTCATAGCAAGTCCTCCTACTTCCCGCTGACCAGGCTGGGCGGTATTTTTCGTTTGCCGCTCCAGAAGATGACCTCCACATGGAGCACTGCCCGGTTTTCATCTGTTCCGATCATACCAGTCGCTCCATTCCTGCTTAATCTCCGAATCGCTCCGCAGCATCCTGGTAAACGGTGATGCTCTTAGCCACTTTCTTTTTCTGGCTGCGGATGCGGAAGTAGTCCCGCAGAACGCACTTCAGTTCCGGGTTTTCCACCTTGCGGGGCAGCAGACTGATGAACATTTCGTCGTAGCTTTCGTACAGAACACCACTCCGGTTGTAACTTTGCCAAGTCACCGTAGGCTTTCGACCTTCAGGGTCTTTGGCCAGATCAAAAAGCCACCGCTCATCCAGCTCCACATAGCGTTCAAACATAAAGGTCGTGTCATAGGACCCGTAGCGGTCATAGCCCCAAAAGATGAACGCAGTCATTCCATCAGGCCCCAGGCGTTCATAGATCCAGTCCTCCGGATAACAGCGGTAATCCAGCATCCCCAGAGCATTGAACAGGTAGATTTCTTTGGGAGTGCCCAGCAGGAGCGAATAGGTTTCATACACCTGTTCCTTGGGCTGGGTGATAATTGCTTTCATAAAGACTGGAATCAGCCAACTGCCGCCATAGCGTTCATATAGTTCATCGGCCAGTGCTTGTAGTCGTGTATCCGGGTTTCGAATCAAGGAGGCGGTCAGAATCAAAGCCGGAATCTTCTCCATTTCCTTTGGCTTTACTTTATAGAGCCCCAGTCCTTGGGAAATGTGCCATGTAGTGCATTTGTCACCATCATAAAAGGGGGTGTGCTTGAGATGGCCGATCCGTTCCGCATTTTCCGCCAGAAAACGGTACACCTCCAACATCTTGGGGGAGGCTTTGCCCAGCATCAAATGAAAACAGAAATTCATCTGTTCCACCTGTCCCTCTTCCAGCGGTTTTGTATCCGCCTCATCCAACAGCAGGGAGAGGGTTTTCAGGATGACTGGGGCAATCTGCTCCGATACACAATCCGAGCAGGCATCCGACATGATATGGCTGCCCATCCATTTGCCCTTGACCAGCTTGGCCCACAGTGGGGCAGCAGGGGCATACTCCAGCTGCGCCAAAGCCTTTTGAGCAGCCGTTTTGCACTTGCCCTTTTCTGTATTCACAAGCTGGAGAAGCAGTTCGCCGTTTGCTTCCTCTTTGCCCAGCGCCAAAATGGCCTGTTCTCGCTTTACACCCTTGGGAGGCAGTTGTTCTAAAGTCATCGTAGTATTCATAGCGTCTCATCCTCGTTCATAAGTTGTCCCTGCACCTCTCTGGGCAGGTCGTTCCACAAAATATCGTATGTAAAATCCCGAATCTCCGGGTAACACTCCCGTGCGGTCTTTTCCGCAATATCTCTATTCAGGTAGTGCATCTCTTGGTGGAAAAACCAGTTGAGTTTTTCCATCAGCCGATAGAGTCGGATCTGTTCTTCTTGGGTCATGGGATTGCTCCTCCTATTTCAACTTCAGCACAAATCCCCAGATACTCACCACAATCAGGAGGACACCCAACAGAAAGAACACCACCCGCCGGTATCCTCTGCTGTGGCGGTGGGCATCCCGCGTACCAGTGGGGTCGCAGAGCCAGTTCCAGTTGCGGATTGCTCCAATTAAAATCACGGCCCCGATGAGCACCGAGGCAATGTACCAATGCTCTTGCAAAAATGCTGTGATCTGTTCGCTGTTCATTCTACTTCCTCCTTACGCAAATACCTGCTGGTATTTCTCTTTTCATACCGTGCGACTTTTTTAGGTCTGCTGGTGCTGCATGGACACGATATGGCAGTCCGGGCAGAATTCCACATAGAGCGTGCCCTCCGCACAGTCAAACACCGTATCCCACTGGATCTGGGCCAGATATTTCATAGGTTTCCCGCAGTGGGGGCAGGTCGTATATTCCGCGTCCTGTACCCAGTTGGCAAAGCCACCCACCGTGTTCACATCCTGGCAGGCCGCACCGTAAAACAGGGGCACGGGCGCTTCGCCCAGCACAAAGGGATTTTCCGTGAGGGCCTTGTAGTCCTCGGGACTGACATAGCAATCCGTTTTCTCCGCCCCGTCAAAGAGCTCGGAGGGAAAGACTTCCACGCCGCCATCCAGGGTAAAACTGTTAAAGGCTGGACCTTTCAAGAATCCCACACAGTTGGGGCAGCAGGTGGCAGTCAGAATACCATCCAACCCCAGAAATTTCAGCCGCTCATCCCGGCCATCCAGCACCAGCATGTCCACCATGCGTCCGCCACAGTGGGGGCATGTGTCCTCCCGTGCCCGGCCAATGCGGACGGGAGATTTCTCGCTGGTGGTTCCTTTGACCATAGGATAGCAGGTATCGAAGTTGAGCTGGATTTTCTGGCCCTCCTTGTCGAAGGTCCAGCCTCCAATCTGCGCATAGCTGGATGGGTCTACATAGAGGCCCTTGCGCCAGGGCCGGGGATTTCGCTCCAGCTCCAGCAGAGTCTCCATTGCCTTGTCATCTCCTTGCATAGCAAGGCAACTCATCAGGTTGGAGGCCGCGCTGGAATATTCTGCGGACAACAGCGCATGGATCAGACCATCCCGCACATCGGCGGGAGCATGATAATAGATCTCACAGGGCCAGAACACCTCTGCGGCCAGTGCCACTCGCTGAATCTCCGGGGTGATGGCATCATGGTAGCCAAGCAGCTGCCAAAAGTCGGCGAACTCTGGGTCCTCCATATCAGCCAGCCTCTGGATGTTCTGTATCAAGTTTCTTTGTTTTTCGACAATTTGTTCCGGCATCCAGGCCAGAGCAGCTTGCCGTTCTTGCTCGCACTTACATTTCCAACACAATCCCTCATAACCCAATGGGGTTCCACAGCTGGGGCAGGTATATTTCAGACTCATGTTCTCATACTCCTTTCAGGCAATAAAAAAGCCCCACGCCGCACTGTCATAAAGACAGGCTGACGCAGGACATGAAGAAGCCGCGTTGAAGGAGCCGCATCCACCAGCAGATGTAGTTTCTTCAACAACCAAAATATTTTTTTCGTATCTTAAAGCAGCAAATTGCTGTCCAATATATTTGTTCATAGCGGCACCATTTATTCTGAGCGTAGTTTTATATCTTATTATATCACAGCACCCCTTCAATGAAAATATTTTGTTGGAAATGCTAATGAAAAATTTTTGTGAATTTGTTAAGGCGCAGGGGCTGTTATCTCCATAGTGTCTGGATGGATCAGAGAGATTACTTTTCCCTGATGTAAGGCATAGTTGACTGTCTGTGCTGTGCCTGAACGCAGCTTTTTCTGATTATCAAACACACCGATGAGGTACTCTGCATGATCGACCATATAGTAATTCCTTTTTTTATAACTGGAAACATCCGCAGAATGTGAAATAACAATGGAATCGTTTGCGTTTTGGATCAGCTTTTTCAATCTATGTCTACTCTGATCCGGCCATTTAGAGTCATAACCGATGAAGGGAACTACAACGACAATTTTAATATCTTCGTATCCCGTTTGTGCCCTCAATGTCAGCAGCTGTTCTCCAGCCCACATATCCACACCAAGAGCACCGCCGACAAAAAAAGTACGGACAAATTTCTCGTCATGAAGTATCCGAAACTGCTCCAGGAGACATTCTTTTAATTTTTGGCATAGGGGATCTTCCTCATTATATCCAAAGCAAAATCTTGTTGGTCGGTGGCCGGTAATGGCGCAGGCATACTGATTCATATAAATCACCCTTGATAACTGCCTTGATTACGCATATAAAGCAAAAATAACGCAAATAATAATGCGTATAAAGGTTGTATTATAAAATAATAACACAACACATACGAAGTATCAAGAATTGCTTTCTGCTATGCTAAAAGAGCAGAGAGGTGAGCGTATGGACGAAGAATTTATCCGCAATCGAATCACAGAATTACGATTGAAAAAAGGCGTTTCAGAATATCAGATGAGCATGGAGTTAGGGCAGAACAGAAGCTATATTCAGGCGATTTCTTCTGGGCGTTCTATGCCGTCTATGAAGCAGTTTCTCAACATCTGTGAATATTTTGAAATCACACCGCTTCAATTTTTTGATGCACAGGAAAATAACCCTCAGCTTATCAAGAAGGCTTTGGACGGAATGAGAAAGATGTCAGATGACGATCTGATTATGCTGATTGGTTTTATAAGTCGCTTAAACACAGAAAACTAACGATAGGAGGCAGTAAATGTCCCGTCGTTGGTTTTTTATTTTATGCGCAGCATATTGTGGCAAGCAATGCTTGTGGCTATCCATTTCGCCACAAACTGCTTGTTGAGGGCAGTGCCCCCAAGCCCCTTTGAACACAGAATTTCATTCTGTGGCTACGCGTTCTGCGAACGCTTTTGACCAGGACCAGCTTACCGCTGGCCGTGGTCTTTTTCTTTTTCAACATCCTGTTCTACCTCCATTTTCAGGACCCGATCCACATTGGCCTTTGCCGTTAAAAGCTCTCGCATTTCTTCACGGGAACGCCGGTACTCGGCATAGGTCTTTTTCTTTTCTTCCAGCAATTTCGCATACTCTGTCTGCAACTCTTTGACCTTGGGCAGCTTCTTGACGCCCATCTCATCAAAGGCATTCTTAGCAGCCTGGTGGAGCAGAATTTCTTTCTCATGTTCTTCCCTGAATTTCTTAGAGTAACCCGCCTTGCGGTATGCCACATAGACCTCACGGGTCTTGGCATAATTTACGATGTGAGTACGCAGAACAGCGATCTCTGCCATGCGCTTTTCAGCCGCTTTGATCTGCGCCGAAAGCTCATTGTGATGTGCCGTGGCAGCCGCAGCCTTTTCTTCCAAAACCGCATACTCCAGCAGGTTGTGCTCTGACAGGTAATTCATGGTCTGCGCCATCTGCTTGAGGTTGAACACCTTAGCCCATCGAGCATAGCCAGCGCCTTTTCCAGCCTGCAATTTTGCCTGAATGTCCACCAGCAGATTGACCTTCGGCGGCTCTGCCTGTGTGACTGTTTTCTTTCGCGGGGTATGTGCTTTCTTCCCTAAGAGAACTGCCCGCAAATCTTCCAATCCATATCCTTCGCCCAGACTGTCCATGCGGGCGGCTTTCTCCCAACCAGAGAGCTTCAGTCGATACGATTTTCCGCGCTTTGAGACTTCACAACCATACTCTTGCAACAGTTTCAGCAGTTCTTCAAAGTCAGCAGGACTTTGTGATAATGCGTTGTCAATTGCCACACGAAGCAGCTCTCGGTGAGAGGGCTTTGCCTGATCTCCCAGCCACTTGTTATAGCTTTTTCCGTGAAGTTTCGGATTCTCTACAATGGACAGTCCGTTTTCAATGCAGATGGTATCACTTAACCGGCGAACCGCCTTGGTGCTGCCCCAAAAGTTTCGGAATTTCCGGTCATATTCTAAGCTGACCGATGACCAGATAATGTGATTATGAATGTGCGACTTGTCTATGTGAGTGCAGACTACAAAGGCATGATTGCCTTTAGTAAAACGCTTTGCAAATTCTACGCCCAGCCGGTTGGCTTCTTCCGGGGTAATCTCACCGGGGCGGAAGGACTGGCGCACATGATAGGCAATCACATCATCCGCGCCACGCACTCGTCCGGTCGTGGCAAGGTACTGCCGCTTTGCCAGAAGGAACTCTGCATCCGCAGTCCTGCTGTCACACGCATAGCCGGTAATAAGCCTGCCGCTATCTGTTTTTTTGGGATTGGCCACATAGTCGATGATGTCACTGATCGCCCGACTTTCTGTGCGGCCCTTGCCGACATGAAGCGGCATGATTCTCGTGGTTGCCATAGGTCAGACCTCCTTCCCGAAAAGAAAACGGCCTGCCATAGCAGACCGCTTTCACTATTCTATAAAACTTTCTTCATCGAAAAAATTGAACTCATCATCTTCTAAGTGTCTTGGTGGAAATCTCATTTCATATTGCTCTTGCGCCAATGCACGGACATCAGGCCGCCTATCCTTTAGTCGATTTTTCAGCCAGGACAACTGCTCTTTCGATAGCCTCCATGGAAGATTCAAAAGACGATTCAGTGTCATCAGTTCAGCCTGCTTTTCTGCTGGTAGCGAAGCACAGGATTTACAAATGTGGGATGCATGACCTTTGCCTGAAAATTTTTCGTTGGCTTTGTATTCACCACAAACTTTACAATAGTGTCCATGCTTTTTCATAAGCTGATGCCCTTCTCGCAAAGAACATATAACCTGCGAATTGCTTTCATAATCACATCCCATTCCAAATCAGAAGCATAAGAAAACTTTTTACGGTATGCCTCCCAAAGTTTTTGCATAACCGAATCATTTTCCACTTCGTCAAAAACTTCTTCAGCCTGGTTAAGATACTTCTCCGATCCCCGTTTATGAGCAGTTGCCAGAAGCGCATCATGTAAAATTTTCGGGTTCAGCGTGGTTCCATGCAGCTGTTCTAAAATGTAAATATCGTAGAAATCTCTCATGCGGGTATTGGTTGTGGTTCTGGTAATAATGGTTTCCAGTTTTTCTGCCAGCACAGTTTCTAAATTATAAGCCCAAATATCAATGGAGCGATCTTCCAGCATAAGTTTGAATGAATACCGAACCTCTCTTGGAGTGATTGCATCTCCCGTAGAAATATCAATTTTCAAAGGGGTCACTACACCATCGAATGTTGTACTCATGCTGACACGAATCCCCGGATACTCTGCTTCATCCATAATCTCCGAAATACTTTTCAGCTGAAATTTAACACCATCATCAATCGGAACAGTTACGATTGATGAAATTAGATTCTCAATATCCTCCACATTAACATTAGCTCCTTTTATGGTTGCATCCAAATCCATCGTAGAGCGGGCATCCAATCCAACCATAGCCGCTACCAACATACCACCCTTTAAGATAAACTTATCACGATACTCAGAAAGAGAAATACGCTCCAAAAAACGCTCCATCATGTAGTTCCTCATTAAAATCTGAGCATCTGCGGATTTTTCTCTGGAAAGGTTTCGTATTAAATCTTTAAGCTGCCTTGCTGTTTTTATCATAAAAGTACCTCCAAATACTGTCGTAAAATTTTTTCCACCTTGAACATCCCGGCATATTGCATTAAAGCTCGCAGGTTCTTATCTTTTCTACGGGCATACGCTTTCAGTGCTCCCTGAAAGGTCTGAATTTCAATTCTGCTACGGCTTCTGAGCAAATCACAGATCGTTCGCTCCATATCATAAACCGGCACAGTATGCCCGAACGGAGTTTTCGCTGTTGTAAGTCCTACATCATGTAAGTCTGCTTTAATCGTAAAAACTTGAATGCCTTCTGCTTTCATTTTGCTTGGATTGCATCCAGTTTTGACCGTAACTGTATATTCTATTGGTTCACGGTCTGTCAGATCGTGAAAAAATAAAGCTGTTTCATGTGAAAATACTGCTTGTTCAAATCGCAAATGAAGCAGATACATGGCATCCACCCAGGAATCTTTGGACAGATAAATCCCATGTGCAACTCTATCCAAATCTCGTGAACGCACATAATCATAAAATACCGGCTTTGAAATTCCAGAGGATACGACCTGTGATGTTCGCAGCATTCCTTCTTGTGCTGTTAGCATCTGATCCAGCTGTTCAAATTGTCCCATCATGTCACTTCCTTTCGTACTAATATTATATTCAATATTAGTTCAAAAGTAAAGTCGTGGATATATAGTTTCTCTTTCCAAATTTAACAGACGGTGTTTGGCATTTTGTGGCTTTGCGTATTTTTTATCCATAAACCCAATCCTGAATGGCAAATTTCAAACTCTGCACCTTACCCATCAGCCAGATTGCAGCCAACGGCAGCCCCATAGGGCTAATCAAAAATGCCATAACCAGCAAAATCACACCATTTTGCGGGGAATAGGTAATAAGCACAGCCACGCCAAGCAGAGCAATTACAGTGCTGAGCAGACCAAGCACCAGACCGGATATGTAGATCAGCCCCGTGCAGAGCCAGACAAAAAGCGTCAGCACCAAAATGACCGGTGCAGTTATAATCATCAAAAGCCCTTTCAAAATCTTCATGTTATTTCCTCCTTGCAGCGTTCTTGGTATCTTTTCTAATCATATTATCCGGCATGGGCAGGCAAAAGACAAGGATACCGATAAAAAGAAAAAGCGGAGAGAGGAGCAGCGAAGTAATGCCGTTCCTCCCTCCGCAAATGGAGTATCTATCCCTGTTATAAAAGTTTGGAAAGCTGGGTAATGATTTCCTCTACGCCCTCCCATAACTGTTCCTGCCGCTGGGATATATCCTCCAAGTCAGCATCATAAACCCGCCCAGTCTCATGCACTTTACGGGTCAGCTGGTTTAAGTTGTTGCTGTTTCGGCGCATCAGGGAAACAAGCTCCTTCAGCTCCGGCAGCTCCAGCTTGACTACATACCCATCCAGCGCCATTTTTCTTAGATAGGCTTCACGGTTGGAGGTTCCAAACTGAGACATTTTTTGCTCAATCACAGCAAGTTCCTCCGCTGAAACTCTAAAGTTTAATTGCATATCCCGCTTACGCTTTGCCATGGTTATCTCTCCGGTCCCTGTTTCTTCGGGGCGGCAGGCTTATGGGCAGGCAGTTCCTGCTTGAGCTTATCCCGTACAGAGGGGCGGGACGGTTGTATCTTTTCTCCCTGAGTACGGCTGCGCTGCTGTTCTTCTCGCACCAGATCAATAAAGCCATCCAGCACAGCAGGGTGGCTGTTCAGGACATAACCACAACGGACGGTTTCGGGATTATCGTTGGGAATGGTCTTGGCCCATTCCTTATTGCGTCGGGAGTAACGCCCATCCCAGTCCTGAAGCTGGACGGTGTTGGCAAGGACCAGCGCCACACGCTCCATGCCATAGGTCTCGATCACACCCTTTGCCGCATCGTGACTGAGATACATTCCGTCGAAGTGTTCCCGCACCGCCGCTTCAATGGACTCCTTGCATTGGAGATTTGCATTGTTGGAAACCCGGTACTGCTCCAGTTCCCTATGTTCTCTCGCATAGGCGGCAGAGTGGGGATAGACCGGTGTTGTTCGCAGTTCCTCTTTAGCTCTGCACACATCGTCGGCACGGTTCTCAATACTGTCCCGGATCACATCCATATGGCCGGTCTCCAGCTTTTCAAAATAACGGTACACATCCGCCAGCGGAGAGGGAGATTCCAAAAGTGCCTGAGCCTGGGCATCAGTCAGCTCCAGTTCCTCCATCGCCATCACAATGTCCTCACGAACCGTGTACTCATAGGTGTGGTGCAGGATTTCTTCCGGGGGCTGGCTTTTCAGCCAGTCCCTGTATTTGTCCTGCTCGGCAGCCATCTTTTCATAAAGGGCTGTATTTAGATCGTTGGTATTCATGTTATCGCACCTCCTCATGCTGTTTTGGCTTCTTGTCTGTACTGCGGGGCGGCACCGGGCGTTTCAGATGGTCCAATACCGAAGGCCGTGTGCTTTTGGCAACGACAGCTTCATCGTGTGCCGGTCCCTTTCCGTCGATGTTGAGCAGGGTATCCAGCTCCACCAGACGGGCGTTTTTGCTTTTTAGTTCTTCTTCATAAAGGAATGGCTTTCCAACTTCCTCCTTTGCCGCAGCCTGCTGCTGATAGAGGTTATCCATCTGGGCCTTTGCCGCCTCCAGACGCTGCGGCATCTGGGCGAGGGCATTGTCGATACGGGTAAGATTTCCGCGAGGGTCTGTACCAAGGGTTGCCCTGTGGGTCATCTGTCCTTTTAGCAGGAGCGTATATTCCTGTTTCCAAGCGGAAAATTCCACAGACATGGCATAGCCCCGGTAGCTGCCGATCTGCACCGGATCGGAGGTTTTGACCTCCTTGCAGGCATCCAAAAGGGCAGCACCGGCGTTCTCCTTATCGGTCAGCAGATCTCCACGAATCTCCATACCGGCAAAGCCGTCCTCCGGGTGCGGGTGAGCTGCCAAAACCTCCAGGTCAGATTCAAAGCCTTTGATAAAGCCCTTGTGCTTTTCAATCTCCTCCGGGAAATATTTGAGCAACTGATCCTCCAAGCGGTACTGCTTACTCTGGTGGTCGGCTTTCATCAGCTTCAGGCGGGATACCTCCACATCCAGATCCATACGCTCTTTGATACGGGGGTCTCCGGCGCACAGAGCCTTGATCTCGGCAAAGGAAAGCGCCGTTTCATCCACATCATCGCAGGAGCGCACCGGCGATTTAGAAGTCATGATCTGGCTGATGAATTTCTGCTTATTCTCCACTGTCTGCCAGAGGTATGCGTCGAAAGTTCCCTCGGTCACATAGCGATACACATGGACAAGGGGATTCTGGTTGCCCTGGCGCTCGATACGGCCCTTGCGCTGGGCAAGGTCTCCCGGTCTCCACGGACAGTCCAGGTCATGAAGTGCCACCAGACGGTCCTGCACATTGGTGCCTGCGCCCATCTTGGCGGTGCTGCCCATAAGCACACGCACCTGACCGGTACGGACTTTGGAGAACAGCTCCTTTTTCCGCACCTCGGTATTGGCTTCATGGATAAAAGCGATCTGGTCGGCAGGCATCCCCTGGGCAATGAGCTTCTGACGAATATCGTCATATACCGTAAAGACCGGTTCCTGCTCCGGCAGAGGCACAGAGCCTTCCAATGCGTGAAGCAGTGGATTATCCAGCGTTTTCGCCGCCTTGCTTGCAGGAGCTTTTGCCTGTGGTGTAGAAATGTCGCAGAACACCAGCTGGGTCAGCTTGTCAGCTTTGCCATCCCGCCAGATCTGCATGATGTTGTCCACGCACTGATTGACCTTTGTGCCAGGTTCATCCGGCAGCATCTGGTTGACGATTCTCTGGTCCAGGCCCAGCTTACGGCCATCCGAGGTAATCTTGAGCATATTGTCCTGGGACGGGTCAACGGTTCCGCTGTGTACCAGCGATGCGCGCTCCGAAAGGGCCTTGACCATTTCCTGTTGATGTTCGGTAGGCTGCGCCACGATGTTGTGGTATTCCACCTCCGGGGTGGGCAGGTTCAGCTGATCGGCAGTCTTAATGTCGGCCACTTCTTTGAACAGGTTCATCAGCTCCGGCAGGTTAAAGAACTTGCTGAATCTCGTTCTTGCCCGGTAGCCGGTGCCTTCCGGTGCCAGCTCCAATGCTGTGACGGTCTCCCCAAATCGGGAAGCCCAACAGTCGAAGTGGGTCATGTTCAGCTCTTGCAGGCGTTCATACTGAAGATAACGCTGCATGGTGTAAAGCTCGGTCATGGAGTTGCTGACCGGGGTGCCGGTGGCAAAGATCACACCACGATTTCCGGTGATCTCGTCCATATAGCGGCACTTGGCAAACATATCGGAGGATTTCTGCGCGTCCGATGTGGAAAGACCAGCCACATTCCGCATTTTTGTGTATAGAAACAGGTTTTTATAGTTGTGGGCCTCGTCCACAAACAAACGGTCCACACCCAGCTGCTCGAAGGTTACCACATCGTCTTTTCGCCCCTCGGCTTGCAGCTTTTCCAGTCTGGCTTCCAGAGACTTTCTGGTACGCTCCAGCTGCTTGACGGTAAAACGCTCGCCGCCGCTGGCCTGCACCTCTGCGATGCCCTCGGTGATCTCGTCGATCTGCTCATAGAGAAGCCGTTCCTGACGCTCCCGGCTGATGGGGATACGCTCAAACTGGCTGTGTCCCATGATGATGGCGTCGTAGTCACCGGTCGCAATACGGGCGCAGAACTTTTTGCGGTTATGGGTCTCAAAGTCCTTTTTGGTGGTGACTAAGATGTTGGCAGAAGGATAGAGGCGCAGAAACTCCGACGCCCACTGCTCGGTCAGGTGGTTGGGAACCACAAAGAGAGATTTCTGGCACAAGCCCAGGCGTTTGGCTTCCATCGCAGCAGCTACCATCTCAAAAGTTTTGCCTGCGCCTACTTCATGTGCCAACAGGGTATTTCCTCCATACAGCACATGGGCGATAGCGCTTTTCTGGTGTTCCCGCAGGGTAATGGCCGGGTTCATGCCGCCAAAAGTGATATGGCTGCCATCATACTCGCGGGGACGGGTAGAGTTCATTTCTTCGTTGTACTGGCGCACCAGAGTCTGGCGGCGCTCCGGATCTCTCCAGATCCAGTCCTTAAAGGCTTCCCGGATAGCCTGCTGTTTTTGTGCAGCCAGGGTGGTCTCCTTGGCGTTCAGCACGCGGCGCTCTTTTCCGTCTGCGTCCTCTATGGTGTCATAGATACGGACATCCCGCAGGTTCAGGCTGTCCTCCAAAATCTTGTAGGCATTGGCACGGCTGGTTCCATAGGTGGTGTAAGCTGCTACATCGTTGTAGGATACGGAAGATTTCCCCTTGATCTGCCATTCAGCAGTAAAGGAGGAATAGTTGACCTCGATACTGCGCTGGAGATAAAACGGGGTGTTGAAGGTCTCGTACATAAACTGCTGGATGTACTCTTTGTCGATCCAGGTAGCGCCCAGACGCACCTCGATCTCCGACGCATCCAGGTCTTTGGGCTGGGCGGCGGTAAGGGCTTCCACATTGACTGCATAAACCTGGTCCTGCTGTGCCGCCCGCTGCGCCTGGCGCAGTTTGCGGCGTACATTGCCGGAAAGGTATTCATCAGCAGTCACATAATGGGGCGATCCGTCCTGTTCCAGCTGTCCCGGTACACGAAAGATCACGCCTTGCAGTTCTCCGGCCAGTTCTTCTTTGGTTTTTCCGGTAAGCTGGCTCATATAGCCCATATCCACGCAGGCTTTTTCCGAGATAGACACCGCCAGTGCTTCGCTTGCCGTATCCACCACAGCCACCGCCTGATGGGGCTTGATGGTCCGTTTGGTGAACATATCCGCCTTGCGTTCCAGCTTTCCGTCCTCGTCGATGACTTCCAGCGCACAGAGCAGGTAATAGGAAGAATCATCTGCATAAGCCAGCCGGTTTGCACGGTCGTTGATGAGACCGTATTTGGCAGAAAAGCTGTCATAGAGCCGGTTCAGTTCCGCCTGCTTCTCCCGAATGGTGCTGTCTGGAACCGCTGCATCCATCTGAAGGTCGATCAGTTCCTGCACACAATCACGCAGTCCCACAAGACCTTTCACGCGGGCTTCGGCGGTGGCGTTGAGATCAGGGCGCACCATGCGGCTGTTTTCCCGGTAGTACACCTGTCCGTCTACAATGGCATAGGAATAGTTCTTCACATTTGGGTCAGCAGGAATGGAGGTGTCAATGGTTTCGCCCTCGCCCAGCTCCGGCAGTTCTGCCTCCTGATAAGTGCCATGAATGTACTTCACAGCATCATGCAGCTGATCGGCAAGCTCCAGCCCCTCAATGGGATTCACGGTGTAGTCCATGCCATGGGCGGTGCTTTCCGGTTCCTGTCGGCCCAGCACCATTTCCGGGTGGTCGATAAAATACCGGTTGATGGCAAAGCCGTCCTGCGTCTGTCCGGTCTGGGTCCACTCTGGTGCAATGTCCAGCAGGCGGTCCCGCTTTTGGAGGAAGATGATGTCCGATACCACCTCGGCACCGGCATTCTTTTTGAACGCGTCATTCGGCAGACGGATCGCTCCCAGCAGCTCAGCACGCTGGGCAAGATAGCGGCGCACGGTGGAATCCTTGGCGTCCATAGTATAGCGGGAGGTTACAAAAGCTACCACTCCGCCGGGACGCACCTGGTCCAGTGCTTTGGCGAAAAAGTAGTTGTGAATACTGAAATTCAGCTTGTTGTAGGCTTTGTCATTGACCTGATACTGACCGAAAGGTACATTGCCGATGGCAAGGTCAAAGAAATCCCGCCTGTCGGTGGTCTCAAAGCCGCCTACTGTGATGTCCGCCTTGGGATAGAGCTGCTTTGCGATGCGCCCGGAAACCGGGTCCAGCTCCACGCCGTACAGACGGCTGTTTCTCATTTCCTCCGGCAGCATACCGAAGAAATTGCCCACACCCATAGATGGCTCCAAAATATTTCCGGTCTCAAATCCCATACGGCCCACCGCTTCATAGATGGCCTGAATGACCGTAGGGCTGGTGTAATGGGCGTTGAGGGTGGAGCTTCTGGCGGCGACATATTCCTCCGGGGTCAGCAGCTCTTTCAGCTGGGCATACTCGGAAGCCCATGCCGGTTTCTCCGGGTCAAAGGCATCAGAAAGACCGCCCCAGCCCACATAGCGGGATAGGACTTCCTGCTGTTCCGGGCTTGCCTGCTGTCCGGCAGCTTCCAGCTCTTTCAGCAAACGAATGGCATTGATATTTGCCTGGAACTTGGCTTTCGGACCGCCTTCACCCAAATGCTCATCGGTAATGCGGAAGTTCTGTGCATTGCGGCGCAGGTTGTCCTTGTATTCCTCATAGGAGGCTTCCTCGGCAGCTTTGGCATTGGGGAAGGTCTGCCACTGGCCGTTGACCTGAATGGAAACCGGGTGTTCATCCAGCACTTCCTCAAAGGTTTTCTCCGGCTCTGTTACAGGGGCTGGCGGCTCCGGCTCCTCAATATGCAACCGTTCCACCACCACATCATAAGGTAGATTGTTCTTATCGCCCGGATAGACGGCCACAGTCTCGGAATGGAAGGTCGGGGATTCGACAGCCGGTTCGGGGCGTTCCTGTCCAAAGCCATCCAGCTGACGGGCATACATCCCGCGCAGCAAAGGCGCAACCTCATCCCAGCGAAAATACAGCACAGCCAGACGCTTTTCCTCTGCGTCCAGGACTTCCAGCTCCATGCCCTGTGCCGTGGTACGGTAATCGGCAGTATCGCCGGTCTCCAGATTCAGCGTCTCGATCTCACCAGAATAGGCTCTGCTCAGCCAATAAGCGATCTCGCTGTTGCTCCTGCCGGATTGCAGCAGCGTGAAAACCTGTTTTTTATCTGCTTCATCCATAAGTCCATGGGTCAATACATCCCGCAGGTCCTGATCTGCCTTGTCCGGGTCAATAGGAAGAAACTCGGTATAGTAAGCATTGCGGCGGTCTGCCCGAATCAGCTGCTCGAACTGTTCTTTGCGCTCTGCCCGGTAGATGGGATATACCATGCCGGTGGGCAGAAGCTGCACGGTGTCCTCCCGCAGCTCGGTGATCTGATAGGCGTCATTCTCGATATACACGGTATCGCCCACAGCATAGACCGGGGCGGCAGGGTCATAGGAAGTCCTTTGCGGAGTCGGGCGGCGAACTGCATCATATTCCTCATCGGAAATGGAAACCTCGGAAGTCTGTTCTGTCTCGGCAGCTGCGATCTGCTCGGCATCCGACATCACCTGTTGGATAAACGGGTCATTGTCCAGTTTTTCCGGGTCTGCCACCTGTCCGTTGACGATCCCTCTTTCCTCCAGGGCTTCCCGGATGGCGATAGGGTCGATATTGTCAAAACGATCCTGTTCTTCTTCGGTATAAAACCGTTCCTCCTGAATGAGCTGGGCAAGCCTGCGCTGTACCTTCGGCCAGGGCAGCTGTGTTTCCTCCGGGCTGCCGGCACGGACAACGAACGGGCTGTTGCTGCCACCGTATTCCTGAGCCAGCCATGCAGCGGTATCCTTCTCTCTTGCATGGTCTTTCATATAACGGACGACAGCGTGTTTACTCTCGATATTGCCGTTCCATGCACAAAGGGCAGTATCAATATCTTCCTGAGAAAGAGGGCGCAGAAGCTCATGGAGCTTTGGATAGGTTTCGTCGATCACTTCCCGGTGCAGGCGCTGGCGGAACTCCGGCACATCCGAATAAAGGCGGATCAGCTCCATATCCTTAGAGCCAAGAACCGCACGGCGCACAGCGGCATTGCCCTCGATGACAGCATTTTCACGGTCGGAATGACCGCAGGCATTTCGATATGCCACATCCTCAGATATGGCGGCAGTCACCACAGGCTTATACTGCTCAAACTGCTCCCGAAGGGTAGGCTTTGGCGTTTCTTCCTCCACCTCCGGCTGCTGGGCTTGAATGGCATCTTCTTCTGCCAATTCCTTTTCAGCCTGAATTTTGTCATACTGCGCCTGTTCCTGTTCGGTAAGATAGCGGCCTTTCTGGACAAGTGAGGTAATGCGCTTGGAAACCTTTTCCCAGTTCAAGTGAACATCCGGGCAGTCCTGCTTTTTATAGTGCAGTCCTTTCCCATCGTGATCTTCGCCGCTGTGTGTTGCGCCGGACAGGGCATGAGAGCGTCCGCCAATGCCATACTCGTCTTTAAGGAATCTCACTTTTTCCTTATCCGTATGGTTTTCCATGAAGAACGCATAGATACGGCCTTTTCCTCCGGCAAAACTGCTGCCGCCGGTCATGGCGGTGTCGATCTCATCCTCTGTAATGAAATGCTGGACGGTTGGCACTTGGGAAAGGTCCGAAGAAAAAGTCCTGCGGGGCAGGTCAAGGTCTTTCAGGTTCTCCCAGATTTCCCTTGGCCTATGGTAATGAAAGCGCAACAGGTCACGGTCCTGCTGATAGGCAGTCCAGAAGGCGGCGTATTCTTCCTTGAGTGTCTGGCGGAAAGCCGGGTCATTCAACTGCTCCGTCAGGCGGTGGGTCTCCTCCGGGAACCCATTGCCTTTGATCTCTGACAGGCAGGACAAATATCCGGCTTTTCTGGCGTCCTCACTGAGATCGTGATACAGATACCAGAGCTTTTCTGCAAGGAGGGAGCGTTCATAGCCTGCCGCTTCTGCAAGCTCCACATTGGAGGCAAACTGACCACTTTCCAAAAGCTCCCCGATACGCTCTGCGGCGCTCTCCCAGGAAATGACCTGGGCAGACCTGTCATAACGGACAGACTTCCCGTGGGAAAGATGGATACCATCCTCGGCATACCATGCGCTCACACTGCCAAGACCGTTGCCGCCGTGGTACAGCGTTTTCAGTATCTCGGCAATCTCAGCGGTGGTTTTCTGCTTTTCAAAGGCTGCAACCACACGCTCCCTCTGGCGGTCTGTATTGCCGCCCAAACGCAGCACATGGTCAATATCATTTTGGGCAAAAGAAAAAGCAGAGGATGTATGCGCTACATACTCTGCTTCATCTATGGATTGGATCTGTTCCGCTTCGGAGAGGAACAGGTTTAGGGTCAGCTGTTGATAAGCTCCGCCATCAGAATCTCCTCTGCCTGAGCTTTGCAGGTGTTCATCAGCCCCACCCACTTCATGGGATCGCTGGCTTTCAGTTCCTCGGTGGCTCCCGCTTCCTTCGCCAGCTGGGGCATCATCTGCTCCAGTCTGTTCTGGGCGGTCTCGTCGATCTCCAGAAGGTGCTGGTACAGCTTCTCGCTCAGCAGCATCTGGTTGTAGAGGATGGGACGGTGTTCCTTCAGGTAGGTTTTCCTCATCCTGCCGTATTTGCCCAGAGGTTTCTCCGGCTGCTGGCTCAGCTTCAGGTCGGGAATCAGATAGTCTCCGTTCTGGATGTAGGTCATGGGATTGTTCATCTTGTTTGCTCCTTTCTTGGTTGGCTTCGCGCTCTGCATTTCGGACGGTGACGCCGATCTGCCGCAGCACCTGCTGGTTGATCTGACTGACCGCTGTTCCCAGCGCCCCGATGGTGGACGGGGTGTTGAAATCAAAGATCGCCATGAAATCTTCGTGGTCGAAGTAGCGTTCCGGCTCCAGTCCACAGCGGGACATCAAAGCGTAAGTGATGCTGACGGTGGCGGCTGCCTTGAACTGCACTCCGATGTTATACTCATCATATTCCTCCAAAAAGGAACCGTCAACGATATAGAAGAAGTCCTGCTGATGCTCCGTCCAGTATTCCTCGGCCAGTTTTCCGGCTACCTCCGTGAGCTGTCCGGCAAGGTCATCACCGGAAACATCATAGGTGCGCTCCAGCATGGCCTGCACGGAATCCAGATGGCGCTCCTCCAGCTGCCACAGCCAGGGAGTGCGGGAATGTTCACGGGTTCCGGTGTCGGAAATATCAAAGACATAGCGCAGGCGTGGTCTGTCTCCGGAATCGTCCACCAGAGCGATCCCCTTGGAGCCGCGTCTTACATACCGGCCCATCTTTTCATTCCACAAATCGTACTCTGCACAGGCGGTGGCGTCCGGTCGCTGGGCGTAGATCATCAGCTGCTCATGGAACGGGTACTTGTAAAGACGGGAAGCAGTGGTGAGAAACCCTGCCCATTCCTGCCAGCTCCCCGTGAGCTGTGTTGCCACCTTGTCCGCCATCTGTGCATATAGTTCAGCTTTGGTTAGCATGGTGTTCTGTCCTCCTTTCAGTTTTGGGGTAAAGAGGTGGGGTGGCAAATTGCCACCCCATCCCTGCGGTTATGCTGTTTACTGGTCAAAATCCGGGTACAGCTCCAGCTGGGCAAAGTCCTCATCGGTCATCGCACAGAGCTTCGTAAGGGCGCTGTCGGTTAGCTCCCTCAGTTCCGTTTCCTCCGGCGAAAGCTCGCCGCGCATCTCACGCAGGCTGTCGATCAATCCGGTGCGGCTGCCGGTATTGTAAATGCACATCAGGTTCATTTCCTCAAAAGTAAAGTTTCCCATATCAAATCTCCCTTTCCGCACTCTTTTTTGGTGCTGTCTTTTTGTGTTCTGTCTTGGGCTGGCCTTTCAGCTGCTCCATGACGGACTTTTTCTTTTCCCGTTCCTCCCGATGGGTGGCGGCTGCCAACTCCATCAGGGAAATGGGCTGACCGCTTCGGGCCTGCTGTTCCAGCTCTGCCACCGTAGGCTCTTTTGCGCCATTGTTGATGATACCGTCGATCATGCCATAATCGTCCTCCAGGGCCATTTCCGCATTTTTCAGCGGATTTTCCGGCAGGAATCCGGGGATCTGGGTAAAACCAACGCTGTCGCAGTAATGACAGGATACCTTACCGTCCTGTTTGATCGCAACGATGTCGCTGACGCTCATGGAGGGACTGTGAAAGTCTACGGGTTTTTCCAGATTGAATTGCTGATAGAGTTTTTCCAGCTGCTCCGGCACAGTGCCAGACTCACTCAGCGGAGCGGTGTAAATGAGGTCATAATTGCTGCGGTCTACGGAAACATCATGGGACTCTAACCAGTCCAGATTCATAAAGCGCACATTTTGCGGATCGTTACGGCTCACCTGGTAGATGGCAAAGCAGTTTCTGTTCTGGGAGAGAAATGCCTGTTCTCGTTCCTGCTGATGTTCCTGACGCTCCATGACCTTTTCGTGGAACTGAGGGCTTTTCTCCCATTCCTCGCGGTCCACACCGAAAAGACCGCCATGCTCCATGATTTCCTGCGGGTCAAACACCATGCTCTCCGTATTGTCCTCATGCAGCACATAGACGGTCAAACCGGCAGCATCCAGTTCCAGCGCCCGTTCTCTTGTAACA
The DNA here is from genome assembly GCF_040096515.1 of Faecalibacterium tardum. Taxonomy (NCBI): domain Bacteria; kingdom Bacillati; phylum Bacillota; class Clostridia; order Eubacteriales; family Oscillospiraceae; genus Faecalibacterium; species Faecalibacterium tardum. Next base: position 30,151 of record NZ_JBBMEO010000007.1, on the reverse strand, counting down.
GGGAGCATCCCGTCATAAGAGTAACCGTATTTCTGCATATCCGGTGTGGAGACCTGCTCATCGGGCGTTGGGTATTCATCCAGCGCCTGCTCCTGTGCCTCCGGCAGCTGGGAAGAAGCGGCCATCTGACCGACCTCTGCCTGCATCTGCTGATAGGCAGCTTCCTGCAAGGTCTCGATCATAGACAGGGGAGCGTGTCTAAGTGAAGTGCTGTCCAGATCGTTGTCATCACAAATCTGGAGAACTGCCTTCATGCGGGAAAGCTCCGGCATATCCAGCTGACCGCCATCCAGCTCTTTCATGGACGCGGCATCGTAAAGGGTGTAGTCCCAGCCGCTGTCACAGGGCTGAATATGAAGATAGGTGGCATCGTCAATTAGAAACAAAGCCTCCTGCTGGTTTGCCTCCGCATCAAGAACCGCCATTTCCGGCTCTTTTTTTGCATTGGGGTCAATTCCACGCTCTTTGCAGATTTCCTTATAGTGGCGCTCAATGTCAGAGATCAAAGTGCCGGAGGTCTTATTGATGGTCTCCAAACTGGCTCTCAGCTCTTTCAGTTCCTTGCCCTGACTCCAGCTGGCAATATAGCCGAAGCTGTTTTCTCCGGTTTCAATGCCAAAATATTTGCAGACTGCATAGGAGATGCTTTCAGCCTCTACTTCTTCCGTGTGACGGTCTTTCTTCTGTTCCTGCAAAAACTGGGCGAGAGTAGAAAAGCCGCCAACAAAATTCAGTCCTTCTTCCTCGGTCAGCATCAGGCGTCCATTTTCCGCCAGCTCCAGCGGATCTGTCAGCAGAACGGAACCTGCATGGTTTACAACCACTCGTTCTTCTACACAGACCGGCTCTCCGGGGTCGTAGTCAGAACCGCGCAGGTCATAGCAATAAACGCCCTCCGGCAGATTATCACGGACAATCCGCCCATTGGAGAACAGACCGGGTTTATCAAACAGCTCGATCTCCTGATATTGCTCGTCATTGGCAATCTGAATCTTTTTCTGATTGTGGAGCTTGCTGTGGGCAATCTCGTGAACCGTGGCCGAAACCGTCTGCACCTCGCTCATGCCCTGACGAATGGCAATTTTCTGATGATCGGCAGAAAAATAGCCGTCCGTATCGGCGGCCATTGCTTCAAAAGTGATCGGCATCGGCGCACTGCGGCGCAGGGCCTCCATGAATGCCTCATAATTGGGCACATTGCCGGAAAGGGAGGAGGCAAGCTCCGGCAAAGGTTTCCCATCGGTCTGGCTCACATCAAAGACCTTGACCGGGCGAAACATGGGGATCTCGATTTCTTTTTCCTCTGTGATGATCTTTCCGTCTTTATCCAAAATCGGAGCCTTGGTATCCGGGTCCAGTTTCTGCTCCTCGATTTTCTTCTTGTACGGTGTGGGGGCGATGATGGTAATGCCATGTTCTCCCTTTTTAACATGACGCTCAAACTGGTCTTTCCACTTATTGTATCCGGCTACCAAAGTGGCGTCCGGCTTCTGCATATAGATGAGCATGGTGTTGTTTACCGAATAGCGGTGGAAGCGGGACATAACGGACAGATAGCGCATATACTTTTCACTCTCAAACAGTTCCTTGATGCCCTGCTCGATGCCGTCTGTGATTTCCCTTAGCCGCTCTCGGTTGGTGGGTTTGTTCTCAGCCATGATTTTCAATCTCCTTTCCAAGTGTGTGATTTCTGCTGTGTGTTCTGCAATCCATGCCTTTTGTTCTTCTTCACTTTCATAAAGAAAAAGATCCAGCAGGTACTCCACATAGATTTTCTTATGGATTGCTTCCACAAAGCGGGGGTGCGGTTTCTCCTCCGGTGTCCGGGGAGAATGGTCGGCCTCCCATTTTTTCAGCAGATAGTAGTAATCGGACAGTACGCGATAACACTGCTGCCGGTCCTCCCGAAACTTTTGTGCCTCGGTTTTCTGCCGGACATACCTCCTGCGGGGAGGGGCCTGACTGTCATAGATCAGGCCAAAGTCCTGTGCCAGTTTCTCCGCCGCTTCTTTTGGGGAGAGGTCAAAGAGCTTTGCGGTAAAGTCGATCACATCCCCATCTGCACCGCAGCCAAAGCAGTGGAACCGCTGATCTACCTTCATGCTGGGGTTCTTATCATCGTGAAAGGGACAGCAGGCCATACCATTTCGTTTGACCTCGATCCCATAAAACGCTGCCGCTTCTCTGGTGCTGACCGACTGCTTGACTGCTTCAAATACATTCTCTGCCATGTGCCTTTAACTGCTGGACTTTCTCACAGGGGGCTGGTATCCGGCAGCTTTCGCACGCTCACTGGCAGCTTTGCGACGCTCGGCGCTGTATGGCTCCCTGACTGATACACACCGCTTGGGGACGGTAAAGTTATGGGCGTCCTTTCGGGTGATCTGGTCGGGGTGCTTTTTTGCCAGCAGTTCCAGCTTCTCCATCAAACGGGGATCGTGGGTGTAGACCTCAGCCATTGGTTCTGCCTGGTTATAGAGGAGAATGGTTTCCCGTTCCGCTAAAGAGAGCTTCATCGGCTGCCTCCTTTCCGCTGGTCAAATTCCAGCTTGAAGTTGGCGTACTGTCCATCGTCCTCCAAAACCACAGTGGCATCGTAGGTCTTGCCGGTTTTCTCCGAATATAGGCCCGTTACACGGACACGGCCATCTTTCAGCAGTGCAGACACCACAGCCTTGGTCGGCTGTTTTTTCTTGGCAGCCCACCATTTGTTATTTTTCCAGATTGCAAATTTGCAAGAATCATTCTGACAGAAGAAGCCTTTTTGCAGTTCTGCAACTTCACCGCCGCAGCGGGGGCATTTGCCTACCACCTCACGGGGCGGGGAGAACAGGTACTCGGTTCCCTTGATGACCTGATAAGTCCCCACCAGGTCTCCCAACATGGTGCTGATCCCGTCCAAAAACTCCTCCGGGGCAAGCTGCCCGCGCTCGATCTCGCCCAGGCGGTACTCCCACTCGGCAGTCAAAAGCGGCGATTGCAGCTGTTCCGGCAGAACGGTGATAAGGGAAACTGCATCGTGGGAAGGGAGAAGCTGCACCGTTTTCCTGCTCTTTTTTCGTTCCAGAAAACCGGCAGATACCAGCTTTTCCAAAATACCGGCACGGGTGGCCGGTGTCCCCAGACCTTTTCGTTCGGCATCCTCCGGCATATCTTCTTTTCCGGCAGTCTCCATCGCGGACAATAGGGTGTCCTCCGTAAAGTGCTGGGGCGGACTGCTTTTGCCTTCTTTGACGATTGCCGCAGAAACCGAAAGGGTCTGTCCTTCGGTCAGCTCCGGCAGGGCTTTCTCTGCGCCCTCTTTTTTTGGCTCCGCATCCTTCATTTTGGCACGGTAAGCGTCCTCCAGTGCTTTCCATCCGGGGTGCTTCACTGTTTTTCCTTTGGCGGTAAACTCCCCACCGGCACAGTCGGCAATCACAACGGTTTCCGAATAGATATGGGGCTGGGCTACGGCACACAGCAGACGCAGGGCCACCAGCTCCAGCACCGCTTTTTCTCCCGCAGGAAGGGCAGAAAGGTCTGCATCCTTGAGATTTCTGGTAGGGATTACTGCGTGGTGGTCGGTTACTTTCTTATCGTTGATGACTGGCTGCGGATCACAGGTAATGGCGATCCCTTTGCGAAACGGCATAGCATTGGCAACCAGATTGACCAGCACCGGCAGGCTGTCTGCCATATCACCGGTCAGATAGCGGCTGTCAGTACGGGGATAGGTGCAGAGCTTCTTTTCATACAGGCTTTGCAGATAGTCCAGGGTCTGCTGGGCTGTAAATCCAAGCAAGCGGTTGGCATCTCTTTGCAGAGTAGTCAGGTCATAGAGGGCGGGCGGCTTTTCGGACTTTTCCTTGCACTCCACCTTTTTGATCGTGACGGCTGCACCCTGGCAGACTTCTTTCAGCTGCTCGGCAGCGGCCTTATCCGCCATGCGCTCCCCGGATACGGTAAGACCGGGTAGCTCCAGTGCCACGGTATAAAAGGGAACCGGCTTAAAGGTGTCGATCTCAGCTTCTCGCTGGACAATGAGTGCCAGCGTAGGGGACATCACGCGCCCGATGTTGAGGGTGCGGTGGTACAGCACGGAAAAAAGCCTTGTGGCATTGATCCCCACCAGCCAGTCGGCCTTGGCACGACAGAGAGCAGCATCCCGAAGTCCGTCATAGTCCGCACCGGGGCGGAGGTTTGCAAAGCCCTCCCTGATGGCGGAGTCCTCCATCGAAGAAATCCAAAGCCTTTTCATCGGCTTTTGGCAGCCTGCCAGCTCATAGACACTGCGGAAGATCAGCTCGCCCTCGCGTCCGGCATCGCAAGCGTTTACCACCTCCGTCACATCCGGGGCATTCATCAGCTTTTTGAGAATATCAAACTGCTTTTTCTTATCCTTTCCCACCACCATCTGCCAATGCTCCGGCAGAATAGGCAGGTCATCATATCGCCACTTGGCATACTTGGGGTCATAGCTGTCTGCATCTGCAAGCCCGGCCAGATGGCCCACGCACCAGCTGACACGCCAGCCGTTTCCCTCCAGATACCCGTCCTTACGGGCGGTTGCACCAATCACCGCCGACAGACTTTGTGCAACCGATGGTTTTTCAGCAATCACCAGCTTCATAATCTTCAACCTCCCATTCATTCTGCCAATTATCAGACAGTTTTTTTGCAATGCTGTGTTCTGAGGCAAGTGTAATGTCATAGCCAAAGCGATAATCATATCGGTACAACCTGCCAATCAAATCATTGATTATGATATTGCAGGCCATAATCACACGCTCTTTATCCACCTGCATCAGTTGATAGCGTTGATAATTGTTGTAATATTCTCGATGTCTGTGGGTTCTGCTGACCGTATCTTCCATCAGACAATCTATGGCATCTTTTTCACCATCTTCTTTGCTGCCCTGTGTATAAGACAACAGTTCCTTAACCATGGGAAAACTTTGTTCATCTACCGTTGCTTCTTCGCTCAAAAAACCGATATAAGCTTTTAGTAACAGGCTAACTGCTGTTTTTTCAGCTTCAGATAAAGCGTTCATGGTCTCCGCTGCATCAGGCAACAGTTCCTTTTCCACAAATTCATCTATCTCACCAGAATAAAGCATTCGGATTGAGTCCACACATAAAGAGCGTTTTTGGGGTGCGGTCTCAATTTCAAAATCATAAAGATCCAAGTCATCGTCCTTCTTTGATTTTTTTTGAACTTTGCTTATAGCAGTGAAAAGAATGTCTCCTCCAAAGTAAATTCCGAAGGCGACCAGATCAAAAATAATCAGAAAGTGTAATAACAAGTTCCAGGTGTTCATTGTGAGGTCCTCCTTTCTTTGACCATGTGCTGATTTTGGGTGTAGATTTGCAGTAAGAGAGTGAGTAGAGCAGCAGAGGACAGGAATTTCTCCCTGTCCTCTGTCCCTTATCCCGCAATGATTTGAAATATGCTACGCTCAAACGGTTCAATCTGTTCTATCACTTTCCTCATTAGGGTCAGAACCCTCAAAACCATCCTCAAGGACTTCCTCATCCTCAGTTTCCCATTCCTCGGAATCTTCCTCGCCATAATCATAATCGTCCAGACTGTCATTGCCCTTGGTCTTAGGCTTATTTTTAACGAGCTTCAAGTAGGCAAATACGCCACCGCCGCCCAGCAGAGCCAGCAGAAGGATCAGGGCAGCCGGGTTCAGTCCGGCAGGCTTCTCTTTTTCCGGCTCCGGTGTTTCTGCCGGAGGTTCCGGTGCTTTTCCCGTACATTTACTCTTATCAGTTACACAGACCGGGCAGGCCGTATTAACTGCCCCTGCTTCACATTTCTTCGTGCAGCTGCACACAGCTGGCGGCTCCTCTTTGGCATTTCCATCTTCCATCAGTGCCATCAGGTCCGCTTCATCCACCTGGTTCAGAAAGTGAACAGCAGTCTTTTTATCCTCGTTGGCCCTGTCGATCAGGATATAAAAATAGTTGCCTGCCTTGGTGGTAACGGTAATGAGCTGCTTGTTGCCACCAAAATCATCCACCAGAGCGGCGTTGCCATCCGGGGTCAGCGGAGGTGCTTTTTCCGTTTCTTCCACCACCACATTGCTGTCATTGGTGGTATCCTCTGCCGGGGGCGGAGCTGCGCCCTGGGCAAAAGCGGGAACGGTAAAGCCCAATGCCAGAACCAGCGTCAGGCAAATGGCGGAAAGTGTTCGGAGCAATCGTTTATTCCTCATAGCTGTTTTCCTCCTGTTCGTTGTTGTCATCAGCCAAACTGCCGGGAACTGTGCCTCCGGACAGCATGGCGCTCAGCTGAGCCGGGGTCATACGCAGTGCGCGCACCATCTGGACGATCTCCAGATTTTCTGCCTCGGTTTTCTGTGTCTCCAGCGCCTTGAGCTTTTCCTGATACTCTGCGATCTTCTCGCGGACCTTAGTAATCTCCTGGTCAATGCGTTCAATTTTGTTCTTTGCCATCGTCTATCACTCCTTCTAAAAAATCTCTGTTACCAGTTCATCAGGCCGTAGCCCTTGATACTCTGATAATTCAGGTCATAACTTTTGATCTTGCAGGCATCGCCGGAATTTCCCTCCACGGTATAAACACGGCTGCCATCGGTGCCGACAACAATTCCCACATGGTCTGCGGAACCATCCAGATCCCAATCGAAGAAAATGGCATCACCGGGGGCGATGTTTTCATATCCTCGTGCGCCCCACTGTCCATGAGACTGGAACCACGGAACACCCTGAGACTGACAACCAGCAAAGCGTGGTTCCGTTCGACCGGATTGACCATAGCACCATGATACAAAGCAGGCACACCATTCCACACGGGAGTCAAAGCCGTACCAGCTCCAATAAGGTTGTCCTCCCACATTGCCCACCTGACTTTTCGCCAGTTCCACCAGCTGCGGATTGCCGGGGCGGGTGCCATTGATAAATTCAACACCAGTCAAATCTTCAGAAACACCTGTATCGGGAGAACCGCCACCAAACAACAGCGGCTTATTGCCCATAGTCTGTCGGTAGACCTGGTACATCTCCATCTGCTCCGGAGTCAGTAGTTCTGGCGCAAGAGAGGCAATGGAACGGCTTGTTAAAGTTACATGGAGAATACGATATTCATATTCATGCTCATCCCCATCTTCGTCAGTGTAAGTGCGAATCTGAATTTCTTCTCTCAGCGTGAGCTGATACTGTGCATCAAACACACGCTCCAGCTCTGCCTGTGCGCTGTGGCGTGTATAGCCCTGCAAGACAGCAGAGAGAAACGCCGCAAGCTCATGGGGGTCATGGCCGATCATGCCAAGGTTATAGCGATACTCGTCATACCCTGGGTGGCTGCTTTCGATGTTGTCGATTTTCTCCTGCAACCGAGCTTCTCTGTCTGCATAATCTGCCTCCACCGCCAGCATTTCCGGGTCATCCGATGGATAGGTAGTGCCGGAAATTACAGAACCAATACTCTGTGCCATCATAGAGCAGGAGGACATGGTATTCATCAGCATACAGGCGATGAGGAAAAAAACCCCTGCCATCAGGAAGCCCTTCTTGTGGCGCATGACGAATGCCCCTGCCTGCTGTGCCTTTTCTTTTACCGTCCTTGCGGCTTTTCCGGTTTTGGACGCAGCCTGGGCGGTATTTCCGGCAGTCTGACCGGTGCGCTTGGCGACGGCATACTGCTTTTTGATACTCTGTTTTTGCTGCCAGCGGGAGAGAGGGTTGCTGGTAAACTGAGGATTTTCCCGTAGGGACTTCTGGTACAGGGCATTTACATTTGCCTTTTCCAGCTTCTGCTCGGCCTGGGCTGCTTTGCGGTACGGCTTCAGCTTGTGGCTGCGATAGCCCTCCCGCACCAGATAAGCGCTGGTCTCCACCGCCTCCTCGGACTTGTGGGCGCTTTCCACGCCCACATTGTCCTGTTCTGTTTCCCGGATCTCTTTGTGAAACTTGCCCGCGACCAGATGGACGGGAGCTTCCTTAACCCCTTGAGAAAGTTTGGAAGGTGGTTTTTTCTTGTCCTCAAAGGTCAGCTTCGAGGTCTTTTTCCCGGTGTCCGGGTCAATGACCGTCTGTCTGACTTTTTTCTTTGGAATATTGGCCTGCGCCTTATCTGCTCTGGCCGTAGCTTTCTCCGTTTTGCGGATCGGCTTTTCCAGTGCAGGGTCAGCCCGTTCCTCATCAGTAAAGCGCAGGCGCGGCTCTTTATTCAAACCAATCACCCATTAGGATAGCATCCATCATGTGGTGCAGCTCCACATAGAGGGCCAAACCTTCCGGATCATATAGCGGATGCACGGTGAGATACGCATGGACTTGCGCCAGAATCTCAGAGAGCATTGTGATAGGTCTGCACCCTACAATGGTTGCTGCACCAGGGGCACACATCATATTCGCCCAAATCGAAAAGAGACGGGCAAGACCAATTTCGCCATCCTCATTCAAGGTTTTGAGTTCTTTGTCAGCGGTACGACACTCAACAACAGCGGAGGCCATTACCGGAAGCAACATGAATTCGTGAGCCTCCAATGCCTCACGGAAAAAAATCATGGTATCAAGTTCGCAAATATTCTGTTTCATAGTTATTCATCCTCCTTTTTCAGTTCCTGGGGTTTGGTGGTCATAATGCGGTAAAGCTCAGTATTCTTCGGGAAGTGGTCAACGAAGGGCAGGATGGTGGAGCCATAGAACAGCAGGCCCTCGCCCTCACCGGAGTGGGTCACATAGCTAAGCTGGTGCGTGGAAATGCCCAGCTGCTTGGCGAGAATCTGACGGTCTCCGCCTGCCTGGTTGAGCATATACACGAAGTCGGAGTTTTCAAAGATGTTCTCCACCTCGCGGCTGCTCAAAAGGTCTTTGACATTCTGGGTGATACCTGTCGGAATACCGCCCCATTTGCGGAATCGCTTCCAGATTTCCACCGTATAAGCGGCGGTCTGCTCCTCCTTCAAAAGCAGGTGCATCTCGTCGATGTAATAACGGGTGGACTTGTGGGCAGCGCGGTTAATGGTAACGCGGTTCCACACCTGATCCTGGACCACCAACATACCGATTTTCTTGAGTTGCTTGCCCAGCTCCTTAATGTCATAGCAGACAATGCGGTTATTGATGTCCACATTGCTCTGGTGATTGAACACATTGAGGGAGCCGGTTACATAGATTTCAAGGGCCGTGGCGATATACTGGGCTTCCTTTTCCTCCTGTGAACGGAGCAGGTTATATAGGTCCTCCAGTATGGGCATATTCTCCGGGCGCGGGTCATTGAGGTAGGTCTGATAGACCAGACGCACACAACGGTCGATGATGGTTTTCTGCACCGGCTGCAATCCGTCCTTACCGCCCACGATCAGCTCACACAAGCTGAGGATAAAGTCAGACTTGAGGGACAGTGGGCTTTCATCATCCGAATAGTCCAGGTTCAGATCCATCGGATTGATGTAGTTGGTTGAGGTAGGCGAGATCTTGATGACCTGCCCATGCAGACGATCCACCAGAGGTGCGTACTCCGCTTCCGGGTCACAGATGATGACATCATCATTGGTAAGCAAAAAGCAGTTGGCAATCTCACGCTTGGCGCTGAAAGACTTACCGGAACCCGGCGTACCCAAAATCAAGCCGTTGGGGTTTTTCAGCAGCTTTCTATCCACCATGATGAGGTTGTTGGACAGGGCATTGATGCCGTAGTACAGGGCTTCCTTGCCGTTCTGGAATAATTCCTGTGTGGTGAATGGTACAAAGATAGCCGTAGAACTGGTGGTCAGCCCTCGCTGAATCTCGATCTGATTGAGTCCCAGGGGCAGACAGCTCATCAGCCCTTCTTCCTGCTGGAAGTCCAGTCTGGTCAGCTGGCAGTTATACTTCTGGGCAATAGAGCCTGCCTGAAAGATGTTGTTGCCAAGCTGACGGGGGGTGTCCGCTGTGTTCAGCACCAAAAAGGAGACCAGGAACATTCTCTCGTTTCGGCTCTGCAAATCCTGCAACAGCTTTTTCGCTTCGCTGCCGTAGGTGGCAAGGTCAGAAGGAATGATGTCCATGTCGTATCCGGCGCGGACTGCTTTTTTCTGTTCCTCAATCTTACTGCGGTCCAGATCGGTAATCTTACGCTTTACCGTTTTGATGGCTTTCACCTGATCCACCGACTGAATGTGCATACTCACAATGAGCGAGCTTTCCATATCCAGAAAATCAGCCAGCAGACGGTCATTCAGCTCTGGGGCTAAAATCTGCAAAAAAGAAACAGCCCCGTATTTCTTGCCCATACGGAACTGCTTGCCGGTGCGGAACTCAAAGGAGCTTGGTGCAATAAAATCCTTTGTGGACAGGCCGGAAGGAGCCAGCCAGTCCCATTCAAACTGAAACGGGAGCTGTTCATCCATGTGGAATACCGCATGAAGCTGGGAAAGCCTTTCCTTACCGTCCAATGTTCTGGCGGCTACACCAAGACGCTTGAAGTTATTGAGTATATCGGTCTCAATACGCTCCAGACGGGGCTTGGCGGCTTTGATGCTGTCAGCGTTGATACCAAAGGTCAGGTATTTGGTCTTGATGAGACCGTTGTTGCCTCTGACCAGCTGATTTTGCAGCATCGTGGTATATTCCTCACGGATACTGTCAAAGGCATCCCCCTGGGGCGGAATGGAAATGGAGTTGGCAAAGGTCTCCTCCGATGCCGCAAGGTTCAAAAAAGACAGCTGGAAGTGAATCGAGCTGTCGAAATAATTGAGGAAATCACACCAGCCCTCAAAGATCGCGGTCTTATCTTCATTTTGGGAGAGCTGATAGTTGATGTCCTGAAACTGAATGGTCTTTGTGTAGTGGCTGTCCGATACGCGGCAGATCCCGTCCGGCCACATTCGTTCATAGGGGATACTGTCCTGTGCCGATTTTCCTTTTTTGTCCGTGCGGTTGGCGCGGGCAATGGCCGCTTCGATCTGCTTCTTATCGGCGCGGGACAGCTTTTTCTTTGTCTTTACCGGATGCACGGTCTTTTCTTCCGGTTTTCCCAGCAGACGGCGCAGCCAGCTTTTCATTGCGGTGAACAATGTCATACACCTCCTTATCGAGCATTTCCTGCCGCTTTAATACGGCATAAAAGTTATTGGTCTGGTAGGGACGCTGCTTGGGACGGATCACAGCTACTTTGAGGATGTTGCCGACGATCTTTTCCAGGGGCTGTCCATGCTTTTCATACATTGCCAGCAGGAAGAAGGGCATCATGACCAGCATCATACACATGGCAGCCATGCTGTTTCCCGCAGGCTCACGGAGCCACAAGAACAGCGGTACACCTACAAGCGCCCCGGCGGTAAAGCAGACCAGCTGCCTTCGTGTCAGATTGAACATGACCTTGGTTTTGACTTTGGTTAAATCTTTGGGTACGGGTACATAAGCCATATTATCCACCTCCTTTATGGGAATGAAATAGAGCTGTCCACTTCATTTCCCCACACATCCCAACCGGGTGTGGATTGACGAGCAAACAGTTCTATGCGCGGGAGATCACCCATCAATGAGACAATGCGTTCTCTGGCTTCCTGCGGTTTTTTTGAATGTTCTTCAATGTGAGAGACAATGACCTGATGAACAGCTGCGTTTATACGCTTGGGATGTCCTTTCGTTGCGAGGATACAAAGTTCCACATTGGAGCGCGTCCAATATCCCATTCCCCAGAACAAGCTATCTGCCTTTCGATTTTGCTTTACCCAAACAAAGCCGACGGTTTTATAGGTAAATCCCCATGCCTTCAGAACTGAGAGACCTTCCAGTAAACATGGAATCGTGACCCATAAAAACAAGGCACAGTCTTTATCCGCCAAGTTGCCTACTGGCAGCGCACAAATATCCTCGATACTCATGGTCGGATAGTGACTTTCTGCACTGCGTCCCAATCCTTTCTTGGAATATACTTTGTAGTTCCATGGCGGGTCTGCGTAAATGATTTGATATTTTTTCATACAGAACCCTCCTTTAGTGCGCCTGAAAGACTGATTTTGCGAGACTGCCGGTTTTGAACAGCGTAAAGCACAGCAGTACGGTGTAGCCCACGCAGCTCCAGATTGCCATGATGATGTCATCTTCCAGAGCGATGTTCTGCACCAGCACAGCATAAATTGCCACGCAGACGATAATGAGAAACGCCTGAAAGCCCAGCGCCAGCAGGGATCGGAGGTAATTCTGTCCCATACCGCCCCATTCTTTACCCATCATTGCAGCCATTGGAACGGGAGCCACCGAAGTCACAAGGTAGATTTCGATCATACGGCCATAAATAACGATAAAGATACAGATATATAACGCCCACATAGTAATGCCAATAAAGAGGGATTGGAACCACAGTCCGAACAGCGGTCCCAGATCCATTTCCATCAGCCTCGGTTCCAGATCGGTCATAACTGAGGAAATGTCAATGGACGCATCCGAATTGATAACCCCTGCCGCCTGCGCCACTACGCTCTGCGCCATATCAAAGACGCCCATCACGATATTCCATGTATTTGTGACAATGAGGATGGCAGCGGCTGATTTGAACACCCACTTGAAAATCATCCAGGTGTCCACATCATGCAGGTTGTTCTTGTCTGCGATCATCTGGATCAGGTCTACGGTCATCACGATAGCCAGGATCACGCCTGCAATCGGCACCATGATGGAGTTGGACAGATTCTCAATCATGCTGAAAATACTGCCATTCCATCCCTGTGGGGTCTGGCCTACCTGTACGGATATATCCGCGACCTGCTGGTTTACACTGTCAAACATCCCCGAAAGGTTGCTCATAATGCCGCCCACCAGCATTTCTTTCAGCCAATTTGTCAGGGCTTCAAGTAAGAAATCCATACGGTGTCAACCTCCTTTCCGCCGCCCCCGCAAAACTGCGGGAGCGGCAAGGATTTCATACGGAGACGCTTAGACAGAGAAAAGCCCGGAGAGCAGAGGTACAAGGACCATGCCTACCACGGCTACACCAGCACCGGCCATGAGCTGCTTCATGCCCTGGCTCTTGGCGCCGGGGTTGTCGTTGCCGTAACCTTCCAGCAGGTTGATAACGCCCCAGATACCGAGACCGGCACCGAGCGCGATAACGAGGGTCTGAAGAACGGTGATTGCCTGTTCAAAAAATGCCATATAGTTTGTTAGCCGGAATCTGATTAAAAAATAGGTTTGTCATGTTTCATAGGCATACAAAAGCCGGAACAATCTGCCGCCCGGTTTCCGGGGGCATGATTCCGGCTGTCCTCCTTTTTCATTATTTTTTCTCGCGATTGTCCGCTTTGTACGCCAATGGCCCATAGAGGGCAGATGCGGCGAATAGATAAGATCACTCCCTTCTAAAGCGGAACGAAATTAAGCGCCCTTTGTGTCTACTTCATATACATCGCAGACCTCATTGGGCTTGAGTTTCAGCCTTGCGGACAAGAATGCTTCAATATCAAAAGCGTTCTTGTCATCCGCGTCGGCAGTGTACTTGAAATTGGGGTGCTTGGTGATGTCGTACTTATCCGAAAGGAAAGGACGCACACCGCGCAGCTGGAGGATACACTTGCCGCCATCCATAACAGCAAGCTCATCCTGGCTCATCAGCTCTTTCCCCAATTTTTGATAGTTGAGTGAATGGGATGTTTCCCTCCCACGGCTCTCTCCGGTGTTGTAGGTGTCGATGGTTTCCTTACCCAGCACGGCGGCCAGCTCCTTGAGAGTGGTCGGCTCCTTACCGCCCAGAAAGATGGAAGTATCCATGTTTCCGATAATGGTATCTGCGTTATCCTTATAAATCGCCTTGAGCTGACTCTGCGCCTGCAACACCAGACAGGCGGAGATCTCACGGCTTCGGATGGTGGCCACCAGCTTTTCCAACTTGGGTATCTGGCCAATGTTGGCGCACTCGTCAATGAGACAGCGCACATGGACCGGGAGCCTGCCGCCATACACATCGTCGGCTTTTTCACAGAGTAGGTTGAAAAGCTGGGTATAACACATAGATATAAGGAAATTAAAACTGTCATCAGTGTCACTCATGATGAGGAACAGGGCAGTTTTCCTATCTCCCAGAGTGTCCAGCTCCAGCTCATCATAAGCCGTGACCTCACGCAGCTCTGCAATGTCGAACACGGCAAGACGCGCACCACAGGAAATCAGGATCGACTTGGCTGTTTTTCCAGAGACGAATTGTCAAGGACTTTTTAATCAAGTTTACAAAGAAGTCACATTCTGCGGACTTCCTCACGGAGCAGACGCTTGATTTTGTCCTCCATCGTCTCTTTTGCGGTCTCGCTGAAATGGACACGGACGATATAGGTGGTCTTGCCAATCTGCTTTCTGACAGTCGGGCAAGGGCTGTTGTTGGTGGTGCTGTGGGTTGCGGTATTGTTCATTCAAAATCCTCCTGTAAATGAAAAATGCCCGGTGACTATTCATCATCGGGCGGTGTCGGTATGAGGGAACAAGGCAAGGCGGCAACATTAAGGTATCTATAAAAACCTTGCCGCCTTTGCCACGCTTGCCTTCTTCCTGTGTTACTCTCGGAGATAGCAGACCCATGCTGTGCCGTCTTTCTCGGTCACAAGCCTGTCCCCGATGCGGCTCTTTGCCGTTCTCATGGTGCGTGAAGAAATCCCACGCTCATTGACTGCCTTTTCCAACTCTGCACTCGGCATACGCTTTCCGTCCTCAAGCAGTTCCAGAATAAGCATTTGCGCCTGTGCGGTCTTGCTCTCGGTCTTGGCGGTGTCCGTCCCGGCAAGAAGCTCGTCAGCGGTAATGTCATAAGCTCCTATCCACTCAAAACCTTTCTCGTCTCCCAGAGAAAAGGCAAGGGACTGTCCGGGCGGCGCAAGGGAGCTTTTCTCATGGATAAGTACCCTTGTTGTGGGGCTGTCCTTCAGCTTGCCGATAAAGAGCAGACTGCGGACTGCCGCCGTAATGTCGATAGACCCTAACCCTCGGTAGGTGCTTTGTGTTCCTGCGGCTTTGTTGAGGTGTCCTATCAGAACGATAGCGCACCCGGTAGCCTGTGCAATGTCGCCCAGACTGCGGAATATCGGGCGTACCTCATTTGCCCTGTTCATATCCACATCTGCGCCCAGAAACGCCTGTACCGGGTCAATAATAACCAGCCTTGCGTTGTTCTCACGGATTGCCCTTGCTATGCGTTCATCGGCAAGAGTCAGCGGTGTGTCCCTGTCGTCAATGACAAGCACTTTTTCAAGGTCTGCGTCCGCTTCAATCAGTCGGGGCTTGACGGTATCGCCCAGACCGTCCTCTGCGGTCTGGTAGATGATATTGAAAGGGTCAAGGGTCTCCATACCGGGCAAAGGCTTTCGGTTGGTACAAGCCGCCGCAAGGCGCATGGCAAAGTAGGTCTTGCCCTCGCCGGGGTTGCCCTGTATGATGGTCAGCTTTCCGAATGGGATATACGGAAACCATAGCCAATCAACGCTCGTCAGCTCCACATCAGCCATGCGGAGCATTGGGACAGGCTGGGCGGTGGGCAGCTCTCGCAGCGTGATTGTTTCCGCTATGAATCTGCGGTTTGGAATGTCCTTTTGCTGACGGAGAACATCGTTCCAGTCTTTCCTTGCCGGGACAAGCCGCACAACGGCGATCTCGCTGGGAATGTCCTGCGTCAGTCGGGAGCAGGCTTCACTTCCTGCGGTGTCGCTGTCAAGGCAGAGGAACACTTTTCGGGTGTCCCTGCGGTCAGAAAGGAAACGGTCAAGGGCTTTGCCCGAAACGCCGCCCAGGGCAAGATAGCTCCTTGTCTGCCAGTCCTGCGGATAAAGGCAGATAAAGGACAAAAGGTCTATCGGTGCTTCAAAGACAAAGAGCTGGTTGCCGTTGCCCTCGTAACGGAACGGATAGGATTTATCGGAGCCGGTAATGTCCTGTCTGAATGGGTCTGCCGTCCCTCGCACATGGGCGTATCTCGGTGTGCCGCTTCGGTCTCTGCCGACAAACACAACATTGTGCCGCTTTGCGTCCTCGTAAATATCCCCGGAAAGAAGAAAAGCCTCAACAAGCGTTTTGTTGAGACCTCGGCTTTCGCAAAGATATTGAATTGCTCTTTCGGCTGTTCGGTTGTGCAAGGGCAAGTGAAACGCTGTGGGCGGTGCTGTGCTGGCTTCGGTCTGTCCCTCGCCGCTTTCGCCGGTCAGGAGCTGGACGGCTTCGGGAAAGGACTTGCCGTAAAACTCCATGACAAAATCAATGGGATAGCCGCCCTTGCTCTGGCTGTGACGATACCATTTGTTTCCCCGGACGGTCAGGCTGTCATGTTCTTTCCAGCGGTATTCCCGTCCGCTTTTGATTAGTGTCTCTCCCTGTGTGCGGAGAAAATCTTCCAGACTGACGGCATTTGCCCGGTCAATCTGCGCTTGGGTATAATTCATCGGGATAGTTCCTCCTTTTTCTGTCGTGTTTGAGGTCGATTTTGGAGCTTTTGCTCCTCTGTACGCTCGTTAAATCGGGCGGCAGTATCTACGCATGACTTGACCTTCCAAAGACGGTGTAAATCGTCTCTGACGGTCTTAAACTCGCCGTAGGTGGTTTCATGCGCCTGTTCCAAAGCGTCATACTCTGCGGACAGCTTTTTCATATCCACCTTGCCGTCCGGGAACTCCCCGGTCAGCTTTCGTCTGGCGGCGTAGAACTGTTTCAGTTCCGCTTCATGCTCTGCCTTGTATTTGGCTCTGGGCTTTTCAAACTTGATTTTCTGCAAGCCGTCATAGACCGGCTTCAAACTCTGGAATGTAGCGGAGCTGTCATAGAGCTGCTTAATCGCTTTCATTCGTGCGGTCTGTCCGTCCAGCGTTTTCTTCAAGCTCTCTGTGGTTGCGCTGTGTTCGCTGACACGGCTTTCCAAATCTTCAAGGGTGTAAATACCGTTTGCCCGGAGATAATTGAAAGTCTCGTTCATCTCCTTTAGGTTGCTGATTTTGCCTTTCTGGGAATATGCCCCGGCTTTGCGCTGGGTGTAATAGGCGTTCAGCAGAGAAACAAGGTCGGGGGTCTGCGGCTTGGCAAGCTCGGCTTTCATGTCCGCTATCCAGCCGATAAGAGAAGTGATTTTCTTCTTGATGTCACGGATAACGGCGTTGGTGGCTTTGATCCAGCGGTTGAACTCGCCCTTTTCGGTGCGTATGCCTTTCTTCTCCATTGCCCGGACGGTTGCGCCCTCATGGATGGTGGGAAGTAAATCCACGCCCTGACGCTCATAGCTTCGGTGGTCGATACGGACAGCAAGCCCCTTTTCCGCAAACTTGGCGTTGCATAGTTCCGCCCATGTCTTCCGCCAGTATTCCAGCGTTTCGGGACTGCCCCAGTCAGTAGTGGGAACGGCATTGAACACAAAATTTCCATCTGCTCCCCGGATACGGTTGCCGTCCTCGTCCAGCTCATACACTCGGCGTTGCTTTAGCCCCCATTTGCCGTCCTGTTCGATGGGACGGATAGGGCAAAGCACATGGAAGTGTGGGTTTGGTATGCCGCCGTCCTCCCGGTCTGGCTGGTGTACGGCGAAGTCAACTACCATGCCCCGGCTCACAAAATTCTCCAATAATAATTGCCTTGCAAGAGCGATGTTTTCCTCAAGGGAAAATTCATTCTGCAAGGCAATGTCAAAGCTGTATGCAAGCTGGGCGTTCTTTCCACGCTCGGCTTTTTCCACGGCGTTCCATAGCGTCTGGCGGTCTGCGTATTCGGGCGGTGCATGGGACGGTAGAAGAATGTCGGAGCATATCACGCCGCCCTTTCGGGTGTAGTCGCTGTACTCGCCGTAATACTCGCTATACAATCTCTCGCCGGAACGGTAGGCGGCAGAAGCGATAGCGGACTGTCCTTTACTGCGTTTGGTCTGGGTGACTGTGAAGTGGAATATTGCCATCGGCTTTCTGCTCCTTTCCTCTGTTGGCTTGGCTGATGTGGGTAATCGCCATGTGTCGGACGGCTCGCTGGACTTCGGACAGAGAAAAGATGTGCTCCATCAGCTCTGTCATTTCGGTGCGTGTGAGATCTTTGACCTCCGGGGCAAGGCTCTCAATCGTGCCGCCCAGATTGCAAAGGCGGTGGGTGCGTTTCTGTCTCTCGCCTTTCTCCAGATACTTCTTTCTGTTCTCCAGACGCTCCAGCTTGTGCTGTTCCTGTGCAAGCTGCGTCTCGGCTCGCTCCTTGTCGGCTCGGAGTTGTTCAAGGGTTTTCGGTTTCATTTTTCGTAACCTCCTTTTTGAAAATGGGTATAAAAAAAGACCGTCAACTTTTGTACATGGGAATGTGTGTCAACGGTCAATTTTTCGATATTCGATTTTTCAAACTTGCTGGCGGCGAACGGTTTGTCAAAACCGTTTGCGGACGGCAAGTCCACAGGGGATAGCCGCTTTAGCGGTGCAAGGGGGTGTAGCCACCTTGACGGAACGAAGTGACGCAACATTCTCGGTCAAGCAGTTTTCTTCTGCTGACGGAGAATGAAGCTCCGCAGGACGCACTACTCTCGTCAGGAGAGTATAGAAGTGCGCCCTTTAGTTCCTAAAGGGATTTTTCTTTTGGTACTACATTACACTTTCTTATTCTTTAATAAATGAAATGTAAATAGTTAAGTTATCAGGTATGTAGCTGATGCCCAATCCCTTTTCTCCATTTGACAGAAGAGTGCCAATAGAAACATAGTCCTGTCCCTTGATTTCTTCGGACACATCCTCAATCACGGAAAAGCCCTCTTGCTCCAAAAGCTTCATATAATCATGATAATCGCTTTCGGCTATATCTACAATGCTGATACCGCAATTTTCGTGTTCTGTATCAAGCATAGCCCATGCAACTGTACCGGATGGAACAGGAAGGCCTTCCGTGTATTCATTCATAGGCCATACCCCCTCGTCAAGCATGGTAATATTTTCGGATTGGGTATTGCTTGAATTATCCGTAGTGGGCGGCGTGTCTTGATTGGAACAAGCTACCAAAGAAAGTATAAGTAAAACAGCGATTATTGAAACAAACTTTTTCATAGTTACCTCCTGTTTTTGCGGACTGTTCGTATAATCTGAATAACTGCAAACGCAACAGCGATTACACCAACAACCAAAATTATTTGCAAAGCGTCAAACCTAAATGCCCCCTCGACTTGAATGTTCGTCATTGCGTCAGCTTGTCCGATTGCTCCTTCTGGTGTTCTTCCGTTTTTGGTAGTGGCGTAAATCACGAAAGAAGCAACAGCAATGAGAAGTGCGACAACACTTGAAATGATTCCTTTTCGTTTCTGTGATGATGTGTTATCAATCCCGAATTGTTCTGCGGTACTATCCGCAAAATCTTTTGGTGTTCCCAAGCGTTCAATAACTTGTTGTTCCGTATCGCCGTGTTCGACAGCCGAAGCAAAGATTTCATTTAGATCACGCAAGACTTCCATTCTCTCTTTGCGTGATAAGTGCAGTTCTTTTTCCACTTGCTTAATATATTGCTCTTTCATTCTGATACCTCCGTTTGTTGATAGGCGGCAATAAAGCTATTTACGCAATCTGTGTAGCTTGCCCAAAACATAATCAATTTCTGTAAGACTTCCTTTCCTTTGGGAGTAAGGGAGTAATATTTTCTTGAGCCGCCATTCGCCGCCGCAGGTGCTAATCGACATTGAATTAAGTCTGCTTCTTGTAAACGGTACAAAATAGGATAAATCGTTCCTTCTTTTGCATAGCCTAAGACAGACGCACTATCATTTAACTCGGTGATTATCTCATAGCCGTACGTTTCCTTGCGCCCAATCAGAGACAAGAGTATCATTTCAAGAGAGCCTTTTTTAAATTGTTGCACATACCTATTATCCATACTCTCTACCTCACTTTAGTTTCACTATTCAGTAATCCTAAATAGCGAAACTAATTATACTCACTTTCGCAATTCAAGTCAATAGGCTTACTGAAAAAGTTACAGTTCGTTCAAAATAATTTGAACGCCCGAACATTTTTCGTCCGGGCGCTCTCGGTGTCAATCATAAATCAGTTCAAACTTTACAATCGCTTCTGCCTGTGCCTTGCAAGCGTTCATCTGCCGTACCCATTCCATTTGGTTTTCGGCTTTCAGTTGCTCGGTCACGCCATTTCGCTTTGCCAGCTCCGGCACGATCAGCTCCATGCGGTTTCGTGCCGCTTCGTCAATCTCGGCACAATGCTCAAAGAGCTTGTCGGATAGCACCAGCTCATTGAACAGTATCGGGCGGTGCATTTCCAGATACGCCTTGCGAAGTCTGCCGTAGTGTCCGATGGGCTTCGTCTTGTGGATAACGATGTTCGGAATAAGATAATCTCCGTTCTGTCTGTAAGTGATATTCATGCAATCTGCGCTCCTTTCTGCGGTTCTCTCTGCGGTAAACTGCTGACCGGGACGAACACGCCCTTTGCAATGTCCTCCGCACGAATGGCGGCTTTCTTGGCTTCGATTTCCGCTTTTTTCCTCTCCTTGATTTTATCCTCGTATCGCTTCTGCGCTCCGCTGGCTTTACGCTTCAAGTAGTTCTGATGAAGCCTGTCCTTGCGTTCCTCACGCTTGCGGATTTCCTCTAATTCCTCCGGGGTCAGCTCTGCTTCTCCAAACGCCGGGGGAACGAAACGCCCCACGAAATTGAAGTAAATCTCAACCTCCTGTGTGGTCTGGGTACTGCCTTTGCGGTCACGCTCATGCACAAGGATTTTCTCGATAAATTCATTGAGCATGGCAATCGTCAGCTTGTCAAAGTTTTCGTATTTGTCAATCAGAGCGATAAAACGGTCAGCGTCCTTTTCGTGCTTCTCATAGCTCCTGACTGCCTTTTCCAGAGCAGAGATTTCAGCGGTAAGCTCGGACTGCTCCTTTTCGTATTGAGCGTCCAGAGTGGCATATCTGCTGTCGGACAGCTTTCCTAAAATGTTGTCCTCATAGATTTTACAGAGCAGTACTTCCAGCTCGGAAACTCTCTGCTTGGCGGCGGCAAGGCGTGTCCGCTGTTTCCTGACCTCTGCCGTCTGCTGGCTTGACTGCGCTTCCTGTACCACTCGGACAAACTCGGCTCGGTCATGCTTGGCATACTCGGCAATGGCTTTGAGCATTTCGGAGACAAGAGAAAGTACCACATCTTCATTGATACGGTGCTGTGTCTTGCAGAGCGTTCCGACTGGGACTTTGGTGTACTGTGAACAGGTATATTGAGAAATGCGCTTGCCATTGTTGGTGCGGTGGACATACATCTTGCCGCCGCAATCGGCACAATAAAGCAAGCCTGTGAGGGGTGCAACTTCGCCCCAGCCGTCCGGGTAGCGTCTGACCTTGCTGCGGATTTTCTGCACAAGGTCAAAGGTCTGCTGGTCGATGATAGCTTCATGGGTATTCTCGAAAATCGTCCATTCGTCCTCCGGAACATAATGGCTTTTCTTGTCCTTGAAATGCTTTCGGGTCTTGAAGTTGATGGTGTGTCCCAGATACTCACGCTTTTCCAGAATATTGACGATGGTGGAAGAACCCCAGCCGTACACATCTTTGAAAGTCTTGTTTTTATTCACGCCCTCGCCATGCTGTGCAAGGTAAGCGGACGGAATGAGGACTTTATCTTCTTTCAGCCTATTGGCGATCTGATACGGACCGAAACCGTCAATCGTCATGGCAAAGATACGCTTCACAACCTCGGCAGCTTCGGGGTCAACCAACCATTGGTCTCGTTTCTCGTTCCAGAGGTAGCCGTAAATGACTAAGCCTGTGAGGTGCTTGCCTGTCTTGCCTTTGGATTGGAAAGTGGAACGGATTTTACGGCTGGTGTCTCTGGCGTAATACTCGTTCATGATGTTGCGGAAAGGGGTGAAATCATCATCCCCTCTGGCGCTGTCCACGCCGTCATTGATGGCGATAAGGCGCACACCACGCTGTCGCAGGATTTCCATAATCTGACCGACTTTCAGATAGTCACGCCCCAGACGGCTCATGTCCTTGATACAGAGGTATTCCACATTCCCGGCTTCAACCTCTTTCATCATGGCTAAAAATCCGGGGCGGTCAAAACAAGTGCCGCTGATACCATCATCCGTAAAGTGGACAGGATTCGGAAAGTCATGCTGGGCGGCGTAGTCCTCCAACAATTTCTTTTGGTTGGAGATGGAATTGCTTTCGCCCTGTAAATCATCGTCACGGCTCAAACGCTCGTAAAGAGCGGTGATTTTCTCGTTTCTTCTCATTGCTTGCGCTCCTTTCTACGACTTTAGGTTATGTGTTCTAAGAGACTTCCCAACCACTTGATTAAGAAGTCTTTTAGAGCATACAACACCTGCCGCCAGCTTATATTTCTTATACTGGCGCACCGCAAAGTGGTTTGGCTTTTCTGCTTCCAATGCGTCAAACATCAGATCCACGGGGTTTTTGAACTCCTCGTCATCCTCCCGGACTTCCATGGCGTTGATGAACTCAATAAGGGTGGAAAAATTCTGTTCCTCCACCGGAGCCTCATAGTGGATATAGCCAATGAGCGCACAATAGAGAAGCGTTTCTGCCTTGACCCAGAAATCGTCTCCGGCCTTGCCTTCGCCTTTGGTGTTGGCGATCAGCGTTGTGACCAGCTTCAAGATGTCCTTTTCGCTATGGATATAGGCGAAAGGGTTATAGTGCATGGATTTCTTGAAGTTGATGGTATTGAGGACCTTGATTCGGTACGGCTCATAAATGACCTTGCCGTGCTTATCCTTCATTGGCTTTCCGTCTTTCCCCAGCTTGGGTGCGCCCCTTTGGAGCATTTTTCCGCACTCCACCAAAATGGTTCCCTTCGGGTCTGTGACCACATAGGAACTGTGCATCTGCATCAGATTCGGTTTGAGCCAGAAGCGGGTCTTACCGGAACCGGAGCCGCCAATCACCAGCACATTTTTGTTTCTGGCGGTCTTTGGGTCCTTGGGGCGGCTGTTCATTGTCAGGCTCTCCGTTTTCGTCAGAATCACATTGTTCTGGAATACCGGGTCGATGTAGGGTGTAATGTCCTCATGGGTTCCCCACCGGGCGGAACCGTATTCCATGCCGTGCCTGTACTTCTTGGCGTTCTTGCTTTTCAGGTACACAGCCAGCCGCAGGCCGCCGCAGCAGCACAGGCCCACCAGCAGGTCCAGCGGGTGCAGGCTGGGCCACCAGCTGGCCAGCGCCACCGGCAGCGTGGAGAAGAACGAGAGCATTTTTGCCGAAGCGTCCGCACCCACGGCCATCCGCCACGCTTCACCGAAGTTGGTGGAGAAAAGCCCCATCAGGATATACGGCAGATTCAGCAAAATGAGCTTTTTGATGTTCAGCTGCTTTTTCATCGTTCCAGCTCCTTCCGCTTGTTCCGGTCCACGACGGCGTGTTTTACCAGTTCTTTGAACTGGCTCAGCTTTGCCAGCACGGACGGGCGCTCGGATTTCTCCGCCTTTCTGACCTTTTTCCCGGTGTACTCGGTAAAAGCAGCGGTCAGGGCATCCGCGTCCCGACCCTTGAAAAAGATCAGGTACTTGGGTGGGGAGCTGCTGCGGTCCTTCTTCACCGCATAGTCCACGCCGTATTTCCGGGCGATCTTCTCAAACTCCTTGATGGAGGGGTCGGTGATCTCGATGTTGGAAACCCCTTGGTTTTGACCAATCAGCTGTTTCACCGTCTGCTTGCCCTGGGGCTTCACAGGCGCGTCACGGCTTCTCTGCTTTTGCAGCTTCTTTTCCTTGCGGTGGGCAAGGTACTTGCTGATGGCGGCTTTGAGCAGCCTGCCGGTGAACTTTGTTCCGCTGACAACCAGCGTTAAAGTCCTGTTTTCCACTTCTTCCTGCATTTTCATCGCCTCCTTTCCACAAAATGTGCAGGGGTGGTGCATTTATTTCTAAGGCGGGACCACCAGCCGCCGGAGAAGGTATTTCTTCATCGAACCGCCCTCAACGAATTTGCTCAGAACGGTCATAGAGCAAATCTCCATTTCTGACCTTTGCATGACTGAGAATCTTGATCTGTCCCTTTGCCTGACTGTCCAGAGCTTTTTCATAGCCCTTATCTGACAAAAACAGGCGGGTTCGTTCACCTTTCCAGCCCACCGGGGAGTCATGCGTCAGCACATCAAAAATAATCATGTGCCGGGTGTTCTCAGCAAATCGCTGGAGATCCATGTAGTCATGGCCGTGATAGTTCTGCGCTCCAGCTTTCTGGCGCATTTCTTCCATCAGCTGACCGATTGTTTTGCCTTCTGGCATAAAACTCACTTCCTTTCCCACTCTCATACAACCATCAAAATCATGTCTCTCAGCTGAGCAAAGTAGAGTTTGCCTTGCGGGGTTATCAGCGTATAGGAGCCGATATGCCCGTGATTGCAGTAGTCTTTGACACAAAACAGTCCTTCATTGGCTGGCTTTGCATAGGGCAGTACATTACCGGATGCGGTGCGGTACACAAAACGCTTTTCCAGAAGGAAACGGACAAACCGACGCTCCGGGACAAGCAACTCTTTGGCGGTGGTGCGGAGGTTGGTACTGTGATTGAGGTCGATGAACAAATCATAAAAGGCTGCCTTACTCTCCAGCAGGGCATTTTCCTCTCGTAGCGACGCATTTTCTTCCCGCTCAGCAAGCAGCTCGGAGCAGAGCTTTATCAGAGCTTCCGGAGAAGTGGCTATCTCCCACAACTTCTCTTTTGTGAGATAGGCTCCGTGCTTGCGAATGGCAGGTAGAACTTCATCAAACACCCATTGTTCAAACCGTTCCGCTGACGGCAGTTTACTATGGGCGATCAGACGATATAGATCACCTTCGGGGATAAAGAGCATTTCGACCATTTGTACCGCGGGGCTTCCATCTGCCTTTTTCCCAGTCTGGACCCCTATGGAACATTTCGTTCCACCCCTGGTATGGTCGCGGACGGCTTTGCGTGGATTGGTATATCCCAGCGCTGTTGCCACATCTGTACCGCAAAATAATACTTTGCCATTCTGTTCCAAAGTGCGAATGCTTCCGAACTCTGGACTATTGAAAATTTCAATCTGATTCATGCTGTGCCTCCTTTGGTGTAATACAAAAGCGGCTGATTACCAGCCGCCTGCGTGCATATCGTGATTTACCAGTGAAGTGTAGTGGTTATTCATGGTGGTAGGAGCGTTGAACAGCACTGCAAGCAGGTACTGCTTGATGTTGTGTACCTGGGTGGTGTTCTTTTGCAGACAGTCCATGACAAACTCGATGTGAGAGCTGTCCAGCTTCAAAAAGCGGGAGCGTACAATTTCATGAGGAAAGTCCGCACCAGAGATCCGGGTGGTCTTTCGTTTGGCACAGACCGTTTCTACCAACAGCTCTACGATCTCATTTAGGTCATCCAGGTAGAGAGGATAACGCTGCTTCAGACAATCATACTCGATATTCTCCAAAATCAATTCCCGATAATTTTCTATCTCTGTGACAGACATCGCATCCCTTCCTTTCCGTTCCGGCGGTATTACCGCCGCTGTTTCCCGGAAGGGAATGGAATCGGTATTTGATCCATGAGTATTTTGTTTTTGGGTATTTGATTTCTTAGTATTTAATTGTGTTGGATTTTCCGGTAACGGATTTACCGCTGACGGGTTTACCGTTATCGGGTTTTCCGACAACGGCTTATCCAACATCGGTTCTCCCTCGATGGGACGCTCAAAAATGGTATACTCATTGGCTGCGAATTTACCAGAAGCATCAGTTGTCTGTCTGCGCCGAATGTATCCGGCTGTTTCAAGCTCATTGACAGCAGAGCGGATTGCATCTTTGCTTTCTCGATTGATATAGCTGAGTCCTGACAGCGTATAATCCCAGTCATCAGGCAGAGATAACATTTGCGACAAGAGACCCTTTGCCTTCAAAGAAAGTCGTTTGTCTTTTAGATGAAAATTGCTCATAACCGTGTAATCGCCAGTGCGTTCTACACGAAAAACAGCCATTTACTTCACTCCTTTCATTTCTCAGGTATGAAAAAAGCCGCAATTCATAAAAGAATTGTGGCAGCGGTTAGGGTCTGTCTGTATCTTTTTTCTTGCGTCGGTAGGGGCGTTTTGGCATTGGTGGTTTATCAAACAGATCCCTTTCCTGAGAAAATGGTAAGGTTTGAAAAACACGGTCAATCTCGGTGGATTCCATATCACGCTGTGAGCGGCAATCTTCTTGAATAGCTTCTCGGATTTCTCTTACAGTACACATATTCATTCCTTTCCTTTCGTTGTATCGGTTATGAACGACGGTGTTTTTTAGGCTTGAAGTCGAGGATATGCCCCTCAATAACATGGGCATATCTCTTAATTTTGATTTCTCGACGCTGCTGGCTTTGCAGAGCTGACTGATACCCGTCCTCTGTGAGAAAAAGCCTCATTTCGTCACCAGGTTCTCCATAAGCAGTAGGGCGCAAGACAGTAAACTCAATCATCCAGAAAGTGCTGTCCCAAAATCGCTCCACTGCAAGAATGTTGTGGCCTTTCAGTTCCCTTGCTGCAATATCTTTCATAGGCTCTCCCTTCATCGTTCCTGATCTCGTTGGCGTTTTTTCTGCCATTGTTCCAGCAGTTTAATAATGGTTTCCTGCATTTTGGCCGGTGTATAGCTTTTGGGGAAATACTTTCGCAAGGTATCGCTGCTCAAGGTCACTTTATCCAGATCACCCTTTTTTTCCTCTGACATGATGGCAAGCATCACATCTTCTGACAATTTCCCTTCCTGGCTGAACTTTTTCATTCGCTGAGCCTGAGAGAGAGAAGGGGTAGCCTGCTCATAGTCCATTGTTTCCACCAGCATTTGCTGTTCGTCCGGTTTCAAAAAAGAGAGTTCATAGGCTGGGTTAAATGCGATTTTCTTTTCATCCACCATATCCAAAAGCTCTGGAATCAGTTCAGTCAAACGAACATATCGCATTACCTGGATACCGCTTCGTTCACCGGCTTCTTTTGCCACCTGGTCTCTGGCGCTCAACTTCTGTTCAACTTGAACAGAAGTCAGGTCTGTTCTTGCTCCTTGATGTTTAATGGCTTCCAGCTTCATTTTGTAGGCAAAAGCCCTTTCACTGGGGAGCAGATTTTCTCGCTGCAAATTGCTGTCAACCATAATAATTGTGGCAGCATCGTCATCCAAGTCGCGCACAATGACAGGCATGGTTTCTTTTCCGGCCAATTCGCTGGCTCTGCGGCGTCTGTGACCGGCTACCAGCTCATAACCGCCATCAGGCAGTGGTCTGGCAATCGCAGGAACCAACACACCATACTTTTTGATGCTGTCTGCGGTTTCTATCATTGCATCATCATCCTTGACCTTGAAGGGGTGATCCTTGAACGGATGCAGTTCAGATAGGGGAATTTCCTGAATTTTTTCCAGTTGCTCGTCTTGCCGACTTTCTTCTGTAGAAAACAGGTCATCTACTGAGGCCAGCTCTATTTTTTTCGCGCTGCTTTTCAAGTTTCAATACCTCCTTCGTCAGATTTTTGTAGCCCTCAGCCACTTTGCCATTAGGATCATGGGCATAAATGCTTTTTCCTTCAGCACTGATTTCTTTAGCCCTGACAGAATGAGGAATTTCTGATGTAAACACCTTGATCTTACTGCCATAGGTTTCGCGCAGAAGAGCGGAGATTTCTTTGGCAAAGTTGGTTCGGCTGTCTACCATCGTCAGCAGAATCCCATCAATTTGCAGCTTAGGATTGATTTGTCTGCGAACCTTATTGATAGTTTGCAAAAGTTGCTCCAAACCTTTAGCTGGAAGATACTCTGCCTGGACGGGGATTATAACCCTATTAGCGGCAGCCAGTGCATTGACCGTAAGCATACCCAGGGAGGGCTGGCAATCAATAAGGATATGGGAGTATTGCCCCTTCAGCGTGTCCAGATATTGTCGCAGAATGGTTTCTCGGCTCATAGCGTTTACCAGAGATACCTCCATACCAGATAGCTGGATGTCCGCAGGCATCAGGTCTACGCCCTCAGGGTGGTGCAGGATACCCTCGCCGGGACGAATTGGTTCATCCATCAAAATACGGCCCATAGCGTCTGACAGTGTAAAGGGCAGCTTATCAGGCTGAGGATTGCCCAAGCTGATGGTCAGGCTTCCCTGTGGGTCTCCGTCAATCAGAAGGACTTTCTTCCCGGACTGCGCCAGACCAATTCCAAGATTGGCACAAGTGGTTGTTTTGCCGACACCACCTTTTTGGTTGGCTATGGCAATAATCTGTGTATTCATAATTTCACCTCATTTCTTTCTAAGTTTAGATATGAAAAAAAGTGCCTGCTCTACCTTTCCTGAAAAAGATAAAACAGGCACTTTTACTGGCTCTATACCTCTTGTAATGAACCTCTATGTATGGTAAACTATGTCCACGATACCATGAATATAATTAAGTCTCGACGGGAATTGAACTTTTGGCTAACGCCAAATTTCGCGCCTTTGCAAACAGAGTGCAAACAATAGGGGGCTAAAATCCTTTGTTTTTGCTTGATTTTGCTTGTACAAGGTTTATAGAGAACATGGAGAAAAGCCTTGATATAACTGCATTTTCTTTATCCCCGTTGATAGGGAATATATGCACTGGGGCCATCTCCTAAGAATTCGGTCAACCTGATACCTTGGGGGCAGAAGTGATTGCTCTAATCAAAAGCAAGACCGGGAATCGAAGTTTTCTCAACAATTTTTGATGCAACAAGTTTAACACCGTTCCGGTTGCAACGCAGTCGGTCACTTCGTTGTGAAAAGCATTCCATACAAAGTGCAGAAAAGTCAAAAATCAACGATAATACATATATGTCTCTATACCTCAGCTGGATAGAGGGTTCGCCTCCTAAGCGAAACGCCCCCGGTTCGAACCCGGGTAGGGACATCCTTTTAAGAAATGCGAAGGTCATTTTTCCATGTGAAAGACGATCTTCGCATTTTTCATTTTGAACCTATCACCAAAATTAGCCAGCTAATGCCATTAGCAGAATTTTCAGCTCCAGCTAATAAAATCGGCTTTCCAGCTAATGAAGCCTCATAAAGCGCCTTTTGAACCCTGTTTTCTGGCTCTCTGCTAAGATTGGTAAACGCTTTCCTGTAAATCCATGTAAATACAAGATAATCTGTGTGAATCTATTTTCCACCTTTCTGCTGGAAGCCGTGCAAAACACTTTTCTCCATACATAGCGCGTTCACTCGCTGTTCTCTCGGAACAGAAAGAGGAACGCGCTTTTTTGTTTTCGGGCCGAACTTCCCGAATCCACCAAAGGAGGGTTTACCGATGAAAAAAGTTCTGACCGTCACGATCGACGGTATCCGCTACCATGCTTCCCGCCCGGCAGATTGCCGGCACTGCTTCTTCTGGAAGAATCGAAAGAAGGGCTGCGTTCTCGGCAAAGAGAACTGCTACTACCTGATCGAGCCGCCCAAAGGCCCCAGCAAGTGCGAAGGGTGCCCCTACAAGCGGGCAAAGCCCTGTGTGCTGGTTCCCTGCTACAAAGACCTGATGGCACCGCTGGAGAAACGAGGTGATGCCAAGTGAGCCACAAGCGAAACGAAGCTCTGCGCCATGTTCAGCACTCCATGCACCATGTGATCGCCGCTGGCGAAGGTTCCGACCGTGCCCCGGACAGCTGCAAGCTGTGCCCGTACTATCGACCCGATTTCAAGTTCCGCACCTGCCTGTATGCCCACTGCCCTTATAAGAAGCAGGTAAACGTGTTCCGTTCTACACCTGAAAAATGGGATATTCTCTATGCCCGAAAGAAAGCAGACAAGAACCGCAGACCTTGATTACTTCTATGGGCAATCCGGTGAACTGTTCTCGTTCTATCGGATTCCCAAAATGCTGTTTCAAGACAGCCGCTTCCAACCGCTCTCCACAGATGCCAAAACGCTGTACGGCATCCTGCTCGACCGCATGAGCCTTTCAGCCCGGAACGGCTGGTTGGACAAGGCCGGGCGTGTGTTCATCATCTATACCGTGCAGGAAGTGCAGGATGCACTGGGCTGTGCCGATAAAAAAGCCACCAAGCTGCTGCGAGAACTGGAAGAGTACGGCCTGATTGAACGCAAACGGAGGGGGCTGGGCAAGCCCGATCTCATCTATGTAAAGAATTTTTCGTCAGAATCGTCAAAATCACGCTTTCTGAATCGTGATAATGACGATTCTGGAGCCGTCCAGAATACGCTTCAAGACCCGGCCAAACTACGATGTAATAAGACTGAGAGAAATAATACAGAGGTAAGCGAT
>NZ_JBBMEO010000006.1:0-126345 GCF_040096515.1 Faecalibacterium tardum | reverse complement strand
TCCGGTCATGCACAGGCTTCGATGGTCACCGAGCAGTACGCACACATTCTGGATGATGATCGGCGTTTGAACGCACAACGATTCGACGATTTCTTCTATCAGCATCATGGTGCAGAGCCTGAAGTCCTCCCTCGCGCAGAGCAATCCACTCCCAAAGCCAGTCCCGTCGATACAGATGCGGCAGCAGCTCTTGCTAAACTGCTGGCTGACCCCTCTATGGCTACACTCATTAAAAATCTTGCAAAGAACCTATAAGCCTCTATACATAAACAGCGGCAGTTTTCCGTATATGGAAAACTGCCGCTATCTGTTTTAGGATGATCCCGTTTCTTTGTGTTTTTTCGCCTTAGCTTCCTCTATGTCCATCTTCAGCTGATGTGTAAGCTGTTTTACATAATCGAGTGAAACTTCATAGCCTTCTGCGATTTTTTCTGCCGGCATCCCATCAAGGATACGGGAGATCACAATGTTCTGGGTGGCTTGTTTTCTCGACTCCGCAATCATTTCCTCAATAGAGGGGCAATGCTTATTATGCATCCAATTCAAGTAATCCAAGCGTTCAGCTTCTATCCGTGATAGAAGCCTGACTGCATAGAAATTGTCGTCTACTTCGAATCGAACTTCCTCTCCGGGTTTGACTTCAAGTTTTTCCAGAACCGCATCTGGGAGTTTTACAGTTCCATCTTCACCGACTACAATATTAAATTTCTTTTCCATTGCACACTCCTAAGATCACGCAAAGTTCCTTGCATCCAGTGCCTTTACTCCCATAAGAATACCATAAGACCCTTCTTTTTACAAGACAATGCACATTTCCAATCATACTGTTACATAGGCCAGAGTTTTCTCTCAGAAAGCTCTGTCTTTTTCTATTGAAAACATTTGTCCATCACACCAGTTACGGCTGTATGGACTGGTTCACGAATGCTAAACAAGCAAATATCCGTAGGGAAACGTACACTTTCCAGCTAATGAAAGGTGGGCATTTTACAATGAACCTTCCACTTTTCATTAGCTCTGCTAATTTTCTGCTAATGAAAAGCCTTTTACTCGTTTTATTTCAGGGGTTGTGTTCTTTACTCGGATTGACAGCGCAACAAAAAATCCATTGATAAAACGTCACTTGTTTTACCTACTTTTGCCTAGGATTTATGGCTTCAGCCCCTACTCCTAAGCGGAAGGCCGTGTGTTCGAATCACATCGGGGACGCCAGTGCAAAAACCAAGCCCGGAAGGTCTGTGAACCCTCCGGGCTTGGTTTTTTCTATTGAAAGTGAAAGCGCCGCCGCAGCGCTCACACCAGCTTTGCCCCGGCGTGGGGCAGGCTTTCTGCGCCAAGACTTTGCAGCTTTTGGGGCAGGGCGGCAAGGTCGCCGCCGGTATAGTACCACCCGGCAGCCAGCGCTGCCAGTACCAGTAACAAAAGCACCGTCAGTACCTTGCCCAGCCGGTGATGCTTCGGGTTCGGCGGCGTGGGCGGCGCAGCCGCAAGAACGGCAGGGGTCAGGGCTGCATCCGGCACAGCTCTGCCGTAAGGCTGCCAGTTTGTGCCCCCAGCCTGCGGCAGACCACAGGCGGCGCGGCGCAGCAGATCCAGCAGCCACAGCCCGGGGTTCTCGTCCGGCGATACGCACCGCAGCCAGCAGCCCTTTTTGCTGCCCACCAGTAGCAGGTGGCTTTGGGGCAGTTCCACACAGCCCACCGCCAGCGCAGCACCGGTCATCCGCTGCATGGCCTGCACCCGCGCCAGTGTGCGGGCAGGCTCTGCCTGCGGGGCTTTGCGCAGCTTCCGGCTGAGCCGGGCGTTGAGCGCAGCGTTGGCGTAGCTCATGGCTCCAAAATCGAACACCTTTTCCGCGCCGGGAAGGTTTTCCAGCCGGGTCTCCAGCAGCGCCCCAGCAGCGGCATCACTGCACACCAAAAGCTTGCGGTGCTGCTCCAGCGCCTGCACTGTGGCAGCGGCAAGGGTCTGCTCCCCTTCCCCATACAGCGCTGGGGCAAGGCTTGTCCGCAGCAGTTGTACCGCTCGACGCAGCTGCTGCGGGGTGCTGCTTTGCAGTGCCACCAGCGTTTCTGCGCCCCGGGTGCGGCAGTGTACCGTGCCCTGCCAAGTATCCGGCAGGGTTTCCACTGCCTTTTGCACGGTCTGCTCCGGCACACCGAACAGCCGCAGCACACAGCCTGCCGGGCGCTCTTCCTTATTTGTCATGACGCATCCCCCCTGCGGCCGCAGGGGCCGCCCTTACTCTGCCCGCAGGGTCTCGTCCAAGGCGGTCAGGGCGGCGGGGTCATGCTGTGCGCTTTCGGTCAGCACCTGCGTACCGGCAGGGGTCTTGCCCTGTGCCAGCCGCAGCGCCATTTCCAGCGCAGTCTGCGCGGCGCGGGCGCGGATGAGTGCGCGGTCCGGGCGGGAGACGAACAGCTTTTTTACATAAACCTTGTCTCCCCGGGCTGCGCCCAGATACACCGTGCCCACAGGCCGGACGGCGTCACCGCCGCCGGGGCCTGCCAGACCGGTAACGCTGACCGCGATATCCGCACCGGCGGCCTTTGCCGCGCCCAGCGCCATCTGCGCCGCCACAGGAGCCGACACCACATTATATTGCGCAATGACCGCCGGGTCTACCCCGACAAGCTTCGCCTTGGCCTGCTCCCAGTAGGTCACAAAGCCGTAGCCGAATACCTCGCTTGCGCCGGACACGTTGGTCAGGCGCTGGGCGATCATGCCGCCGGTGCAGCTTTCGGCTGTGGCAATGGTCAGGCCGTTAGACCGCAGCGTATGCACCACCGTTTCTTCCAACCCGGCGACATCCTCATCATACACCGCATCGCCCAGCAGATCATAGAACTTTTTGGCGTAGGCGCGGCACATGGTCTGTGCCTCGGTGTCGTTCTGTGCCCGGGCGGTGATGCGGATCTCGCACTCGCCGGTCTTGCAGTAGATGGCAGCGGTCGGGTTCAGGTTCTCCAGCAGCGGACGCACCCGGTACTCCAGATTGCTCTCGCCGCCAAGCACCCGCAGCGTCAGGCTATGCAGGGCACAGCTCTGCCGCGCCAGCAGCAGCGGGCGCACACTTTCCTCCCACATGGCCTTCATCTCGTGGGGCACACCGGGCATCAGCACGGCACAGTGACCGTCCTGCTCGAACCATGCGCCCGGCGCGGTGCCGTGGTGGTTGACCACCTTATGCCCACGCACCGGCACCATGGCCTGCTTGCGGTTGTTGGGGGTGGTCTCGCGCCCGGTGCGGGTAAAGAAGTCCACGATCTTCTGCCACTCGTCGGAGTCAAAGGTAAGGGTGTCGCCAAAGCAGGCGGCCACCGTCTCCTTGGTCAGGTCGTCCGCCGTGGGGCCCAGCCCGCCGGTGAACACCAACAAATCGCACCGTTGCTTTGCTTCGTTGACAAAATCCGCCAGACGGTCATGGTTATCGCCGATGGTGCTCTGCCGCCGGACGGTGATGCCCAGTGCAGCCAGCTCCCGGCTGAGGTACTGGGCATTGGTGTTAAGAATGTTGCCGAGCAGCAGCTCGGTACCCACACTGATGATCTCTGCTGTCATGGACAAATCAACCCTCGAATTCTACCTGATCGGTGATGCGCACCCGGATGCGCTCGGTCTGTTCTGCGGCCTCGGCCTCCAATGCGGCAAGGCCGGGCATGGCGGCTTCGGCGGCAAGGATTTCCTCCAGTTCGGGGCGGATCTTCGGGTGCGGCGGGGTGAAGATGGTGCAGCAGTCCTCGTAGGGCAGGATGCTGGTCTCAAAGGTATTGATGTGGCGGGAGGTCTCAATGATCTCGGTCTTATCCATACCGATGAGCGGGCGCAGGATGGGCAGATCCTGTGCGGCATCGGTGCACTGCAAAGCCTTGACGGTCTGGCTTGCCACCTGTGCCAGACTTTCGCCGGTGACCAGCGCTTCGCAGCCCTGCTTTTTGGCAATCACGTTTGCAATGCGCATCATGCTGCGGCGCATCAGCACCGTGAACAGCACATCCGGGGCATTATCCCGGATGTATTCCTGGGGTTTTGTGTAGGGCACCACAAACAGGTTGGCGCTGCCGGTATACACGGTGATGAGCTGTGCCAGAGCCTTTACCTTCAGTTTTGCGCGTTCAGAAGTATACGGAGGGGACGCAAAATGGATGTGATCCAGTGCCAGACCGCGCTTTGCCATACGATAGGCTGCCACCGGACTGTCGATGCCGCCGGAGAGCATATTCAGGGCACGGCCACTGGTGCCCACGGGCAGGCCGCCCTCGCCCTGTATTTTTGGGCCATGAATATACGCACCGTAATCGCGAATTTCCACAATGACCTTGAACTGCGGGTTATGCACATCCACCTTCAGGTAGTTGTGCTTGCCCAGCAGGTAAGCGCCCAGTTCCCGCATCAGCTCCGGGCTGGTCATGGGGTAGGTCTTATCAGCGCGGCGGGCTTCCACCTTAAAGGTGCGGATGCCGTGCAGCGCGCTGCCCAGATAGTCCTCAGCGGTCTGGCAAATGGTATCGAAATCCTTTTCGCACACCACAGCGCGGCTGAGCGCGGCAAGGCCGAACACCTTGCTGACCCGTTCAAAGGCGAGATCCATATCCACGTCCTCTTCCTCAGGCTCCATATAAAAGGTGGACTGGGTGCAGTACACCCTGAACTTGCCAACCGTCTTAAGGCGGTAGCGCAGGATCTTCATCATGGCTGCTTCGAACTGGTTGCGGTTGAGGCCTTTCAGGGACATCTCGCCCTGATAGCCCATAATAATTTCCTTCATAAATGTTGCATCTCCTGATGTGGGATTTATAATGGCCTCCGCTTTCGCTCTGGCCATATTCAGCGGATGAATTGTTTTTATCTGTGAATGGAAAATGACTGCGGTCATTTTCCATTCACCCTTTCACGCATTGGGGTCGCGCAGGCAAACTGCATCTTCCCATAGAACGGCTTCAGTTTTTACTTTCTGATCTTCTGCAAATGCTTCATGCCGTCCTCGAAGCGGTTGAGGAAGGCATCCACATCCTCCGGGGTGTTTTCGGCGCAGAAGGACACCCGGATGGCGGTATCGATGGCCAGCGGGTCGCGCCCCATGGCTGCCAGCGTGTGGCTGGGCTGGCCGCGCCCACAGGCGCTGGCCGAGGAAACGTAGATCTGCTCTTCGGCCAGAAAAGCCAGCATGGTCTCGCTCTTGATGCACATCTCGCTGAAGTTCAGCACCTCGGGCACGGCGTTCTCCGGGCTGTTGATGACCACCTCCGGGAAGGCCTTCAGCCCCTCCCGCAGCTGCCGGTTCAGCGCACGCATGGCGGTGTCCCGGCTCTTCATGGTCTTGGCCAGACGGGTAGCCGCTGCGGCCAGACCCATGGCATAGGGCAGATTTTCAGTGCCGGGGCGCATCTGCCGCTCTTGCTCACCGCCCAGATAGGGCGGCTGGAAGGCCTGCACCAGCCGGTCGGAAAGGTAGAGCGCACCAATGCCCTTAGGGGCATGGATCTTGTGGCCGCTTACCGAGAGTGTATCGATGTTGTCCAGCTTGATGGGCACACGCATCCACGCCTGCACCGCGTCCACATGGACGATGGTGCGGCTGTTGCGGCGCTTTACCTCGGCGGCAAGGCGCTCCACATCGTTGCGGGTGCCGATTTCGTTATTCACCATCATGCACGCCACAAGAACGGTGTTTTTGTCCACCCGCTCCAGCATGGCGGTAATGTCTAGTGTGCCGTCTGCCCGGGGGGCTACCACGGTAACGTCGTAGCCCTGCTTTGCCAGCCGCTCCAGCGGTCGCTGCACACTGGGGTGCTCGAAGCCGGACACCACAATGCCCTTGCCGAAGGTGCGGGTCTGCACCGCGCCCAGCAGCGCCAGATTGTTGCTCTCGCTGCCGCAGGAGGTAAAATACAGCTCCCGGCTTTTGCAGCCCAGCGTGCGCGCCACGGCGGCGCGGGCGGCGTTCAAAGCCTCTTCACTGCGCGCGCCCGGGCCGTACAGGCTGGAAGGGTTTGCCCAGTGCTCCCGCATGGCCTTGTCGATGACGTCCGCCACCTCCGGCGCTACGATGGTGGTGGCCGCGTTGTCCAGATAATGTAACTGAGGGTTTTGCAGCATATATGGATTTCCTGCTTTCTGTCGTTGTTTTCATAATAACCCAGAATAAGTATAGCACAAACCCTTGGATAACGCAAAAAATTTTCTGCATTTATGGGTGATTTTTGTAACTGTACCTCCTTGACAAACACCCTGGTAGTGTGCTATCTTTACAGCATAGACCGCATCCCTGCTGACGGAACCTTGTGGAGCACCACAGTGCAGGGGTGCTGGGGATGTCAATGCCGACCGTCTGGGCAGCCTTGCGCAATTGCTGCGCAAAGCTGCCCTTTTTTGCTATCAAGGAGGATGTCTGTATGAAGACCGATATCGAGATCGCGCAGGAAGCCAAGATGAAGCCGATCACCCAGATCGCAGCTCAGCTGGGTCTGGAGGAGGAAAGTGTGATCCCCTATGGCCGCTACAAGGCCAAGATCGACCACCGGCTGATCCACAACGCCAAAAAGCAGGGCAAGCTGATCCTTGTCACCGCCATCAGCCCCACCCCTGCCGGTGAGGGCAAGACCACCACCAGCGTGGGTCTGGCCGATGCCATGAACGCACTGGGCAAAAAGACCATGCTCTGCCTGCGCGAGCCCAGCCTTGGCCCCGTGTTCGGCGTAAAGGGCGGCGCTGCCGGCGGCGGTTACGCACAGGTGGTGCCCATGGAGGATATCAACCTGCACTTTACCGGTGACCTGCACGCCATTGGCACCGCCAACAACCTGCTGGCTGCCATGATCGACAACAGCATCCAGCAGGGCAACCCGCTGAACATCGACCCCCGCCGCATCACTTGGAAGCGCTGCATGGACATGAACGACCGCCAGCTGCGGTTCATTGTGGACGGTCTGGGCGGCAAGGTGAATGGCACCCCCCGTGAGGACGGCTTTGACATCACGGTCGCCAGCGAGGTCATGGCCATCTTCTGCCTTGCCACCAGCATCTCCGATTTGAAGGAGCGGCTGTCCCGCATCGTGTGCGCCTATACCTACGACGGCAAGCCGGTGACTGCCGGTGAGATCGGCGCAGCCGGTGCTATGACCGCCCTGCTGAAGGACGCACTGGATCCGAACCTTGTGCAGACGCTGGAAAACAACCCCGCCATCATCCACGGCGGCCCCTTTGCCAACATTGCCCACGGCTGCAACAGCGTGCTGGCTACCAAGCTGAGCCTCTCGCTGGCAGACTACACCATTACCGAGGCAGGCTTTGGTGCGGATCTGGGCGCGGAAAAGTTTCTGGATATCAAGTGCCGCTATGCCGGTATTGCTCCCTCTGCCTGTGTGCTGGTGGCTACCGTGCGCGCCCTCAAGAGCCACGGCGGCGTAGCCAAGGCCGATCTGAACCAGCCCAACCTCGAAGCTGTCAAGGCCGGTGCTTCCAACCTGATCCGTCACATCGACAACCTGAAGAACGGCTTCGGTCTGCCGGTGGTGGTGGCTATCAATGCCTTCCCCACCGACACCGCCGAGGAGCAGGCCTATGTGGAGCAGGTCTGCGCCGAGCAGGGCGTGCCCTGCGTGCTGAGCGAGGTGTTCGCCAAGGGCGGCGAGGGCGGCAAGGCACTGGCTGAAAAGGTACTGGAGATCCTGGAGGATCGTCCCATCCAGTACACCTACCCGCTGGAGATGCCCCTGAAGGACAAGATCAACGCCATTGCCACCAAGATCTACCGCGCCGACGGCGTGAATTACAGCGCCGCCGCCAGCAAGACGCTGGCCGAGCTGACCGAGATGGGCTACGGCAACCTGCCTGTCTGCATCGCCAAGACCCAGTACAGCTTCAGCGACAACGCCAAGCTGACCGGTGCACCCACCGGCTTTACCATGGAGGTGCGCGAGGTGCGTCTGGCAGCCGGTGCAGGCTTCGTGGTCGTCATCTGCGGCAACATCATGACCATGCCCGGCCTGCCCAAAAAGCCCGCCGCCGTGAACATCGACGTAGACGCCGACGGCAAAATCACCGGCCTGTTCTGATAAAAAATCCTAATAAAACACAAAAGGCGCTGTCCGCAAGGGCAGCGTCTTTTATGTTCTTTTTCACTCCATGGTGTGGCTGCAAAGGTAGTCTACCCATGCGGCGTAGCCCTCCGGCTTGATGTGGTAGCCGTCCGGCTGGGCGTAGCTTTCGATCAGGTCACCGTTTTCGTCTGCCAGCACCTCCCAAAGGTTCAGGAAATAGCAGTCCTTTTCCAGCGCAATGGCGGCAAGTTCGTTGTTGATGTGGCACAGGCGGTCCCGGTTTAACCCTGCGTGGTTTGCCTGTGTACCTACCTCCGGCCGTACCGGCGTGATGGACTGCACATAGATCTTTGCATCCGGCAGTGCCTGACTGATCATGTCCAGCATCAGGCGGTAGTAGGTCAGAAAGCTGGTGTAATCGGTGTCCCGCCCCAGCACATTGCTGCCCAGCAGCACGTAAACGGCCTTGGGCTGCTGGGCGGTCAAAGCGTCCATCGGGATCTCTGTCACGCCGTCCGCCCGCTTGCAGCTGGTGCCGTTGACAAAGGCGTTGGGGCCTACCCCCTTATAGGCGCAGAACTGCGCCCCGGGCAAACCGGTATCATAGATCTGCAAGCCCTGCGTCAGGCTGTCACCAACAAAACTGACCTGTGCAAACCAGCTTTTTTCCACCGGAGCGCTGGCCGGCAGCGCCGCCATGCGGAAGTCCAGCGCGGTCTCGGTGCTTCCCTCCAGCGTCTGCACCCGGAGCTGCCGCGCCAGCGGGTAGTTGACCGTGTTCCATGTATTATCCGTGGTCACCTGCCGCAGAATGGTGTTTTGGCTCAGGGCGGTATCCACACGCTCCCGGTGCAGCACCTTCCACAGAATGCCGATAGCGCTCAGCAGCGCTACCAGCGCCAGAAGGGCGACGATGATAAACACCCTGCGCCAGCGCCGGTGCAGGATGCGCCGCCGGTATTCCTGATAATCTGCCATTGTCGTTCCCTCACTTCCGGCCCGGAATGCGGGCTGTTC
Organism: Faecalibacterium tardum; assembly: GCF_040096515.1. Taxonomy (NCBI): domain Bacteria; kingdom Bacillati; phylum Bacillota; class Clostridia; order Eubacteriales; family Oscillospiraceae; genus Faecalibacterium; species Faecalibacterium tardum. Next base: position 117,286 of record NZ_JBBMEO010000006.1, on the reverse strand, counting down.
TATTTATAGTATAGCATAACTGCACCCAACAGCAAACCCCATTTGCCAAAAATGTACTGCCGGTTTTGCACGGTACGGGGCTGTTTTGGTGCAAAACTGACAGAGCACTGCCGCAAACGCTTGCATCCCATAGGTAGAATGTGTTATACTAAGATGAATCAAACGACAGGGAGGCTTTCACGATGGCATATACACCGAAACTGACTTATAAAGGCAAGCCCCTCGTCCGCAAGGACAACGAGCTGTATTACGGCAGCATGACCGATCCCTATGTGCTGTATCTGCAGATCCTGACCACCACCCCGGTGGGCGAGCAGCAGGTAGCCGACAAGGTACACCTGATGCTGCTTTCTACCGATACCACCAAGGCACCGCAGGAGCGCGTAGCGCGTCAGACCACCAAGCACGGCCTGTACAATGCGCTGGACATCGGCGGCATCTGGCTGCAGAAGGCCAACGAGACCCGCTGAATCAAATTAAAATGAACAATGCCGGACAGTCTGCGGACTGCCCGGCATTGCGTTTTTACAGGGACGATTTGGAATGGCCTTCGCGTGCGCTTTGGCCATATTCATAGGAATTTCTTTTTTAGATTGCAATTTTGGAAAATCTGCGGATTTTCCAAAATTGCCTTTTCACGGGCGATGAAGAAGCGTTTACTCCTCGGTCACCTCAAAGTCCAGCGGCTCGCCGCAGTTGGGGCACTTGGGTGCGCCGTCCAGCAGCTCATCCTCCTCAAATACGGCGGTCTTTCCGCAGGCGGGGCAGGTCACCTCGTACTGCACAGGGGCGTCCTTGGCTTCGTCCTCGTCGCCTTCCAGTGCGACCTCAAAGGTCACACCGCAGTGGGCGCAGTTAGCTTCCCCTGCATCCAGATCATCCTCACTGACGTAGACGGTCTCGCCGCAGGCGGGGCAGGCTACCTCATAGAAGGGCTCGCTGGCGATGTCGTCATCTCCCGCATCCTCATCCTCGTCGGCTGCGTCGTCATCTTCGTCCTCGGCATCCTCGTCCTCGTACAGGTCGGCTTCCAGATCCTCCAGCTCCTCGCTCAGATCGTTGATCTGGTCGTAGGCTTGGGTCAGATCCTCGTCCATGGCGGCAATGGCATCGGCCATCTCGCCCAGCAGCGCGGCCATGGCCTTGATGATCTTGCCCTCTTTGGTGCTCTCATCCACGCCCAGACCGTCCACTAAGCCCTGCAGGTAGGCTGCTTTCTTATTCAGTTCCATCTGAAATGCCCTCCTAACTTATCATACAAAAAACCGGGCAAACGGTTGCCCGCTGCCCGGTATGCGACAAATGATCAGACGCGCTCCATATACTCGCCGGTGCGGGTATCGATGCGGATGTGATCGCCCTCGTTGATGAACAGCGGCACACGGATCTCGGCGCCGGTCTCAACGGTAGCGGGCTTCAGGGTGTTGGTAGCAGTGTTGCCCTTGACACCCGGCTCGGTCTGGGTGACTTCCAGCTCGATGAAGTTGGGGATCTCGACGCTGAACACCTTGCCCTTGTAGCTCAGCAGCTTGCACAGCTCGTTCTCCTTGCAGAACTTGAAGTTATCGGGCACGTCGGCTGCGTTGACGGGGATGTCATCGTAGGTCTCGTTGTCCATGAAGTGGTACAGGTCGCCATCCTCGTAGCTGTAAGTCACGTCCTTACGCTCGATGAAAGCCTGCGGGAACTTTGCGGTGGGGTTGTAGCTGGTCTCGACCACAGAACCGGTGATGACGTTCTTGGTCTTGGTACGGACAAAGGCAGCGCCCTTGCCGGGCTTGACGTGCTGGAACTCAACGACCTGAAGAACCTGGCCGTCCTGCTCAAAGGTCACGCCATTGCGAAACTCGCCTGCAGAAATCATAGGAATTCCTCCATAAATTTAATCTCAGATGCTTAACGCATATCTCTATTTATTTTACCCAATCTGCCCCTGTTTGGCAAGGGGTTTGGGCAAAAAAGACGATAAAAACACAAAATTTTTTACACATTCCGCGCTGCGCGGTACATTTGCTGCATCGTCTGCGCGTCCTCGGCCTGTGTGCCTGCGCTCTCACAGATGACTACCGGCGCAAGCTTCCGCTCTGCCAGCAGCTCCATCAGGGGCTGAGGCTCCGGGCCGAACTGAGTATCGGCAAAGGTCCAGTGGCGCTTTTCGCCGCCCGCCGAGTACTCGATGCGGGAAAAATGCACATGGAACTGCCTGGCGCGGTCATCGCCCAGTACCTCAGCCATGCGGTCCAGAATGGCGGCATAGTCCGCCTTGGTCTGGATGCCGCCCAGCGTGCGGGCGTTCAGGTGGCCAAAGTCGATACAGGGGGTGATGCGGCTGTCCACGCCGCACAGCGCCAGCACCTCGTCCAGCGTGCCCAGCTGCCCTACCTTGCCCATGGTCTCCGGGCACAGGGTCATATCCCCAAAGCCTGCCTCATCCAGCGCAGACACGGCGCGGCGCATGGTATCCAGCGCCTTTTCCAGCGCAGCTTCCCGGCTCTGTTTGCCGCAGCTGCCGGAGTGGAAGATGATGCGTCTGCCGCCCAGCGCCCGGCACACCGCCGCGCTTTGCAGCAGGTACTGGATGCTGTTCAGCCGCTTGTCCTCTTCCAGACTGGACATGCTAATATAATAAGGTGCGTGGACGCTGAACAGGATATCCCGCTGGGCGGCAAGGGTAGCCATGCGGGCGGCCTTATCCAGCCCCAGACGCACCCCGCGCCCGCACTGATACTCAAAGGCGTTCAGCCCCATTTTGGCGGTGTACTCCGGCACATCCAGACTGCTTTTGTAGCCTTGGGCGGCAAAGCTGTCGCTGGTGCCTGCAGTGCCGAACCGGATGTTCCAAGCTTCACTCATAGGGTCTTACCTCCCCGGTCGTAGTACTTCTGCCAGTGTTTCTTTTCCCACTTGCGCTTGAGGATGACCTGCGCACCCAAATCCGGCCCGCGGGGGATGACCATCAGCCCGGGGATGCCGTACAGCGCCGCCACCATGCGGTCGGCGTAAAGCTGGTCGCCCACCATGGCCATCTGGCGGTGCTTCACGCCCATGCGGTGCTGTGCCACCATCAGCGCAAAAGGCAGGGGCTTGGCAGCACGGTACAGGTAGGCAAGACCCAGCTTTTCCGCAAAGGGGCGCACACGCTTTTCCGCACCGTTGGAGACGATGGTCAGCTTTACCCCGGCCTTGCGCATGGCGGCAAGCCACGCGGCCACCTCCTCCGGCAGTTCCTGACTGCGGTCTGCGGTCAGGGTGTTGTCGATATCCAGCACCAGAGCCGTGATGCCCTTGGCGGCAAGCCATTCCGGCGTGATATGGGTAACGTCCTTGAAAACATATTCGGGGGTAATGAGCATAAATAGACCCTCTCAGTCTGCCCTGCGCAAAGCGGCTTTAAAATGAAAATAGGGGAACCTGCATAAACAGGCTCCCCTACATCGGCGTTAGCAACGCGTTTAAAATCTAAAGCAACGTGCGATTCCAAGCAAGTGATTACTTGAACTTGCGCTTGCGGGCTGCTTCGGACTTCTTCTTGCGCTTAACAGACGGCTTCTCGTAAGCCTCGCGCTTACGAACCTCTGCGAGCACACCGCTGCGAGCAGTGCTGCGCTTGAAGCGACGCAGTGCGCTTTCCAGCGACTCGCCCTCTTTAACACGAATTTCCGACATCTTATTCCCTCCCTTGGACCGTGAGGCAGGAATTTCGTTGTTACATGGTAACTAACAGTAGACAGTATAGCGCATTTTATCCGGTTCGTCAACCTTTTTTTGAAAGTTTTTGCTCAAAACTTTTGAAAGATTTTTGAACAGACGCCCCCGGGTGTTTCCTGCGCTAAATCCGCCTCTGCGGGTGATGATATGTTCACGCTTATTCAGCGGAGCAGCAGTTCTCAGCCCTTGGCAGCCAGATTGACCAGACGGCCCTTGACGTAGATCTCCTTGACCAGCTGCTTGCCTTCCAGCGCGGCAGCCACAGCAGGGTCTGCCTTGGCGGTGGCAATGGCGTCCTCGGCGGTGATGTCTGCGGGTACCTTCAGGCGTGCCTTCACCTTGCCGTTCACCTGCACGGCGATCTCCACAGCAGCCTCCACGCACTTGGCTTCCTCGTAGGCAGGCCACGGATAGTAGGCCAGCTGCTCGTCGTGGCTGTGCCCCAGCTTCTCCCACAGCTCCTCGGTCATGTGGGGAGCAAAGGGGTTCAGCAGCTGCACCAGCGTCTCAAACTCAGCCTTGGTGGCGCCGCCGTTATCGTACAGGGCGTTGACCAGCGTCATCAGCTGGGCAATGGCGGTGTTCATCTTCAGGCTCTCGATATCTGCGCTGACCTTCTTGATGGTCTGGTGCATCAGGGTCTCCATAGCGGGACGGTAGCCCTCGCCCTCCACCAGCTTATCGCTCAGTGCCCACACGCGGTCAAGGAAGCGGTTGCAGCCCGCAATGGCGGAGGTCTGCCACGGTGCAGCCTGTTCAAAGTCGCCCATGAACATCTCGTACAGACGCATGGTGTCGGCGCCGTACTGATCCACCACCTCGTCGGGGTTGATGACGTTGCCAAGGCTCTTGGACATCTTCACGATGGGATGGCGTGCCATCTCGCCGTACTTCTCTTCCAGTGCCTTCTCGGCGGCCTTCTGGCTGCCGTACTCCTTGAGCAGCTTCTCCTGCTCCTCAGCGGGCAGATTGACAAAGCTGTGGGGGTTCAGGCCAAGGATCATGCCGTGGGCAGTACGCTTCTGGTAGGGCTCTGCCGTGGGCACCACACCGATATCGTACAGGAACTTATGCCAGAAGCGGCTGTACAGCAAATGCAGGGTGGTGTGCTCCATGCCGCCGTTGTACCAGTCCACCGGAGACCAGTATTCCAGTGCTTCCTTGGAGGCCAGTGCATCCTTGCAGTGGGGATCCATGTAGCGCAGGAAGTACCAGGAGGAACCGGCCCACTGGGGCATGGTGTCAGTCTCGCGGGTAGCGGGGCCGCCGCAGCAGGGGCAGGTGGTCTTGACCCAGTCCTTGTGGCGTGCCAGCGGGGACTCGCCGTCCGGGCCCGGCTCAAAGTCGGTGATGTCCGGCAGGGTCAGCGGCAGGCTGCTCTCGGGCAGGGGCTGCCAGCCGCACTTGTCGCAGTGCACCATGGGGATGGGCTCGCCCCAGTAACGCTGACGGCTGAACACCCAGTCGCGCAGCTTGTAGTTGACCTTATCGCGTCCCTTGCCGTTCTCTTCCAGCCAGGTGATCATCTTCTTTTTGGCATCGACCACGGACAGGCCGTTCAGGAAGCCAGAGTTGACCAGCGTACCGGTAGCCACATCGGTAAAGGCAGCTTCGTCCAGATTGGACGGGGTGTTGCCCTTGACCACCTCAATGATGGGCAGGCCGAACTTCTTGGCGAATTCCCAGTCGCGGGTATCGTGAGCAGGCACGGCCATGATGGCGCCGGTACCGTAGGTGGACAGAACGTAGTCGGAGATGAAGATGGGGATCTCGGTCTCGTTGACCGGGTTGATGCCCATCACGCCATCCAGCTGCACGCCGGTCTTTTCCTTGTTCAGCTCGCTGCGCTCAAAGTCGCTCTTGCGGGCAGCTTCAGCCTGATAAGCCTTGACCGCATCGGCGTTCTTGATGATGCCCTTTTCCAGCCATTCCTTGAGCAGGGCATGCTCCGGGGAGATGACCATGTAGGTAGCACCGAACAGGGTATCGCAGCGGGTGGTGTACACGGTCAGGGTGTCACCGGCGGTGGTGCCGAAGTTCACCTCGGCACCGTGGCTGCGGCCGATCCAGTTCTTCTGTTGGGTGGACACGCGCTCGATGTAATCCAAACCGTCCAGACCGTCGATCAGCTTATCGGCATAAGCGGTGATCTTGAGCATCCACTGGCTCTTGACGCGGTGCACTACCTCGCTGCCGCAGCGCTCGCACACGCCGTTGACAACTTCCTCGTTGGCCAACACGCACTTGCAGCCGGTGCACCAGTTGACGTTCATTTCCTTCTTGTAGGCCAGACCGTGCTTGTACAGCTGCAGGAAGATCCACTGGGTCCACTTGTAGTACTCGGGGTCGGTGGTGTTGATCTCACGATCCCAGTCAAAGGAGAAGCCCAGCGCCTTGAGCTGGCTGCGGAAATGATCCACGTTGCTCTTGGTGACGATGGCCGGGTGGATGTGGTTCTTCATGGCGAAGTTTTCGGTGGGCAGACCGAAGGCGTCCCAGCCCATGGGGTACAGCACATTGTAGCCGTTTTTACGGCGCTTGCGGCTTACCACATCCAACGCGGTGTAGCTGCGGGGATGGCCGACGTGCAGGCCCGCACCCGAGGGATACGGGAACTCCACAAGGGCATAGAACTTGGGTTTTTTGTGGTCGATCTCAACATGGAAGGTCTTTTCGTCCTCCCACACCTTCTGCCACTTGGCTTCAACAGCCTTGTAATCATACTTCATGTTTGTAATCAGCTCCAGACTTTAACCAAAATACCGTTGCTTGGGGGTGTGTATGCTTTTAAGGTACTTCCGGTACAAACCCTCTCAGTCAGGGCATTCGCCCTGCCAGCTCCCCCAAGGGGGGAGCTTTTCTGCCAACTTTCCCTATTGCGCCGCAATAACGGAGCGGGTTCTGCCAGAAGCAAACCTTTTTGCCTTAATTATTCAATGCTGCTATCCGGGGTCAGGTACTCCGAGATGTCCACCGGCTCGCCGTCTGCCCACAGGTGCTCCAGATCATAGTAAGCGCGGCTGTTGGGCACAAAGACGTGCACGATGACGTTGGAGTAATCCAGCAGCACCCAGTTCTTGGTGTCGTGACCCTCGGTGCTGTAAGGCTCCAGACCCTTCTGCGAAAGCTCGTACTCCACCTCGTCGGCCAGAGATGCCACCTGTGTGGTGGAAGTACCGGAGGCGATGACGAAGTAATCGGTCAGGACGGTCAGGCTTTCCACCTTGAGCACCCGCACATCCTGTGCCTTCTTCTTGTCCAAAATCTTGGCGATCTCAATGGCAAGCGCCTTGCTGTCGTTGAAATTATCCATGTGTTTCTCCCTTCTGTCGGAACATCCCCGCACCCGGTGTGCAGGGCATTGTTTTTGTTGTTACTGTCCGGTGCCCGCTGCCTGACCATCGGTGGTCACAGCGCCGGAAAGGTCGGTATCGCCGCTGAGGATGGCGTCGTCGGATTCCTTATCGATGCGTCCCATATACTGCACGTTGGCATCGGTGGATGCGCTGCCGTGGGGCCACTGGTCGGTGACCATGTGCAGCTCGCTTACCTCCACCGGGCCGGTGTAGGTGCAGAAATACTGGTTGAGCAGGTTTGCGATGGAACCGGCATCCGGCACCACGCAGGAATAACCGGCAAAGGAGTCGGTCTTGCCCACGTTGGGCACGCCCATAAACACCGGCGTCTGCGCCAGAATGATATTGGAACTGTCGATCTTGAGGAAGGACGCCAGCAGCTTTGCGATGGTGGTGATATCCATATCCGTGTGGATATAGTCCTTGAATATCAGCGGCAGCTGGTTCAGGATATCGGTAATGCCCATGGCGCGGGCGCGCTTGAACAGACCTGCGTAGAAGTAGCGCTGCATATTCAAGCGGTCGATATCGGAGTTTGCGTAGCCGTCGCCGTGGCGGCAGCGCACAAAGAACTCTGCCGAGGCACCGTTCAGATTGCGGTAGCCCTTCAGCAGCTTACTGCCGCCGTAGGACATATCCCGGGGGATATACACCTCGATGCCGCCGAAGTTATCCACCATTTCCACCAGTGCCTGCATATCGATGGTGACATAGTAGTCGATGGGCAGGTGGTACTGGTCGTAGATGACATCTGCCAGCGCGGCAATGCTGCCGCCGTTGGAAAGTGCCACCGAGTTGATCTGGTAGTTGGAAACGGCATAGGTCTTGCCGTTGGAGAGGGTAAGCTTACGGTTCTGGGTGGTCACCAGCGTATTGCGGGGGATCTGCAGCATCCGCAGCGCACCGCCCTTGATATCGAACTGGCAGTACAGGATCATATCCGTCATGCCGTCGTTGGAGCTGGCGTCGCTGTAAGAGCGTCCCTCTTCAAAGTCGATGCCGCAGACCAGAATGTTGACCACATCGCCCTTGTACTCCTCGGCAGTCTGGATCTCCTGCACGATGGAGGGGGCGCTTTCTGCCGGGCGGATGCTGTCCTCCACCCTGTTCACAAGGCTCACACCGTACACCACCACACCGGAGATCACGGCGATCACCCCCATCACAATGGCAAAGGGCAGCCACAGCGGGGTCTTTTTCTTCTTTTTGCGGCGGCGCGGTGCATTATCCCCGCCCATGTCGGGCTGTGCCGGGCGGCGGGGCGGGGCGGCGTGCTGTGCCCCGGCGGTGCTGCGGGTGTTCTGCTCCGGGGCAGTCTTAGGGGCGCGCGCCGCCTGATCCGGGCGGCTGAGCGAGCGGTCTGTATTGATATGGCGTGGCGTCTGGCTCATGCTTTTTGTATCCTCCAGCTTTTCACTGCTCTGCAGAGTTTTTTACTTGCAGACCTGTCATATCCTTCAGTATAGCATGGTACGGCAAAATCTGCAATGTTTTATCCGGGGATGACCGGAACCATTTTTAACCGGCGTCCGGCGTTTCATCCTTCATTCTGCCCGCTGTGCGCTAAGATATCCTCGTAGGCAGCCTTGCTTTCGGGGTCAAGGGGCTTGCCCTCGGACAGCACAAAACCGTTGGTCTGCTTGAGCGCCGCCAGCATGGCGGCGTCCAAGTCCTTCATTTCCAGCTTGCGCAGCTTTTCCACCCCGGGCCAGTCCCGCTCGGCACTGGTCATATCAGCCAGATACAGGATCTTATCCAGTTGGGTCATGCCCGCCTTGCCTGCGGTATGGCAGGCGATGGCGCTGAGCACGGCTTCGTCCGTAACGCCCCATTCGGTACGCGCCAGAATGGCGGCGCAGATGCCGTGCCACACCGGCGTGGGGCGTGCTTCGCCGCCCTGCGCGTATTCCGGGTATGCCTGCATGATGACGCGCATCTCGTCCTTGGGCAGTTCCTTGGCGGCATCGTGCAAAAGCGCCGCCAGTGCGGCCTGCTCCGGGTCTGTGCCGTAGTGCTTGGCCAGCTTGACGGCCATTTTTTTCACGTTGATGGTATGCTCGTAGCGCTTATCGCTCAACCGGCTGCGCACAAGCTCCTTTGCCTGTTTCAGCTCCATTTATCTGCTACTTCCTTCTGTGTTCCGGTATAGTCCCTCCCGCCGGATGACGCTGCGCACTTCCTCCGGCAGTTCGGTTTTGCACTCCTCTCCGGCGGCAAGCCGGGCCCGCAGCTGGCTGCTTGCCATAGGCAGCGCCTGCACGGGGGCAAACAGGATGCGTCCGCCCGACGGGTCCAGCAGCTTTGCCTTTGCGTGCAGCGCCGGGGCATCGCCGATATCCCGGCTGGTGACCACCACCCGCGCAATGCGCAGGATATCCTGCCAGCGGTGCCAGCCCTCAAAGCTGAGCAGCATATCGCTGCCAATGGCAAGGTACAGCACAGCGCCCGGGTTTTCCCTTGCCAGCATTTCCAGCGTGAGCACGGTATAATTGCGGCTGCCCGCTGCGGCCTGCGCCACCTCCCAACCGCTTACTTCCAGCGGCGGCATACCCGGCTCCTGCGCCAGTGCCGCAAAGCACCGGCACATTTCCAGCCGCAACGCACCGGAGGCATTCGTTCCCTGCTTAAAGGGAGAAGTGCCTGCCGGCATCACCACGATCTTATCCGGGCGCACGCGTTCTGCCGCTGCACGCAGGTTATTCAGGTGGCCGTTATGGGGCGGGTCAAAGCTGCCGCCATAGAGAAGGATCTTCATCTTACTTCAGCAGGGCAGCGTAGGCGCTGTCCTTTTTCTTCTGCAGATACAGCACGAACTTGGAGCCAATGACCTGCACGCAGTCTGCGCCGGTGGCCTCGGCCAGCTTGGCAGCGGCCTCGCGGGCGTTGTACATACTGTTTTCCAGCACTTTGAGCTTGATCAGCTCCCGGGCGTCCAGACAGTCCTTGACGCCCTGGATCAGGGTCTCGTCGATCTCGCCCTTACCCACGATGTAAACGGGGTCCATGGTATTTGCCTTGCCGCGCAGAATAGCGCGCTGTTTGCTAGTCAGCATAGTTTTTCTCCTTTATTTTCAGGTTGATATTGCGGAATTTTTTTATATTTTGTAAAATTGAAAAATCTGCAGATTTTTCAATTTTACTTTTTCATGGGAGGCGACGCGGGCGGCTGGTACATTTCTCTTCGGACACGAAGCGGGCCATTCCATCGCCCGCCCTATTGCCCTGCGGGCAACAGGGTCCCACCCCAGCGGACGGTCCTCAGAGAAAGTACCAACCGTCCGGGGCAAACGCAGCTGAGTTTGCGCCTCTTCACTCTCCCAGAAAGCTGGGCAGCTGCTTTTCCAGCTCCGCCAGCGCGTTGCCGCGGTGGCTGATGGCGTCCTTTTCGTCCGGGGTCAGCTGGGCGTAGCTGCGTTTCTCGGTGTTGGGGCGCTTGTCCGTTTTGCCCACGCCGCAATCGGCGGGGATGAACAGCGGGTCGTAGCCAAAACCGTAGTCGCCGCACAGCCGTGTAAAGGCAATTCTGCCCGGGCACTCGCCCATGCAGGTCAGGTGCCGGCCGTCCGGCAGGATGAAGCATACCGCCGAGACGAACTTTGCCCCCCGCTGCCCGGCAGGCACCGCCTGCATGGCAGCCAGAAGCTTATCGTTGTTGGCTTCATCGTCGCCGTGGTGGCCGCAGTAGCGGGCGCTGTACACGCCGGGTGCGCCGTCCAGCGCGTCCACACACAGGCCGGAGTCATCGGCGATGGTAGGCAGGCCGCTGGCCTTGCAGATGGTCTCTGCCTTGATGAGGGCATTCTCGGCAAAGGTGGTGCCGGTCTCCTCCGGCTCGATGGTGATGCCCAGCTCTTTCTGGCTGACCACCTCGTGTCCCTGCGCTTCCAGAATGCGGCGCAGCTCGCGGAGCTTACCGGCGTTGCCGGTGGCTGCACAAATTTTCATCTTGATACTCCTTCCGCTTTCAAAGCTCCCCCTGAGAGGAAAGACTCTCCCCGGCCGGGGAGAGATGGCGCGTCCAGCGCCAGAGAGGGGAATCTCCGTTTCCGCGCCGCTGTAAGCGGACGGAACGGTGAGAGGGTTCTGTTTTAGTGTTTCCATTCCCGGGGAAGCAGCTCTTCCACAAAGCCCTCCGGGGTAAAGGGCAGCAGGTCGTCGATGCCCTCGCCCACGCCGATAAAGCGCACCGGCAGGCCCAGACGCTGCTTGACCGCCACAACGCAGCCGCCCTTGGCGGTGCCGTCCAGCTTGGTCAGGATGATGCCGGTGGCATCGGCAGCCTTGCAGAACTCCTTGGCCTGACTGATGGCGTTCTGCCCGGTGATGGCATCCAGCACCAGCAGGGTCTCCAGGCTGGCCTCCGGGCTTGCCTTTTTGACGCTGCGGCTGATCTTGGAAAGCTCTGCCATCAGGTTTGATTTGTTGTGCAGACGGCCTGCGGTGTCCGCAATGACCATATCATAGCCGCGTGCGGTGGCAGACTTGACCGTATCAAAGATGACGGCGGCGGGGTCTGCGCCCTCGCCCGCGCTGACGATGGGTACACCGGCACGGCTTGCCCAGATCTCCAGCTGCTCGCTGGCAGCGGCACGGAAGGTATCACCGGCGGCCAGCATGACCCGCTTGCCCTGCCGGGTGTAGTAATCAGCCAGCTTTGCAATGCTGGTGGTCTTGCCCACGCCGTTGACGCCGATGACCAGAATGACGGCGGGCTTGCCGTCCAGCGCCATCTCGGCCTCCGGGGTCATCTCCTCGGCAATGATGTCGCGCAGAGCATCTGCGGCTTGCTCACCGGTTTTCAGCCCCTTGTCACGCACACGATCGCGGAGCTTGTCCACCAGATGCACCGCCACCTCACCGCCAACATCGGCAAGGATCAGCTGCTCCTCCAGATCATCGTACATTTCATCGTCGATGACGCTGCCGGTCAGGGTGTTCATAATGCTGCCCCAGAAACCGGTGCGGGTCTTTTCCAGACCCGTTTTCATCTTGTCTTTTTCTTTTTTTCCAAATCCGAAGAACGCCATAGTGGTCCTCCTATCTATTTTCTGTTTATTTTATATCAGGAAACCAGCGTTGCGTCAACCTGTTCCAGATCCAGCTTGAGCAGTTTGGACACGCCGTCCTCCTGCATGGTAACGCCATACAGCACGTTGGCGGCTTCCATGGTGCCGCGGCGGTGGGTGATGACGATGAACTGGGTCTTGTCGCTGATGCGGCGCAGATACTGGGCAAACCGCACCACGTTGGCATCGTCCAAGGCGGCTTCGATCTCGTCCAGAATGCAGAAGGGCGCGGGGTTCACCGCCAGAATGGCAAAGTAGATGCTGATCGCCACCAGCGCCTGCTCGCCGCCGGAAAGGGCTTCCAGATTCTTGATGACCTTGCCCGGCGGGGCTACCCGGATGCCGATGCCGCAGGCCAGCACATCGCTTTCGTCCTCCAGCACAAGGCTGGCTTCGCCGCCGCCGAACAGCTCGGTGAACACACGGCTGAAGTTTTCGTTGATGGCGCGGAAGCTGTCGGTGAAGATCTCCCGCATCTGGGCAGAAAGCTTTGCGATCATACGTCCCAGCTCGTTGCGGCTCTCCTCTACGTCGGTCACCTGACGGGACAGTTCATCGTAGCGGGCTTTGACCTCCTTGTATTCCTCGATAGCGCTCACATTCACGCTGCCAAGGGCGCGGATCTTGCCGCGCAGGTCTGCCACCTGTGCCCGCAGCGCGGTCAGGCTGTCGAACTCTACACACAGCTCCTCGGCCTGACTGACCGAGAGCTGGTACTCGTCCCACAGCTTTGCCACGGTCTGGTCGTACTCGGTCTCGGCAGCGGTCTTGCGCTCGGCAAGGCGCGCCATCTCCCGGCCCACCTCCTCGCGGCTGTCGGAGGCGGTGCGGGCCTTTGCCAGCGCTTCCGTTTCCTTCTGCTGGCAGGCAAGCCGCTTTTCAGTGGCTTCGCGGATGGCCTGCTCCTTTTGGGTGATGGTGGTCTGGCTGTCTGTCTTGGCCTTGCGGATGGCCGCGATCTCGGTGCGGCAGGCTTCGCTGCGGGCGGCAAGGGCGGCAAGGCTTTCTTCCAGCGCGGTGCGGCGGGCAGCGGCGTCCTTGGCACGCTGTTCCAGCGCAGCGATCTGGCTGTAAGCCAGCTCCGCATCCTTGCGGCGGGTCACCTGTTCCAGCCGCTTGGCGCTGAGCGCCTGTGCCAGCTGGTTCTGCTGGGTCAGAAAGCTGTCGCTGCCCTCTGCAATGCGGCTCAGCTCGGCAGTCAGCTGCTCGATCTGCGCCGTCAGCTCTGCCTGCTGCAAGGCAGCGGCATCGGCCTTGGCGCGGCTGTCGTTCAACGCAACCTGCAAGGCGTCCATCTGCTGCTGCGCATTCTGCACGGCAGTTTCCAGCTGGGCAGCGGCGGCTTCCAGCCGCTTCTGCTCCGCCTCTGCACGCACCCGGTCGTTGGCGGCGGTGATCTGCTCGCTGGCGGTGGCGGTCAGCTCTGCCTGCAACGCGTCCGCCTGCTCTTTGCACTGGTCGGTCTTTTCCTGTGCGGCAAGGCAGTCCTTTTGCAGCTTGGCCGCCTTCAGGCGCAGCTCTTCCATTTCCTGCTTGCGGGTGAACAGACCGGCGCTGCGCTGCACGCTGCCGCCGGTAAAGCTGCCGCCTGCATTGATCACCTGTCCGTCCATGGTGACCACCTTGTTGTGGTAGCCGTTGTCCCGCGCCACGCGGGAGGCTTCGTTGATGTCCTCCACCACGATGATACGCCCCAGCAGGTTCGAGACGATATTCTCGTACCGGGGGTCGGCCTGCACCAGCGCAGACGCCAGCCGTGCCGTGCCGGACAGCCGCCCCCGGAACACGCCGGGCTGCACGGTATCCAGCGGTAAAAAGGTGGCGCGGCCTGCATGGTCATTGCGCAGCAGAGCGATAGCGGCTTTCGCGGCGGCTTCGTTTTCCACCACGATATTCTGCAGCGCACCGCCCAGTGCGGTCTCGATGGCAACCTCGCACCCGGGCTCGACTTTCAGGATGGTGGATACCGGCCCCAGAACGCCCCGCAGACGGCGGGCTCCGGCGGCGCGCATGACCGCGCGCACCGAGTTCTGGTAGCCGTCCATATTCTTTTCCAGCTCCCGCAGCACCGAAAGGCGCTGCCGGGCAGCATCCAGTTCCCTGCCCAGCCGCTGCTCGGCGGCATCGGCTTCGTCCAGTGCGGCCTTGCGGCTGCGCAGCTTGAGCTCCAAACCGGAGCGGATGTTGCCCAGCTGCTTTTCGTTTTCCTCCAGCGTCTGCCGGTACTTTACGGTATCAGCCAGATCCTGTTTTGTCTCTTCCAACTGTGCGGCGGCGTCCCGGGCGCTCTGTTCCAGCGCAGGCAGACGCTGCCGGGCGGTGTCTCCGGCTGCTTCGGCGGCCGCCTGTGCCACCTGTGCCTCGGTACGCTTTGCGGTGCGGTCGGCAAGCTCTGCCCGCAGGCTGTCCTTGCGGGCACCGCTGGCGGTACTGGCATCTGCCAGCCGGGCAAGTTCGGCATTCAGCGCTTCGATCTCTGCCGCAAGCTTTTCGCCCGCAGCTTCCATGGTCTTTGCCACGGCACGGTGGCGCTGCAAAGCGGCATCCGCTTCGGCGGTGTCCTGCTGCCCGGCGGCGATCTCCTGTTGTAAGGAAGCCGCGCTCTCGTCGTTGCGCAGAATATCGTTTTCCAGCACGGCGATGCGGCTTTCGGAGCCGCTGATCTGCTGGGTGATGCTGCGGATATCCCCATTCAGGCGCTCGACAGCAACCGTCAGCTGCTGTGCCTGCATACGGATCTCCTCAGCCTCCTGCTCGGCGGCTTTGGTCTCCCGGTCAAAACGCTCGTAGTCGGTCTGGGCGGTCTCGTAGTCCCGCACCTGCTGGCGCACAGCTTCCCGGGCGCGGTGCACCCCATCGGTCCACAGGGTCACTTCCAGCGTTTTGCGCTGGGCACTCAGTTCCAGAAACTTCTGCGCCTTGGCGCTTTCTTTCTCCAGCGGGCCCACCCGGCTTTCCAGTTCGCCAAGGATATCCCGCAGCCGTTTCAGGTTCTCGCCCGCCGCAGCCAGACGGCGCTCGGCTTCGGTCTTGCGGTAGCGATACTTGGCAATGCCGCAGGCTTCTTCAAAGATCTCGCGGCGCTCGCTGCTTTTGGCTGCCACGATCTCCGCAATGCGTCCCTGACCGATGACCGAATATCCGTCCCTGCCGATGCCGGTATCCAGCAGCAGCTCGTACACGTCCCGCAGACGGCATACCTGCCCGTTGATGGTGTACTCGCTGTCGCCGGAGCGGTAGTATTTGCGTCCGATGGTCACCTCGTCCGCGTCCACATCCAGCGTGTGGGCGGTGTTGTCCAGCGTCAGCCGCACCTGCGCAAAGCCCATGGGGCTGCGCTTGCGGGTGCCGCCAAAGATAACGTCCTCCATCTTGCCGGCAGCGCGCAGCTGGCGGGAGCTGGTCTCGCCCAGCACCCAGCGCACTGCATCCGAAAGGTTGGACTTGCCGGAGCCGTTGGGTCCCACCACGCCGGTAACGCCGGTATCAAAGCTGATCTTTACTTTATCGGGAAAACTTTTAAAGCCCTGGATCTCCAGTTCCTTGAATACCATTTACTTTTCCTTTATCACGCCCAGCAGCTTGAGCGCTTCCTTGGCGGCGCACTGCTCGGCGGCTTTTTTGCTGCGTCCCTCGCCCCGCGCCACGCGGTCGGAGTTAAAGCGCACTGCCACCACAAAATGCTTGTCGTGATCCGGGCCGGACTCGCTTTCCACCACATAGCTCAGGCGCTCTTCCGGGTTCTGCTGCACGATCTCCTGCAGACGGGTCTTGTAGTCCGCCTCGGCGTGCTTACCCTCGGTGATGAAGGGCAGGATAAACTTGCGCGCCACCTCCATGCCGCCGTCCAGATACAAGGCGGCAATAACGGCCTCGAAGGCGTCCGACACCACGCTGGGACGGGTGCGGCCGCCGCAGCGCTCCTCGCCGCGGCCAAGACGCAGATACTCGCCAAGGTCGATCTCCTGTGCGAACTGGAACAGCGCACCCTCGCTGACAAGGCTGGCGCGGATGCGGGTCAGATCGCCCTCCGGACGGTCGGCGTAGGCGTGGAACAGGTAGTCTGCGGACACGATCTGCAACACGCTGTCACCCAGAAACTCCAGCCGCTCGTTGTGCTTGACCGGGGTACGGCTCTCGTTGGCGTAGCTGGTGTGGGTAAGCGCGGTCTCCAGCAGCTCCGGATTTTTGAATTTGTAACCGATGATAGTTTCCAACTGATGGCTCATGGTCGTTTTTACTCCCTTTTATTCCTCAGTTTTCTGCGCTGCGGCCAGCTCGTCCAGTGCGGACTGCATGGTGCCGCACAGGTCGTTCTCCACGCAGATCTTTGCCTGCCGGATGGCGTTTTTGATGCCCTTTGCCTTGGAGGAGCCGTGTGCCTTGATGACCGGCTGCTTTGCGCCAAGGAAGGGTGCGCCGCCGTACTCCTCGCTGTCCATCTGGTGCTTCAGGTCGGTCACGCCGCCCTTGAGCAGCAGATATGCCAGCTTGCCGCCAAGGTTTGCAAGGAACATCTGCTTGAGCATACCCAGCAGCATCTTTGCCACGCCTTCGGTCAGCTTGAGGATGACATTGCCGGTAAAACCGTCGCAGACCACCACGTCCACCTCGCCGTTGGGCACGTCACGCGGCTCGATATTGCCCACAAAGCGGATGCCCGGGGTAGTCTTGAGCAGCTGATGAGCGTCCCGCAGCACGGGGGTGCCCTTGCTCTCCTCGGCGCCGTTGTTGGCCAGTGCTACGCTGGGGTTTTTGCGTCCCTCTACTTTGTTCACATAGCAGCTGCCCATGACCGCAAAAGCGGCCAGCATCTCCGGGCGGCACTCCACATTGGCACCGCAGTCCAGCAGCAGATAAGCCTGCCGCTTTGCAGGCACCATGGTAGCCAGTGCCGGGCGCTTGACGCCCCGCAGGGTGCGCACGATGAGGCTGGCGCCAACGTGCAGCGCACCGGTGCTGCCGGCAGAGACAAAGGCATCGCCTTTGCCCTCTTTAAGCATATTCAGACCCACCACGATGGAGGAATCCTTCTTCTGGCGGATGGCGCGGGCGGGCTCGTCGCACATCTCGATGGTCTCGGTGCAGTTCACCAGCTCGATGCCGTCCAGCGAAATGTTGTGCTCGGCGGCGGTCTTGCGCACCAGCGCCTCGTTGCCCACACCGATCAGCTGCACGCCGTACTCCTTGACGGCCTGTGCAGCGCCTTCCAGAACAGCCAGCGGGGCGTTGTCGCCGCCCATCATGTCCACAATGATCTTCATACCTGTTTTCTCCTTTCAGGTGGTTTGCCTTACAGAGCAGTTTCCTCCAGCCAGTGCTGGAAGCTGGCAACAGCGCGCTCAGCCTGTGCCATGTAACGCAGCCGCTTGTCCCGGGGACGGGTCTCGGCGGGCAGCGGCGGCAGAATGCCCATGTTTGCGCCCATGGGCTGGAAGTTCTTGTTCTCGGTGGTCAGGTACTGAACCAGCGCACCGCACATGGTCTCGGCGGGCGGCGGGGGCAGCTGTCTGCCCTCCAAGCGGGCGTAGAGATTGCGTGCCGCCAGCAGACCGCAGGCGGCGCTTTCCATATAGCCCTCAAAACCGGTGATCTGCCCTGCAAAAAACACGTTGGGGTGTGCTTTCAGGCACAGCTGGGCACTGAGCACCCGGGGCGCATCCAGAAAGGTGTTGCGGTGCATCACGCCATAGCGCACAAACTCCGCATTTTCCAGCCCGGGAATCATGCTGAACACCCGCTTCTGCTCGCCCCATTTGAGGTTTGTCTGGAAGCCCACGATGTTATACAGGGTGCGCTCCTTATTTTCTGCGCGCAGCTGCACATTCGCCCAAGGACGGTGGCCGGTGTTGGGGTCTACCAGACCCACCGGGCGCAGCGGGCCGAACCGCATGGTGTCGGCGCCCCGGGCAGCCATGATCTCAATGGGCATACAGCCCTCGTACACGGTGACGGTATCGGCCTTTTTGCCGTGGGCGTCCGGGTCGGGCTTTGCGCCCTGCTCTGCACCGGTGTCAAAATCGTGCAGGGGGGCACGTTCCGCACTGGCAAGTGCCGCATGGAAAGCCTCATATTCTGCCTTGTTGAAGGGACAGTTCAGGTAGTCGGCTTCGCCCCGGTCGTAGCGGGAGGCAGCAAATACCTTGCCGTAGTCCAGACTTTCAGCAGTGACGATGGGCGCAACGGCATCGTAGAAATGCAGCCGCTCGTCCCCGGTCAGGCGTCCGATCTCATCGGCCAGTGCGCCGTCGGTCAGGGGGCCGGTGGCCACCAGAATGGGAGCGCTCTCGTCGATGGTTTCCACCTGCTCCCGGTGGACGGTGATATTCTCGCACTGCTCCACCATGCGGGTGACAGCGGCGCTGAAGGCATCGCGGTCTACCGCCAGCGCACCGCCGGCGGCCACGCGGGTCTCCTCGGCGGCAGTCAGCAGCCGGCTGCCCATGCGGCGCATCTCTTCCTTCAGCAGACCGGAGGCAGAGTCCAGCCGCTCAGCCTTCAGGCTGTTGGAGCAGATCAGCTCCGCAAATCCCTCGCTTTTGTGGGCGGGGGAAAAGTGGACGGGCTTCTGCTCGTATAGATCTACCTGCACGCCCTTGCCCGCCAGCCAGAGAGCCGCTTCGCAGCCCGCCAGACCCGCGCCCAGAATGGTTACTTTATATTCGTTCATTTAGTCTTTCCTTTAATCCTTTTTGGGCACCGGCATCTCAAAGCCGCAGCCCTCCTTGGCGCAGTACAGCTTGCCGCCCTTGCGGAACAGGGTGCTGCCGCACTTTTCACATTTGGTAGCCACTGGCATATCCCAAGTCATAAAGTCGCAGTCCGGGTAGCGCTCGCAGCCGTAGTAGATGCGTCCCTTGGAGCTCTTGCGTTCCAGCAGACGTCCCTTGCCGCACTTGGGGCAGATGCCGCCGGTATCCTTGACAAGGCGCTTGGTGCCCCGGCACTCCGGGAAGCCGCTGCACGCCAAGAACTTGCCGTACTTGCCCACCTTGATGACCATGGGGCGGCCGCACAGGTCGCACACCTCGCTGGATGGCTCGTCCGGCACCTTGACCTTTTTGCCCTCCATGTTCTTTTCGGCCTGCTCCAGACTGGCTTCAAAGCCCTGATAGAAGTCGTCCACGGTCTTGCGCCAGTCGGCCTTGCCGCTTTCCACCTTATCCAGATTCTTCTCCATCTGCGCGGAGAAATCCACGTCCACGATGTGGGGGAACTGTTCCAGCATCAGCCCGTCCACAGCCCGTCCCAGCAGGGTGGGTTTAAGCTTTTTCTGGTCGCGCTCCACATAGCCGCGGTCGATGATGGTGGTGATGATGGGCGCATAGGTGGAGGGACGGCCGATGCCGTTTTCCTCCAGCGCCTTGATGAGGGTGGCTTCGGTGTAGCGGGCGGGCGGCTGGGTGAACTTCTGCTCGCTCTTCAGCTCCCGCAGCTTGAGCACCTGTCCCTGCTCCAGCGGGGGAAGGTTGGTTTTCTTTTTTTCCTTTTCGTCGGTTGCTTCCTCGTACAGGGCGGTAAAGCCGTCAAAGGTCACGGTGTAGCCGCTGGCTTTGAAGTGGTAATCCGCCGCGCTGACGGTGACCGACACGGTGTCCTGCTGGCAGTCTGCCATCTGGCTGGCCATAAAGCGGCTCCAGATCATGCGGTACAGCTTTGCGGTGTCGCCGCTGATGCTCTTGTCCACCTCGTCCGGGGTCAGGGAGGGCACAGAGGGACGGATGGCTTCGTGGGCGTCCTGTGCTGCCGTGGCGCTCTTGGTCTTCCATGTGCGCTTATAGGGGCAGATATACGCCTCGCCGTAAGCACCGGCGATATACTCCTTGGCGGCAGCCACAGCCTCGTCCGAGATACGCAGACTGTCGGTACGCATATAGGTGATCAGACCCATCATGCCGTGCCCGGCAATATCCACGCCTTCGTACAAGGTCTGGGCGGCGCGCATGGTGCGGGTGGCCGTAAAGCCTAAGCGGCGGGAGGCCTCCTGCTGCAGGGTACTGGTGATAAAGGCCGGGGTGGGCTGCTTTGCGCGCTTGCCGCGCTTGAGCTCGCTCACCACATAGCTTGCGCCCTCCAAACCCTTTTCAATGGCGCGTGCCTCGGCCTCGCTTTTGGGCAGCAGCTTTTTGCCGTTGGCGTCCGTGGCAAGGCGTGCCACAAAGCTTTTGTGCCCGGCACCCAAGGTGGCGTCCACGTTCCAGTATTCATCGGGCTTAAAGTTTTCGATCTCCTTTTCCCGGTCGTCGATCAGCCGCACCGCCACGCTCTGCACACGGCCTGCGGACAGGCCGCGGCGCACCTTGCGCCACAGGAACGGACTGAGCTTATAGCCCACCAGACGGTCCAGCACGCGGCGCGCCTGCTGGGCGTTGAACAGATCTTCGTCAATGGCGCGGGGGTGGGACATGCCCTCCTTCACGCCCTTTTTGGTGATCTCGTCAAAGGTGACGCGGTTGGGCTCGTGGGGGTCCAGCCCCAGAATATTGGCCAGATGCCAGCTGATGGCCTCACCCTCGCGGTCCGGGTCGGTCGCCAGCAGCACGCCGTCGGCGTGTTTGGCCTTGCTCTTCAGTTCCTTGATGAGCTTTTCCTTGCCCTTGATGCTGATGTATTGCGGGGTATAGCCATGCTCCACATCGATGCCCAGCTGAGATGCGGGCAGATCGCGGATATGACCCATGCTGGCGGTGACCTCGTAGTCATCGCCCAGATATTTGCCGATGGTTTTCGCCTTTGCAGGCGACTCCACGATAACCAGTTTCGCCATTTCTTCTTTTCTCCTCTATCTGCAACGTGCCCCCCAAAGGGATGCACGGTCATTCGCTCATATTATTGTACCACAGCTGTTGTGTGCTTTACCAGCGGAAATATTCCACAATTTTACCGCAGCACATACCGCTGCCCCGGCTGCTTGTACACCCGGCCGGTCAGTTCCAGCTTCATCAGGGTGCCCAGCAGCGCGGACATGGACAGGCCGGTGCTCACGCACAGTTCCTCGATGCCCACGGGCTTTGGTCCGATGCACGCCAGCACCCGGCGCTCGGTATCGCTCAGGGGTGCAGGCTGCTTTGCAGCTGCCGGTGCTGCCTGCCGGGTATGCAGTCCCAGCGCCGCCAGCAGGTCGGCTGCGCCCGCCACGGCCCGGGCGCGGCCGTCCCGCAGCAGGCCGTTCGTGCCTGCGGAGTTGGGGGAGTAGATACTCCCCGGCACGGCATACACCGGCTTGCCGTAGCGCTCGGCGTGGGCAACGGTGGACATGGTGCCGCTTTTTTCCCGCGCTTCCACCACCAGTACGGCAGAGGAAAGCGCCGCGATAAGCCGGTTACGCTGCAAAAAGCCGTTGGGGCCTACGCCCTCGCCGCAGGGAGGGTACTCGCTGATGACGCAGCCCTTGTGCTCGATTTTCTGCCGCAGAGCGGCATTGGCTGCCGGGTAGGTACGGTCGATGGGTACGCCCATCACCGCAATGGTGGGACAGTCGTTTTTCACTGCCGCCCGGTGTCCGGCGCTGTCCAGCCCATCGGCCAGACCACTGACGATGATGGCGCCGTTTTTTGCCAGTTCCCCGCCGATATCTGCCGCTGCGTTCAGACCGTATTCCGTAGGTTTGCGGCTGCCCACGATGCCCACCGCCCCGGGCTCGTTGAGCCAGCGGGGGTCGCCGGTGCAGTAGAGCACCAGCGGCATATCCGGGATGCGGGAAAAGGCCAGCGGGTAATCCGGGTCGTCAAAGGGCAGGATGCGCACCCGCAGAGCATCGCACTGCATCACCAGCGTGTGGCAGCTTTCTGCATCCAGCTGCGCTGCCCGCTTAAAGGCTGCGTCCCCTGCCGCCTGCCGGAATTCCTCGGTCTCCCGTGCTTCCCACGCCTCCTGTGCGCCGCCAAAGGCGTCCAGCACCTTTCCGGCGTGGAGGCTGGCGGGTCCCAGCACCTGCGACAGCCACAGCCAGCACAGCAGCGGGTCGGGTGCAGGCTCCGGCGGGAACAGGCTGGTCTGCCCGGTCACAGGCTCTCCTCCCGGAAATGCCACAGCAGGATGCTGCCCGCGATGCCGGCGTTCAGGCTTTCCACCCGGTCGGTCATGGGGATGCGCACCGTGCTGTTGCAGGCGGCGATGGTCTGGTCAGTCAGACCCTGTCCCTCGCTGCCGATGACCACGCAGACACCGCCGGGATACCCGGCCTTTGCCGCGCTGAGCGGCTGGGACTGGTACAGCGCCGCCGCAAGGCAGGTGATGCCTTTTTCCCGCAGCAGGGCGATGGCCTGCGGCATGGCACCGGTCTCAATGACCGGGATGCGCACCGCTGCGCCCATGGAGGCGCGCAGGGTCTTGGGGGCGTAGACACTGGCACAGCCCTCGCTCAGGATAACGCCGTCAAAGCCAAAGGCCGCTGCGCTGCGCAGCAAAGTACCCACATTGCCGGGGTCCTGCACCCGCTCCAGTGCCAGATACCGCCCGCCGGGGCGCACCTCCTCCAAGGTATGCACCGGGGTGCGGAACACCCCGAACACGCCCTGATGGGTGCCCACGTCTGCCAGCTTGTCCGCCACATGATCCTCTACCAGATAATGCTCGCCCGGCAAAGCGGCAAGCTCCGGGCACTTTTCCAGCGCATTTTCGGTATAAAACAGGGTCTCCAGCTCTGCACCGCGGCAAAGCTCCGGGCACAGCTTGCGCCCTTCGGCCAGAAAACGCCCCTCAGTGCGGCGGAATGCTGTACTGGAAGCAAGGCGGCAGGCATATTTTATTTTTGCGTTTTCCCGGCTGGTGATCTTTTCGTCCATGCGTTCCTCCTGAACAGGTGTGTATGCGTTCTGCTTTGGATATAATAGAAAAAGGGCAGCGTCTGCCGCAGGTTTCTGCGGCAGGGCGCTGCCCCGTTGCCTTGTTTCCCTGGCCGCAAAAAATGCCCGGATACAAAACGGACGCCCGCGTATACGCGCGGGCGTCACGATGCAAGGTCTTTATCAGGCGTTCTTCACGGTCTCGACCAGAGCGGCAAAGCTCTGAGGATCGTTGATGGCCATCTCGGACAGCATCTTGCGGTTCAGCTCGATGCCTGCCTTCTTCAGGCCAGCCATGAAGGTGGAGTAGTTCATGCCCAGAGGACGAACTGCGTTGTTGATACGGCAGATCCACAGGTTGCGGAACTGACGCTTCTTCATGCGGCGGCCAGCCAGAGCGTAGTTACCGCTCTTCATGACCTGCTGCTTGGCCATCTTAAAGTGCTTGCTCTTGCAGCCGTAAAAGCCCTTGGCCAGCTTCAGCATCTTCTTACGACGTTTGTGGGTCATGGTTGCGCCTTTGATACGTGCCATTTTTTATATCTCCTTTAGTATCTCGTAGAAAGTTTTGTGTACCTGCGGCTCGCTCTTAGGCGTAGGGCAGCATGCTCTTGATGGTAGCTGCGTTGGTCTTATCAACGTAGCTGGGCTGACGGTAGCCACGGGTCAGCTTGGTGGTCTTCTTGGTCAGGATGTGGCTGCGGAATGCATGACCACGCTTGATCTTGCCGTTCTTGGTCAGCTTAAAGCGCTTCTTAGCGCCGGAGTGCGTCTTCAGTTTCATCTTAGCCATTTTAGTTTCCTCCTAAAATTAGTCCTTATTGGGTTTCGGGATCAGCAGAATGGACATCGTGCGGCCCTCGAGCACGGGCGGCTTATCGGTGGATGCCTGAGGCAGCGCCTCGGCAAACCGCTTCAGCACGTCTGCGCCCAGAGCACTGTGCGCCATTTCGCGGCCGCGGAAACGGATCGAAACCTTTACCTTGTGTCCGGCTGCCAGGAACTTGGCAGTCTGGTTGAGCTTGGTGTTGAAGTCGTTGGTGTCAATATTGAGCGAAAGGCGGGTCTCCTTGACCTCGACAACCTTCTGGTTCTTCTTGGCTTCCTTCTCCTTCTTCTGCTGTTCAAAACGGTATTTACCGTAGTCCAGCACCTTGCACACAGGCGGCACAGCCTGCGGTGCGATCTTTACCAGATCGAGCCCGGCTTCTTCTGCAGCGCGCATGGCCACCTGAATGGACACAACGCCCTTCTGCTCGCCGTCAGCACCGATCAGGCGAACCTCACGATCACGGATCTGGCCGTTGATCTCCAGTTCCTTCGACTTTCCAGCGGTAGCGATAATGAATGCACCTCCAAACAAAATCCATAGTGTTGCAATATTTGGCATAGAAAACGCGGCCGCCCATATTCTGGACAGCCGCGCGAAATTTCACACAAAGCCGCAGCGTTCGCAAAGGAATAAGCTGCTGTTTCGGGTATAGCCCGGGGACATTCTCCCACAAGGCGAGCGCGGCACAGGCCGTAGCTGCTTTCTTTACCCAGCCATTCTACCACGTTCAGCCCGCCCTGTCAAGCACTTTTTATGCGTTCTTTGGAAAAAATATGACTTTTCCCTTTTATGCCTCGATCAGTTTGCCCAGTGCAAAGGAGTAGATGCCCTTATAGGTCACCTTTTTAGGCGCAAAGCGCTTTTCGATGGCAATGGCGTAGAGGTTCAGCTGGGCGCGGTAGGCGCGCAGGAAATCGCTTTCCGCCTTGCGGCGGTCGGTCTTGTAGTCCAGCAGTTCCAGATGATCCGGGTACACCAGCACAAGGTCGGCAATGCCCTGCACCAGCACCTGCGCGTCTGCGGCGGCGGGCAGTTCCTCGTGCCCCTGCGCCGCCAGCACTGCACCGGCGGGCAGCGCCGTGATGAAGGGCAGCTCCCGCAGCACCTGCTCGGCGGCGCAGATCTTTGCAAAGGCTTCGCTTTCCACAAAACGGCGGATGCACACCGCATCCAGCTTTTCCGCGATCTCCGGGGCGGTCAGCTGCAA
Source organism: Faecalibacterium tardum (assembly GCF_040096515.1). NCBI lineage: Bacteria > Bacillati > Bacillota > Clostridia > Eubacteriales > Oscillospiraceae > Faecalibacterium > Faecalibacterium tardum. Next base: position 92,330 of record NZ_JBBMEO010000006.1, on the reverse strand, counting down.
TGCCACCTGACGGTCCCGCTCTGCCGGGATGGCCTTGTCCAGCGTGCCCGCAGCCTTGGCCGCAGCCAGCCAGGCAAAGTCCGCATGCTCCAGAAAGGCGTGCAGCGCGGTGCCCATCTCGGCGGCGGTCAGGCCGTCCTTGGAAAGGAAGCCCGGGCGCTCCAGCGTGGTCTGTTCGGTCTTGTGCACGATGCTGGTCACGCTGACCTTGGCGGGCACCTGCGCAAGCGCTGCCGCCGGGTACTGCCACGCAAAGTTCTGCCGCAGTTTCTCCACCAGTGCCGGGTCGGTCTCCGGCGTTTCGTCCGGTGTATCCGTATCTATTTCCTCGGACAGCTGCACGGCATCGTCACACACCCTGATAGCCATCACGCTTTCGGTCTGCACAAACAGCAGCTCCCGGTTGCCGGAAAGCTGCCGCAGCACCCCGCCGTCCGGGTGCACCAGCAGCGCCGCCCGCAGCCAGTCGGCAAAGCTGTTGGCCTGCTGGTGCAGTGTGGCCCCCGCCCCGGCAGCCAGAAAAGCCGCTGCCTTGGCAAAGGGCTTTGTGCCCTTGCCGTTGCTCAGAGGTGCGGTGAGGATGAGCTTATCCTGTGCACGGGTGAGCGCCACATACAAAAGGCGCATCTGTTCGCTGCGCAGCTCCTTGGCGTGGACAGCGGCCAGCGCGGTGTAGGCGGCGGTCTTGTAGGCGCCCTCGCCGTTTTCCGGCCGCAGCCGCAGCCCTGCGCCGAAAGTGCGGTGCACCAGCACCGGCTGACGGATATCCGAAGCATTGAACTTGCGGGCTGTATCCCCCACGAACACTACCGGGAACTGCAAGCCCTTGGAGCGGTGGATGGTCATGATGGACACGCACCCCGGGTGCACTCCGCTGGGTACGGTGTCCTGTCCGGTGCTGCCGGCCTGTGCGGCGGCATCAATAGCGCGCACCAGCGCCGAGATGCCCCCTGTACCGGAAGTGGCGCAGAAGTTGGCAAAGCGGCGGGCATCCTCCCGGCGGCGGGCGCCGTTTTCCAGCACACCCAGCGCCGCCAGATAGCCGGTGGAGGCAAAAATTTCTTCCAGCAGCTGCTCCGCCGGGGCGCTGCGCGCCATCTGCCGCAGGGCAGTGAGGTGGGCGTAGAAGTCCTTCACCTTCTCGGTAAAGGGATCCTCTGCCGGGTCCTCCAGCGTCAGCAGCAGCGCGCCGTACAGACTGATGCGGGCGGGCTTTTTGTCCGGTTCGGCCTGTACCTGACGGCTGCGGGCGCGCAGCCGCACAAGGTCGTCCTCGGTAAAGCCGAACATGGGGCCCAGCATGGCAGCGGCCAGATAGATATCCTGCGAGGGGTCGTCGATGACCTTGAGCAGGGCGATGAGGGGGCGGATGTGGGGCGCAAGCATCAGGTTCTCCCGGGCGTCGGCGTATACCGGGATGCCCCGGGCGGTCAGAGCCTCCACATACGCCGGGAACTCGGTGCGCGCCGCCAGCAGAATGCAGCAGTCCTCGTACCGCACCGGGCGGGTGGTGCTGCCCTCCCGCACCGGCTCCCCGGCAGAAACCAGCTGCGCGATGCGTTCGGCGATCCATCCCGCATCGGTTTCCGTCTCATCGTCCGGCAGAAACTGTACCTCCACGCTGCCCTGATATTCCCCGGGCGCGCCGCAGGCCAGACGCTGCCCGTCACCGTAGGCGGTATCGCCCAGCTCCGGGGTCATGAGCTGCTCAAAGAGATAGTTGATGCCCGCCACCACCTGCGGTGCGGAGCGGAAGTTTGCATCCAGCGCCAGCAGTGCGTCCGTGCCCGGGGTGCCCTCCGGCGGGCGGGGACGGGCTTTTGCGCCCGGCAGCAGCGGCCAGCTGTCCAGCTTTTGCCGGAAGATGCCCGGCTCTGCCTGCCGGAAGCGGTAGATGCTCTGTTTCAGGTCGCCCACTAGGAAGAGGTTGTCCCCCGCCGGGGCGGCAAGGCAGCGGTAAAGGGCATCCTGCAGGGCGTTCGTGTCCTGATATTCGTCCACCATCACGGCGGCGTAGTCCTGCCGGATGTTCTCGCACAGGGGGGTGGGCGTGCCCTCCGGGGTGCGCAGCAGACGCAGGGCAAGGTGTTCAAAATCGCTGAATTCCAGCAGCTTGCGCTCCCGTTTTCTGTCCGTGAACCGGGCATCGAAGTCCCGCACGGCAGCAAACAGCGCCCGCAGCCGGGGCAGGGTGATCTGCCGATCGGTCTCAGCTTCGGCCTCGGAGCAGCAGATGAGCTGGGTCATCTGCTCAAACAAAGCGGCGGCTTCGTCCGAGCGGGTCTTGATCTCCGCCTTGTGGTCGCCGCCCAGACGCTTTTTCATGCCTTTCAGCCCGGGCGCTTCCTCCATGCCCAGCACATAGGGGGTGAGCAAGTCGTACAGCGGGTCCCACTGCCCGGCAGCAGCCAGCTGCTCTGCCTGCGCAAAGAGGGCGGCGGCTTTTTCTAGTCTTGTACCGGCTTCCTCGTATTTTTCTGCCACCGCGGCCTGTACCTTTGCCCGGGCGGATGGAGTCTTTTTTTCCTCAGCAGCTGCCTGTTCTTGGTCAAAATCCGCATGGCAGTCGGCCAGTGCTGCCTTCAACAGCTCCCGCGCAGCCTTGGCGCAGCGGGCAGCATCGGCCAGCAGCAGATCATGCCAGCAGGTGGCGGCAAAGCCGTTTTCCTGCTCGTATGGCGCAAGAAATTCGTCCAGCTTGCGGTCATAATCCGGCAGCGCCCGCAAAAAGTCGTAGATCTGCAAAATGGCATCGCCTGCCGGTTTATCCGTGCGTCCCTTGCCGTACAGGTCTGCAAAGGCGCAGAAATCCGGGTCGCGGTAAGCGTTTTCCAGCGTTTCAGCCAACGCCGCCCCCCGCAGCAGCTGCACGGTGCCGGGGTCTGCCGGGGCAAAATCCGGCGGGATATCCAGTGCCTGAAAATACTTGTGCAGCAGGTTCAGACAAAAAGCATCAATGGTGCAGATGGGCGCGCGTTGCAACAGCATCCGCTGGCGGCGCAGCATGGCATTGCCGGGCTGCAGCTGGCTGCGGTGCAGCAGCGCCTGCCCGATGCGGGCGCGCAGCTCTGCCGCCGCCGCATTGGTAAAGGTGACAATGAGCAGCCGGTCGGCGTTGACCGGGTGCTCCGGGTCGGTGATCAATTGCACCGCACGCTCGGTCAGCACGGCGGTCTTGCCGCTGCCTGCGGCTGCGCTTACCAGCAGCGCACCGCCCCGGTCGGCAATGGCAGCCTGCTGCGCCGGGGTCCATTTGGGTCCGCTCACGGCTGTTCCTCCTTTTCTTCGGGTTCTTCCTCGGGTTCAAAGGGCTTTGCAGGGGCTTCCAGCGCACGCTCGTGCACCCCGGTCTCGTGGCAGCAGATAAAGCTGTAATCGCACCAAGTACAGGGGCTTTTGCTGCTGCTCACCACCAGCGGCTCGGCGTCGATCTGCCCGCCGTAGAGCTGCTCGCCCATCTGGGTAACAAGGTCGTCCAGATGCAGCTGGATGCGGCTGAGTTTGGCGCTGTCGGCCCGTTTGTCCTTCTGGTAGGGGCTGGGTGCGCCGTTGCGGTAGCCGAAAGGCAGATACTTGCCCGTTTCGTCCGCATCCATTGCGTCAAAGATCTTCTGCTCGTCCCGCACAAGGCCGTCCAGCTGGTATTCCACCGCCCGGGCAGCCTGCCCGCGGGGCAGGGTCTGGGGGGCGGGGTCGGCCAGCAGATACAACACGCCCGCCGGCTGTGCGCCGGTAAAGCGCCCGCCGGAATCCCGGGTCAGGCTGAACAGATACAGCAGCATCTGGCAGTCCAGCCCGCAGTAGACTTCTTTTAAGTCCAGCTTTTTGCTGCCGGTCTTGTAGTCCACCACCCGCACCCAGCGGGTGCCGTCGTCCTCGATCCACTCGTCCGCGCGGTCCACCGTGCCCACCAGCTGCACCGTGCGCCCATCTGACAGGCGGTACACCTGCCCGGGCACGGCATCCTCGCCCCGGCCTATTTTCAGCTCACAGGCCACGGGCTTGAATTGGGACTGGTTCTGCTCGTCCCGCAGGTAACATAACAGGCTGGTCATGCTCTTTTTCAGCCGGGAGAGCAGATAGGCAAAGCGCGCGGTATCCTCCGGCAGATAGCGCCGCGCGTACTCGTCCACCAGCGCAGCGGCAAGGTCAGCCATGGCGGCATCATCCAGCTCCAAAAAGGGGCGCAGCCCGGCACAGGGGTTGTCTGCCCCTGGGTGGGGGTCCAGTGCCATCTGCAAGACCCAGTGCATCAGGGTACCGCTCTGGTCGGCCGAAAGCTCTGCACGGCGGCGGGGTTTGAGCCCCAGCACATACTGCAAAAAGTAGCCGTAGCGGCAGGTATAATATTTTTCCAGCTGGCTGGGCGAGATGTGCAGCCGCCTGCCCAGCAGCATTTCCAGCGTGGGCAGATCCTGCACCTGCCGGGGCGGGTCCTGCTCCATGCGCTGCAACAGGGCAAGCCCCCGTGGCGCCTGTACCCCTTCGCCGGGGGCGCGCAGCGCCTCGGTCAGGCTGGCGCGCTCCAGCTCGGTCAGCGGCCAGCCGCCGCCCAGCACGTCTAAGCCGTCTGCGGGGGTGGCGGCAAGGTCAATGAGTTCCAGCTGCGGCGCGGCGGGCTGCAACGCCTCCACGATGGGCTCCAGCGCAGCGCACAGGGTCTGCCCCTGCCCTTTCGGCCAGCTCATCCACAGCCCCTTTGCCGGGGCAGTAAGGGCTTTATAAAAACAGACCTGCTCGCGCACCACGCGGTTTTCAAAGCAGTCCGGCAGGTCGATCTGTTTTGCCATCAGCAGGTCGCGGTCGGCGTGGGTCAGCAGGCCGCTTTCTGCGGGGGTACAGGGAAATTCTCCCTCCGCAAGCCCCAGCACAAATACATAGTCCGGTGCATCCAGACGCATTTTGCCGGCACTTGCCAGCACCACCGCATCCAGCGTCTGCGGGATGTGCCCAAGGTCGGAGGAGCGCAGCAGCAGGCTGAAAAGATCCTCGTACTCCGGCACAGTGATGCCCTGACTGCCCAGCAGCCGCGCCATCTCGTCCAGCAGCTGCATCACCACGTTCCACTCGCGGGCGGCTTCCTCTGCCGCCGGGATGCCCCGGGCGGCGCGGATATCCTCCACCTGCGCGGCTTGCTGTCCCTCTGCGCCCAGTTCCTTCAGGCAGAAATACAGCGCCCGGCTGATCTGTTCCGCGTTGGCGCTGCGCACCTTGCTGCGCAGGGTATCCACCGCCGTCACCAGCTTTTTGCGGGCGTTTTCGGCGCGGGTCAGGTTCAGCGTATCTTCCTCGGTCAGTTCGGCGTCACCGAAGCCCCGGGGGCTTTTGGTAAACTCTGCCCGCCACGCCGCTGCATTGGGCGACCATGTGTAGGCGTAGTTTTCCAGCGCGCAGACTTCCGGCTCGGTCAGGCCGCACAGGCCGGTCTTAGCCAGCACGGTCAGCTGCTCGGTCATGTCCGCGCCCCGCAGCAATGCCAGCAGTGCCCGCACCGCCGTGGCGGGAGCACTGAACTCCGGGGTGGTGGGTTCATCGCAGTACAGAGGGATCTCTGCCATGCGGAACTCGTACCGCACCGCAGCCCGGTACAGGCTGATATCGCGGCAGACCACCGCAATTTTTCCGCAGCGCACCCCCTGCCGCATCAGGCGGCGGATAGCGGCTGCGGCACAGCGTGCTTCCTCTTCCCGGCTGGCGGCGGCAAACAGCCGCAGCTCCGTGGCCCTTTCCGGCGGGGTGCAGCTGCCGGTCTCCAGCAGCTCGGTCAGGGCGGCAAGCCCCGGGGCATCTTTATGGCGCAGGTCCCGCCGCAGCAGCTCCGGCGCGGCCACCTGTGCGCCGTTTTTGCGCGCCAGCTGGCGCAGCTGCGCCGCCACCTGCTTTGCACCGGAGAACAGTTCCAGGTCCCCGGGCTGCATGGGTGCGCCGTCCTCGCACAGTGCCACCGTCACGGCGGGCAGGGCGGCCAGCATCGCGCCCATCAGCCGCTTTTTGGGCGCGTTGAAGGTGTCAAACTCGTCAATGAACACCTCGCGCTCGCACAGAAAGTCCGGCAATTCGTCCCGGGCAAGCGCGGCTTCCAGACGGTCGGCAGCCAGCTCCAGACGATCGGCGGGGTCCATGCCGGTGCCCGCCAGCAGGCTCTCGTAGCCCTGAAAGATGAGTGCCAGCTCGCCCAGCTTTGCGCTCTCGGTGCCGCAGTCCCGGGCAAGCTCCTGCAATTGCTGCCCGGAAAGCCCGACGCTTTTCAGCTCGTCGATGGTCTCTGCCGCCATCTGGCAAAAGGCCGCGCTGCGCCGGTGGCGGTAGTAGTAGTGCACGTTATCCTGCAATTCTTCCAGCGCACGGCGCACCAGCACCGCCCGCCCGGCATCGGTCAGGGTCTGCACCGCCGCGCCGCCAAGAGCCGCAAGGATATGCTCGGCCAGACTGGTGAAGGAATAGCTTTCCACCATGCCGGAAAGGGCATCCCCCAGCTCCCGGTAGATGCGCGCCTCGGTGCTGGAAGTAAACTGCTCCGGCACCAGCAGGATACTGCGCTTTCCCGCCTCGGCACGGGCACGGATGCGGGCATACAGCAGGGTGGTTTTGCCGCTGCCGGAAGTGCCCAGAACCAGTTTCAGCATTTCGGTCTCCTCCCGCTTGTTGATTTTTGCCTTTATTGTAACACGAAACCGGAGATAAAACCACCGCTTTTCTTTGCAATCCCGCCGCCGCTGTGGTACACTGAAAAAAACATTCTGCACACCGGAAAGGGATTTTGTATGAAGATTTTAGCCGTTGACTACGGGGACAGCCGCACCGGCCTTGCCACCTGCGACCGCACCGAATTTCTGACCACCGCCATCACGCCCCAGATCACCTTAAAGGCACGCAACAAGGTAGCCGCCCGGGTATGCGAGGTGGCGAAGGAGATCGAAGCCGAGATGATTTTGATTGGCCTGCCGCTGAATATGGACGGCACCGAGGGTGAGCGCGCCGCCAAGAGCCGCAAGCTGGCAAAGACCGTGGAGCTTTGGAGCGGCCTGCCGGTGCGGATGTGGGACGAGCGTCAGACCACCTGTGCCGCCGCCGACCTTCTGGACGAAAGCGGCACCTACGGCAGCCGCCGCAAGGAGATTCTGGATTCGGTCAGTGCCACAGTGATTCTGGAGGACTACCTTGCATGGCGCAAGGAGCACCCCGGGGAGATATAAAAAATGATGCCTGTGCTCACGCACAGGCATCATTTTTTGACTTTACTATTTATCCCTGATAGGTTTCGATGCTCACGCTGTTGATGGTGATCTCGGTGGTGGGCTTCTGGTTTTCGTCCACGGCGGTCTGGGCGATGGTGTCCACGATGTCCATGCCCTCGTACACCTGCCCGAACACGGTATCGGTGTAGTCCAGATAGGGCGCGCCGCCCGCCGTCTGGTAAGCGGATACCACCTCGGCGCGGTAACCAGCGGCGTTCATCTGGTCCACCAGCTCCTGCGTTACCGACTGGTCTCCCGGCAGCGATTCCACCACATAGAACACGCTGGCGCACGCGCCGGAAGCATCCACGCCCATGCACAGCGCCCCGGCGTAGTGGTGCAGGCTGTCCGATGTCTCCACCGGGTAGCGGCTGCCCTTCCAGATGGTAGAGCCCTTGCCGTCTGCGCCCTGCCCGGCTTCCACCACGAACTGATTCTCCACCCGGCTTACGGTAAGGCCGTTGTAGTAGCCCTGCTGCACAAGGCCGATAAAGTTATCGCAGGCCTGCGGGGCCTTTTCCGGGAAGAGCACCGCCCGGAAAACGCCCGCAGAGGTATCGAACACCGCAACCGTGTCCCCCGCTGCCGGGTGGGTGAATTGCAGCTCTGCCGATTCCACCGCCGGGCGGCTGATGCTCTGGACTTTACTGCCGTTTTCCTGCGGCCGCAGACTGCAGCCGGTAAGCAGCAGCACCGCCGCAAGACAGACTGCCCCTAATTTTTTCAACATACTCCCGCTCCCTGTTCCATATACTGTACTACAACGCTGCACAGCGCAGCGCAAAAGATTCAACCAGTAGTATACCATATTCTGCGCGGCAGTGCGAGAGGAAAATGCGTGAAAATTTATCCAATGATTTCTGTGCGAAAAAGCATCTTGACGAACCGGGCAAAACACGCTACACTATAAGCAGACAAAGCGGGGTACAGCCCGCAGCATCAACTGCTTTTTGTGATGAAGCAATACAGGAGCGTATTATGTCTGACGAGATCAAGAATCCCAATACCGACGAGGAAGAATATCAGCCCGACCTGATGACCCTTGAGGACGAGGACGGCAACGAGGTCACCTTTGAGGTGATCGACGCGCTGGACCACAAGGGTGTGCATTATCTGGCTGTTGTGGAATACGCCGAGAACGAAGAGGACCTGAACGAGGACGCCCAGCTGGTGATCCTGAGTGTCGGGGAAGATGACGAAGGCGAATATCTGGACGTTGTAGAGGACGACGAGGTGCTGATGGAAGTCAGCAAGCTGTTTGAGCAGCGTCTGAGCGAGGACTACGATATCGAGTAAGTCCTTTGACGGATTGACCGTGCAAGACTTCCTGCCCGGCTCGATTTGTTGCGGTTTGTATGATCCTACTAATCATTCAACGGGAGCCCGGAGTTCTCCGGTGGATTGCAGACCTCCCCGCCATGGGTCGACCATGGAGGTTCGATGAGGAAGCGTGATTCCGGAGACAGGGCACCCACCTGTCCGTAAGGGTAGGTTTGATTGGCCGCAGACGACCGGGCGGGATCTTTATAGTAATCCAATCCACCGCTTGTGCCCCTGCAAACACAGGGCACGGCTGTGGATTTTTTTATCACCATTTGAAAGGATGTGCAATTGCGGCATGAGTTCTGAGCATCTGGTTGGTACTTCCATTCCCCGGTTCACCTTTGACACCCCTACCACCCCGGGCAACGATTTTTACGCCCTGTGTGCGGGCACCGAACCCCTGTGCATGATCTTTCTGCCCGGGTTCGACCACCCGGTCACCCGGGAATACCTGACCCGCTACTTAAAAACCCTGCCGCGGCTGCGGGGTGTGCGGCTGGCCTGCGTGGTGCGCTCAGCGCCCCGCGCGGTGGCCGAGGCTACGCAGGGGAAGGAGTTTCCCTTCCCCATCATCTGCGATGCGCCGGGTGTGCTATACAGTTATCTGGGGGTGGAGCAGGCGCGCGGGCTTTTGAGCTGGAGCTTTTCTGCCCAGCGCATCTACAAAAGCGCCCGGGATGCCGGTTATCACTACGACCGCAATGCCCCGCAGATTTTGCCCATGACCCTGATCGTCGGCCACGAGGGCAAGATCCTGTTCACCCATTCCGGCCGCAGCCAGACCGACCTGCCGGAGGACTGCGTTGCCATCCGGGAGCTTGCCCGCGAGGTGATTCATACGAAAGCTGCCGACCAGCGCCGCGCAAGCCACCACTGCTCGGACGAGACACTGACCCTGCCCGACCTCATCGGCTGGGATGATGTGGACAACGACCAGTAATCCACGCAGAAAACGCTTTTTATTATCAGGTCTGGAAAATCCAAGAATCTTCCAGACCTGATTTTTTTACCGGAAGCGCTGCAACGCGCAAACGGCTGCTGCACGCAAAAGTGCAGCAGCCGTTTTGTTATTCTTCCTCCGGTTCCTCGCTGAACAGATTCGGAATGCAGCCAAGAGCAGCCAAGCCCACCAGCGCAAACACGATACGGGACCACACCGAGGTACTGCCGCCCAGCAGCCAGCCCACAAGGTCGAACTGAAAAAGCCCCACGAGCCCCCAGTTCACACCGCCCACGATGAGCAGCAGCAGGCAGATTTTGTAAAAGGTCTGCACAAAAAAGACCTCCTTCCTTTGGGGACAGTATGCCCTGCGGGAAGGAGGTTTATACTTTTTTAGCGGATCACCCGGGCACCGCCGCGGTCGGGCTTGGCAACGTAGACCTGCGGCCACTGCCGCTTTGCTGCCGCTGCAGCGGCTCTGGCGGCAGCTTCGTCCCGGAACACGCCGAACACTGCCGCGCCGCTGCCGGTCATCAGGGCGGTAACAGCGCCGTGCGCCCGGAGCAGGGCTTTGATCGCTTCGTTGTCCTTTGCGCCGCTGCACTCTTCCAGCGCATTCCCGGCGGCAGCACATACGGCGTCCAAGTCTCCGGCGCGGATGGCCTTTTCCTGCGCCTCACAGTCCGGGTGGGTGCTGCTGCCCACGGTATCGTAAGCGGCAAAGGCCTCCGGTGTGGACACGCCGTAGTCCGGCATCACCACCGTGAACCAGCAGTCCGGCACAGGGGGCAGCGCCTTGAGCAGGTCACCCACGCCCTGCACCCGGCAGGTGCCGCCCATCAGGGCAAAGGGCACGTCCGCACCGATGCCTGCGCCCAGCGCGCACAATTCGCTCATGGAAAGCTTTGCGCCGTACAGGGCATTCAGACCCACCAGCACGGCGGCGGCGTCTGCGCTGCCACCCGCCATACCCGCCCGCACCGGGGTATTTTTGTAGATGGTGATATCCACCCCCGCCAGCAGGCCGGTGTAGTGGAAGAACGCCAGCGCCGCCTTGATGGCGGTATTTTTATCGTTGGGCTGCACAAGGCTGCCCGGCAGACGCAGACTGAGCCCGGCGCTGCGGCGCAGCATCACCCGCTCGTACAGGGTGATGGTCTGCATGGTCATGTCCAGCGCATGGTAGCCGTTGGGCAGCAAGCCCACTACATCCAGTGCCAGATTGAGCTTGGCCGGGGCCAGCACGGTCACTGCGTTTTTCCGCTCTCGCCGTTCCATCTGTGTTCCTCCTCAGTTGCCGTGGTAGATGTTGTTTTCCACCAAAAACTCCCGGATGCGCTTCAGTGCCTCGGTCAGGTGCTCCACGCTGTAAGCGTAGGAAACGCGGCAGTACCCCTCGCCGGAAGCGCCAAAGGCATCGCCGGGGATGATGGCAACGTGCTTTTGCTCCAAAAGTTTTGTGCAGAACTCCTGACTGCTCATGCCGGTGCTCTTGATGCAGGGGAAGGCGTAGAACGCACCCCGGGGCTCAAAGCAGGTCAGACCCATATCGTTGAAGCTGCGCACCACCAAACGGCGGCGCATATTGTACTCGTCCCGCATCCGGTCGATCTCGCCGTCACACTCTTTCAGGGCGGTGATGGCGGCGTACTGGCTGGTGGTGGGGGCGCTCATGATGGCGCTCTGGTGGATCTTGGTCATAATTTTAATGACAGCCTCCGGGCCGCAGGCGTAGCCCAGCCGCCAGCCTGTCATGGCGTAGCTCTTGGAAAAGCCGTTCACCACGATGGTGCGCTCTGCCATACCGGGCAGGGTGGCAATGGAAACGTGCGGACGCAGGCCGTAGTTCAGCTCGGCGTAAATTTCATCAGACAGCACCATGATATCGGTGCCGCGCAGCACCTCGGCCACTGCTTCCAGGTCCTCCCGCTCCATCACCGCACCGGTGGGGTTATTGGGGAAGGGCATAATGACCAGCTTGGTCTTGGGGGTGATGGCTGCCTTCAGCGCATCGGCACGCAGACGGAACTCGTCCTCCTGACGGCAGGCAACGTGCACCGGCACGCCGCCGGACAGGGTGGTGATGGGCTCGTAGCACACAAAGCAGGGCTCCGGGATGATCACCTCGTCCCCGGGCTTGACCAGTGTGCGGATGCACATATCAATGGCTTCGCTGCCGCCCACGGTCACAAGGATCTGCCGCATGGGGTCGTAGCGCAGGTTCATGCGCCGCTCCAGATACCGGCTGATCTCGGCGCGCAGCTCTTTTAAGCCGGCGTTGGAGGTATAGCGGGTGCGGCCATGCTCAAGGCTTTCGATACCGGCTTCGCGCACAGCCCACGGGGTCTTAAAGTCCGGCTCGCCTACGCCAAGGCTGATGCACTCGGGCATTTCGGCGGCCAGATCGAAAAATTTGCGGATGCCGGAGGGGCGCATGGCCTTGGCGGCAGGCGCGATCAGTTTATCATAATCCATCACAGCACCGTGCACTCTCTTTCATCAATTTCTTCATCCTGATACAGCCGCCCCTCTTTTTTGTAGGTGCGCAGCACAAAATGGGTGGCGGTGGACAGCACATCGTCCAGCGGCGACAGCCGCTTTGCCACAAACAGGGCGATCTCCTGGAAGGTCTGTCCCTTGATCACCAGCTGCAGGTCGTACCCGCCGCTCATCAGCAGCACGCTCTCCACCTCGTCAAAGGCGGCGATGGTGGCAGCGATCTCATCAAAGCCGCGGCTCTTTTTGGGGCTGACGTTCAGCTCGATGACCGCCTCCACGCGGTTCACCTTGGCCTTTTCCCAGTCCACAAGGGTCTTGTAGCCCTTGATGATGCCCTGCGCCCGGGCAAGATCCATCATCGCCGCCACCTCGGCGGGGGATTTGTTCAGCATGGTGGCAATGTCCTCCACGGGCAGACGGGCGTTGTTTTCCAGAATCTTCAAAAGCTGTTCCATTGTCATATACTCCTTATCAACCCTCTACACGGAAATCCGCGGGAAATTAAATATAAGTATAGCACAAGCCCCGGCAGATTGCACTTGATTTTTATATAGAATGTCTTTTGCCCCCGTATTCTGCTCTTTTTTACAAAAAGTGTGTTCAAATTTTGCTAAATCTGCTATACTGAAAGGGTAAGCGTGTGCCGGGTCTTTGGCGGCACCAATCACTATAAGGAAAACGAGGGTGGAAACCATGAAAGCTTTCATTACCGTCATTGGACACGATACCGTGGGCGTTGTCGCAAAGGTGGCCGGTCTGTGCACCGAACTGAACATCAACATCGAGGATGTGACCCAGAGCATCCTGCAGGGGATGTTTGCCATGATCATGCTGGTGGATCTTTCCAACTGCAATGTTGACCACGACCAGCTGCACAAGCGCACCGATGCACTTGCCGCCGAGATGGGGATGCAGATCAATGTGACCCGTCAGGAAGTTTTTGACGCCATGCACACCATCTGAGCCGGAAAGGAGCCCGCAACCGCTATGAGTATGTTTAACACCGGGGATATCCTGGAGACCATCGAGATGTTCACGCAGGATAATCTGGACGTGCGCACCGTGACCATGGGCATCAGCCTGCTGGACTGCATCGACCCGGACCCCAAGAAGGCCTGCGAGAACATCTACAACAAGATCACCACCAAGGCTGCGAACCTTGTTTCCACCGTGGAGCACATCAGCGCCGAGTACGGTATTCCCATCATCAACAAGCGCATCAGCGTTACCCCCATTGCCATGCTGCTGGGTGCCTGCCCGGAGGCAGACCCTGTGGACTTTGCAAAGACGCTGGACGCCGCCGGTAAAAAGGTGGGCGTCAACTTTGTGGGCGGCTACAGCGCACTGGTGCACAAGGGCTTTTCTGCTGGTGACCGCCGCCTGATCGAGTCCATCCCCCGCGCACTGGCCGAGACCGACATCGTGTGCAGCTCGGTGAACATCGGTGCCACCAAGGCCGGTCTGAACATGGACGCCATCAAGCTGATGGGTGAAGCCGTGAAGAAGGCCAGCGAGCTGACCGCCGACCGTCAGTGCATCGGCGCTGCCAAGCTGGTGGTGTTCTGCAATGCACCGGAAGATAACCCCTTCATGGCCGGTGCTTTCCACGGCCCCGGCGAGCCGGACTGCGAGATCCATGTAGGTGTTTCCGGCCCGGGCGCTGTGCGCGCCGCGCTGGCACGCCTGCCCAAGGATGCCCCCATCGACGAGGTGGCAGAGCTTGTAAAACGCACCGCCTTCAAGATCACCCGCGTGGGCCAGCTGGTGGCAAACCTTGCCTCCAAGGCACTGGGCGTGCCCGCCGGTATCATCGACCTTTCTCTGGCTCCCACCCCTGCCATCGGCGACAGCGTGGCCAACATTCTGGAAGAGATGGGTCTGGAGACCTGCGGCTGCTGCGGCACCACTGCTTGCCTTGCCCTGCTGAACGATGCCGTGAAGAAGGGCGGCGTGATGGCCTCCAACCACGTTGGCGGTCTGTCCGGTGCCTTTATCCCGGTCAGCGAGGATGCCGGTATGATCCACGCTGCCGAGATCGGCTGTCTGACCATTGAGAAGCTGGAAGCTATGACCGCTGTCTGCTCTGTGGGCATCGATATGGTCATCATCCCCGGCGACACCACCCCCGCCGTTATCAGCGCTCTGATCGCGGATGAAGCCGCCATTGGCATGGTGAACAGCAAGACCACCGCCGTGCGCGTGATCCCCGCCATCGGCCGCAAGGCCGGTGAGGTGCTGGACTTCGGCGGCCTGCTGGGCTACGGCCCCATCATGCCGGTGAACAGCCACGATCCCTCGGTGTTCATCAACCGCGGCGGCCGCCTGCCCGCACCCATGCAGTCGTTGAAGAACTAAAAAAATCGTATAACCCCGCTGCAACAGACCCATCCTCTGGTTATCATTTCCAGAAGAGGGGTCTGTTTTTTATGGTGCGTTTTTTCTTAAAGCCGCTTTCCGTCCGGCAGATGCGGCTGCTGTGCGCCAGCTTGCTGGCGGGCTTTGCGCTGTGCGGCGCTTTGCAGGGGCTGTGCTGGGGGCGCACCCAGCTGGATGCCGGGGCAGCGCTGTGCGCCGACACCCTGCGGCTGCACATCCGGGCGGCCAGCGATGCCGTGGCTGACCAGAGCGCCAAGCTCCGGGTGCGGGATGCAGTGCTGGCCGTGATGCAGCAATGCCCGGCGCAAAGCGCACCGGAGGCGCGGGCATGGGCGGCGGGGCGGCTTTTGCAGTTTCAGCTGGCAGCGCAGCGGGCGCTGACCGCACAAGGCATCCGTGCCCCGGTGCGGGTGTATCTCGTGAATATGTACTTTCCCGCCCGGCGCTACCCCACCGGTCAGCTGCCCGCCGGGCGGTACGATGCCGTGCGCATCGACATTGGCAGCGGCGGCGGGCGCAACTGGTGGTGTGTGCTGTACCCGGGACTGTGCAGCTTTGCGCAGGGCGGCTACGCCCTGCCTGCGGAGAACGATCTTGTCTGCGGGCAGTACATCCTGCGCTTCCGGCTGGTGGACTGGGCGCACCGGCTGACCGCCCGGCGGCAGACGGTGCTGCTGGCGGGGTGACGCTGCACTCCGCCGGAGCATAGCATGGAGGGAAAGGAGGGATCCCTCTATGGCGATTCCCGGTTATTATTCCCTGCTCCAGCGCGGCTCCTCCGGGCCGGACGTGGCACTTGTGCAGACGTGGCTCAACGGCGTACGCGATGCGTGCACATGGTACGATGCGCTGAATCCGGACGGCAAGTTCGGCGCAAGCACCCAGCGTGCCGTACAGGAGTTCCAGCTGAAGAACAAGATGAACATGGACGGCAAGGTGGGGCAGAACACATGGAACGTGCTCTACACCCGCTACACCGCAAAGCACGGGCTGAAGGTGCCATACCCCGGCATCGTGCTGCACACCGGCTCCTCCGGCGGCACAGTACGGCTGGTGCAGCAAAAGCTCAACTCTCTGGGCGAGCGACTGAAGGATGACGGCAAGTATGGTGCAGCCACCGCTGCCGCCGTACAGCGGTTCCAGCGGCGCAACGGTCTGACAGCAGACGGCAGCGTGGGCTACGCCACTTGGGAAAAGATGTTCTGATATACGCAGGCCGTAAAACGATTTGGAATGGCCTCCGCGTGCGCTTTGGCCATATTCAGCGGAAAAATCATTTTAAATTTCGGGACACCGGAGCGTCTGCGGACGCTCCGGTGTCCCATTTTCACAGAAGGGGTCGCAACAGCAAACAGCAGTTGTCCGTTTTTCTGTTCTCCTTGGTTGCGCGTGCAGCGGCGGCTGCGTTATAATAGGACAAAGCATTTTTTGAAAGGCGGTGTTCCTGTTTGCGTTTTCTGCATTTGTCCGACCTGCATCTGGGCAAGCGGGTGTGCGAGTTTTCCATGCTGGAGGACCAGCGGTATATTCTGGAAGAAATTCTGACCCTGCTGGATGAGACCCCTGTGGACGGCGTGCTGCTGGCAGGCGACCTTTACGACAAGCCCGTTCCCCCTGCCGAAGCGGTGCGGTTGCTGGACTGGTTCCTTACCCAACTGGCGGCGCGGAAGCTGCCGGTGTTCGCCATCAGCGGCAACCACGATTCCGCTGACCGGGTGGCTTTTGGCTCTGCCCTGCTGGCCGACAGCCGGGTCTACGTCAGCCCGGTGTTCACCGGTGCGCCGCAGCCCATCCCCTTGCAGGATGCCCACGGCACGGTGGATGTGTACTTACTGCCCTTTTTGAAGCCCGCTATGGTGCGGCACGTCTGGCCGGACGAGCCTATTGAGAGCTACAACGACGCCCTTGCCTGCGTGCTGCGGCACTGCACCCCGGACCCCGGCCACCGCAGCGTACTGGTGGCGCATCAGTTTGTGGCGGGTGCTGCCGCCTGCGAGAGCGAGGAGCCCTCGGTGGGCGGGGTGGACAGCGTGGACGCCGCCCTGTTCGATGCCTTTGACTATGTGGCGCTGGGGCATCTGCACAGCCCGCAGAAGGTGGGGCGGGAGACCCTGCGCTACTGCGGCACACCGCTGAAATATTCCTTCTCGGAGGCGGGGCAGCGCAAAAGCGCTACCTTTGTGGAGCTGGGCGCAAAGGGCGAGGTACACATCACCACCGCGCCCCTGACCCCCCGGCACGAGCTGCGCGGGCTGCGGGGCAGCTACATGGAACTGACCGACCGCCGCTGCTACGAGGGCACCGCCGTGGACGACTACCTGTACATCACCCTGACCGACGAGCAGGATGTACCGGATGCGCTGGCGCGGCTGCGGGTCATCTACCCCAACCTGATGCAGCTGGACTACGACAACCAGCGCACCCGCCAGCAGCAGGAGATCAGCGCCCCGGAGCGCACCGAGAGCATCTCCCCGCTGGAACATCTGGCTGCCTTTTACCAACTGCAAAATAACCAGCCCCTGACCGCCGAGCAGACGGCATTCTGCCAGGAACTGATCGAGGAGATCTGGAAGGAGGGCGACACTGTATGAGACCGCTGCGACTGACCCTTTCGGCCTTTGGCCCCTATGCCGCCGAGACTACGCTCGACCTTGAAAAGCTGGGCAAAGGCGGGCTATACCTCATTACCGGCGACACCGGTGCGGGCAAGACTACCCTTTTTGACGCCATCACCTATGCGCTGTACGATCATTCCAGCAGCGGCATCCGGGAGGGCTCCATGCTGCGCTGCAAGTACGCAGACGACAAGACCCCCACCTATGTGGAGCTGGAATTTGAGGTGCACGGCGTGCGCTACACGGTGCGCCGCAACCCGGAATATCAGCGTCCCAAAACCCGGGGCGAGGGCATGACCACCGAAAAGGCAGATGCCACCCTGACCTACCCGGACACCCGCCTGCCGGTGACCAAAGCCAAGGACGTGACCGCCGCCGTGCAGGAGATCATCGGGCTGGACTACAACCAGTTTTCTCAGATCGTGCTCATCGCGCAGGGACAGTTCACAAAGCTGCTCAATGCCTCCACCGAGGAGCGCAGCCGCATCTTCCGCAAGCTGTTCCGCACCCAGCGCTATGCTCAGTTACAGGAGCGCTTACAGGCCGAAGCCGCCGCGCTGAACCAGCAGCGCACCGCCCAGAACGCCAAACTGGACAGCCTGCTGGGCGGGCTGCAATTCAGCCCGGAGGACCCAGACGCCGAGGCGCTGCGCGCCCTGTGCGCCCAGACCGTGCCGGAAACGGCGCTTGCTTTACTGGACGCCCTGACCGCACGGCAGGCTGCGGCGCTGGAAGAAATCGGCAACGCCCTGCATACCACCGAAGCGCAGCTGGACAAAGTACAGCAGCAGCTGGGTGCCGCCGCACAGGCGCAGCGGCTGGCGCAGCAGCTGGCTGCCCGTCAGGCAGAGCTTGCCGCCGCAAAGCCCGCACTGGATGCTGCCCGCGCCGAGGCCAACCGCCACGCCGGGGACGCTGCGCAGCTGGATGCCCTGACCGCGCAGGTGACGCAGGCGCAGAGCGCCCTTGCGGCCTATGACGCGCTGGACGCGCTCTGCCGTCAGCAGACCGAAGCGCGGGCCGCCGCCCGGCTGGCAACAGCACAGGCGCACAAGCGGCGCACCCAGCTGGACAGCCTGAACGCAGCCCTTGCCGCCGCTGAGACCGAACTTGTCGCACTGGCAGACGCGGACACCCGGCTTTTGGCGCTGCAAAACCGCAGCGCCCAGTTGACACAGCGCGGCGAAGCGCTGGCAAAGCTGGAACAGCGCCTTACGGAATGCCAGCATCAAGCCAAACGCGCCCACAAGGCGCAAGAAAGCTACCGCGCCGCTGCCACTGCACAGGACGAAGCCCGCGCCCGGCAGAATACGCTGGAACGAGCATTCCTGGATGCACAGGCCGGGCTGCTGGCCGAGAACCTTGTCGAGGGCGCACCCTGCCCGGTGTGCGGCAGTACCCATCACCCCGCCCGCGCCCTGTTGCCCCATACTGCGCCCACGCAGGCACAGGTGGAAGCTGCACGGCAGACCGCTGCCGCCGCTGACCGACAGGCGCAGAACGCCAGCGCTGCCGCTCAGAGCGCCCTTGCCGCTGCCAACGAGGCGAAAACTTCTCTCCGGCGGGACGCCGAGACCCTGCTGCCGGAGCGCTTTACCGCCCCCGAGGGTACGGTGCCCCTCACCTTTGCCCTGATGACCAACGTTCTGGCCGAGGAGACTGCTGCTTTGCAGACGGAACAGGCAGACTGTACCACCCAGTGCCGACAGGCAGATGCCGACTGCCGCCGCAAGGCACAGCTGGAGGCCGACCGGCAGGCAAAGACCCGCCAGCGCCCGGCACTGGAACAGTCCGCCGCCGAAGCAGACCGCAGCGCCGCCGCCCAGAATGCAAGTGCAGACGCGCTGGAGAGTCAAATCGCAGAGCGGCGCGCCGCCCTGCCCTACCCCCGGCGCGCGGACGCACAGGCGGCGCTGGACAAGCTGGAAGCCGACCGCCGCGCCCTGCGCACCGGTATGGACACGGCGCAACGCAAGCTGAAACAGGCCGAGCAGGCTGTTGCCGCCGCTGAAGCCGCCGTGGAGGCGCTGACCGCACAGCAGACCGCCGCCCAAAAGGAACTGCCCGCCCGCAGCGCCGAGGAGCTTACCGCACAGCAGACCGAACTGACCGCCGCGCGGGAGGCTTTGCGCAGCCGGGAAAAGCAGCTTTCGGCACAATTGCTGCCCAACCGCAAAACGGCGGCGCAGTACCGCGCTGCCGCCGAAGCGCGGCAGACGCTGGAAAGCCGGTGGCAGTGGGTCAGCGCGCTGGCTGCCACAGCGGGCGGCACTTTGACCAGCAAGCAAAAGATCAAACTGGAAGCCTACATCCAGATGAACTATCTGGACCGCATTTTGCGCTACGCCAACACCCGCCTGATGCAGATGACCGCCGGGCAGTACGAGCTGGAACGCATCGGCGCAGAGAACCAGCGCAGCCAGTCCGGGCTGGACCTTGGCGTCATCGATCACTACAACGGCACCCGCCGCAGCGTAAAGACCCTTTCCGGCGGCGAAAGCTTCAAGGCTTCGCTGGCACTGGCGCTTGGCCTTTCGGACGAGGTGCAGAGCAGCGCCGGCGGCATCCGGCTGGACACCCTATTCCTCGACGAGGGCTTCGGCTCGCTGGACGAGGAATCGCTGGAGCTGGCCATCCGGGTGCTCTCCGGCCTGACCGAGGGCGACCGGCTGGTGGGCATCATCTCCCATGTGGGGGCGCTCAAGGACCGCATCGACCGGCAGGTGGTGGTGCACAAGGCCCGTACCGGCGGCTCCACCGTAGAGCTGCGGGTGTAAAACGCCGCCGACGGGGCACACTAGGGGCGGAGGTGAATTTTGATGAATTCTCTGGAACCCTTCATCCGCCACGAACTGGAAAACCAGTCCGGCACCGCTGCCGCCCCACAGGCAAACAGCACCCGCATCGCCCCGCCGCTGGGCAGTATGCCCCTGCAGCCCCCTGCTGCGCCGGACACACCCGGCACCCAGCTGCCCCCGCCGGAGGAGCCGCAGCCGGAAAAGCCCGGCGTCCCCATGACCGACGGCACCCCCATGGCCTGCCGCCAGAAGAACGCCGCCGCCTTTTTGGCTGGGGACGTGCAGACCAGCGTAATGGCACACTACGCACCGGAACTGTTCAGCACAAAGCAGAAGCTGCACAGCCGCCATCCTGCCCCGGACGAGGACACGACCGCCGTTTTGGAGCTGGTGGAATGGCGCGAGGACGCCCCTTACGGCTGAGTGTAACAAAAATTTTTTAAAATATTTCAGTTTACCTGTTGAAATCTCGCCGCACTTCCCTTATTATGGTAGCATACAAACATAAAGGCAGGTTTTGCAATATGGCAGAGATCAAATACGAAGTTGTCCAGCGTGTGGCCGTGCTGAGCCAGCGTCCCCGCGGCTGGGAGCGCCAGCTGAACCTTATCAGCTGGAACGACGGCGAGCCCAAGTACGACATCCGCGACTGGTCCCCGGACGGCACCCGCATGGGCAAGGGTATCTCCCTGAGCCACGACGAGCTGGCCATCCTCAAGGGCATTCTGGAGGACATGGAGCTGTGAGCGGGGGCGACCGTGCAGAGTTTCTGGACGTGTGGCAGCAGCACGTCACCCGCCCGGGCAGCGAAAAGCTGTTGGACTGGCTGGACAAAAAGACGGATTTTTTCACCGCACCGGCTTCTACTCGCTTTCACGGAGCCTGTGAGGGCGGGCTGTGTATGCACAGCCTGAACGTCTACCACGCGCTGCACGACAGCTTTTTCACCGAGGGCGAAAGCGAGGAGAGCTACGCCATCTGTGCCCTGCTGCACGATCTGTGCAAGGCCAACTACTACAAGCTGGGCACCCGCAACGTGAAGAACGAAGCCACCGGACAGTGGGAAAAAGCGCCCTTTTACAGTGTAGAGGATCTGTTTCCCTACGGTCACGGCGAAAAGAGCGTGTTTCTCATCGAGCGGTTCATGAAGCTGAAGGTGGAGGAAGCGGTTGCCATCCGCTGGCACATGGGCGGCTTTGACGATGCTGCCCGGGGCGGCTGTTTTGCCATCTCGGAAGCCTACGACAAGTACCCGCTGGCGGTCAAGCTGCACATCGCAGACCTGCAGGCTACCTACCTGATGGAGCACCGCACCAGCAATATGCGCTGAATAAACAAAACAGGCGGCTGTACAACATTTTGTACAGCCGCCTGTTTGTTTGTAGAAATTTTCAGCAGCCTTCCCCGGTGCAGAGGGCTTTCACCTTCTGCACGGCGGCAGCTACAAGGCTGCCGATGGGCTGGTCGGGCACGCCGACGATATAGTTTTCACAGTGGTTCACCGGGATCAGCACCCGGGTGGCGCTGCTCTGGCACACCGCCGTGGCCATGGCGGGGGTGATCTCTCCCAGCAGCGCATCTGCAATGACGATACCGATGGGCCCCACGATGATATCCGCATTGCGGCAGTTCACCACCACGGCGTTCTCACCGGTGGCGGCGCGCTGCGCCCCGGCCTTGTGCATGGCCTGCGCAGCCACACTGTTGGTGCCCACGGCCACCAGCCGGATGTCCGGGCACTGGGCGCTGAGAGCCGCCACCAGCTGGCGGCCCAGTCCCCCGCCCTGCCCGTCAATGACAAGCACGTTCATGCTGTACCTCAGAAGTCGACCTCTTCCAGACGCAGCAGCGCCAGAATGTAGATCTTGACGGCCTCCAGCAGCTTGTCGATGGGGGCAGCCTCGTTGGCACCGTGCATCGGGCCGCCGAACTCCGGCAGCTTCACATCCTCATGCTCCGGGCCGAAGCTGACGGCATAGGGGAAGTGGCGGGCATAGGTGCCGCCGCCCATGGTGAAGGGGGTGGCATTCTCGCCGGTCACCTCGTTGTAGGTGTCGATGCAGGCGCGGATGGCGGGGCTGTCGGCCTCGATGTAGAAAGGCTCGGCTGCGTCCACATCCTCCAGCTTTGCGCCATCACCCAGCGCAGCGGTGATCTGTGCGGTCAGCTTTTCGCCGTCGGTGCAGGTGGGGAAGCGGCTGTCGATGGTCTGCACCAGCTTGCCGTCCTCCATATAGATGCGGCCGCCGATGATGGTCAGCGGGCCAAAGGGGCCATCGGCGCAGTCGATGCCAAGGCCGGTGCCTGCGGTGGAGCTGTGCAGTTTGCGCAGTGCCTCCAGATAAGCGCGCTCGACATCGTTGCACAGGCCGTTGTCCAGCAGATACTCCACCACCAGACCAATGGCATTCACCGTGCCCTCCGGCATAGCGGCGTGGCCGGATTTGCCCCAGCCGCGCACCCGCACGCCATCCCCTTCCGGTTCCAGCGTGATGTTGGGGGCGTTCTTCAGCTTGCGGATATCGGTCTTGACCAGTGCGCTGGCGCGGTCCGGCACCGCGTTGTTGGCAACACCGCCCTCAAACTCTGCAATGACGCCGTTGCACACCGGGCTGACGATCTTGCCGCCGAAGTGGCCTTTTTCGCCGTTGCACACCGGGAACTCCGCATCCGGGGTAAAGCAGAACACCGGGGCGGGGTAGTTCTCCAGATAGTACTTCACATCGTTCATGTGGGTCTCCTCGTTGTCGCCCACGATGGCACGGATAGGGTAGCGCAGCTGGTAGCCCTGCTCCTTGAGGAACTTCAGCGCGTACAGGGTAACGATCATCGGGCCCTTATCGTCCGAGACGCCGCGGCCCAGCAGCCAGCCGTCCTGAATGCGCATCTTAAAGGGGTCTGCCGTCCAGCCGTTGCCCACGGGCACAACGTCCACATGACAGATGGTGGCCAGATATTTTTCCGGGTCTGCACCGGCCAGCTCGGCATAGCCGATGTAGTTTTCGCAGTTGCGGGTGGCAAAGCCCATGCCTGCTGCCAGCTCCAGCGTCTTGTCCAGCGCGGCCCGAGGGCCTGCGCCGAAGGGTGCGCCCTCCTCCGGGGTGCCCTCCACGCTGTCGATGGCGACCAGCGCTGCAATGTCCTGCAGCAGCTGCTCCTTATTTTCCGCAATATATGCGTCAATTTTCTGATTCAGTGCCTGATCCATGTTCTATAACGTCCTTTCTGACCGGGAGCAGATCCCTGTCTTTACACAACTGTTACTTAGTTTAACACACTCCGGGCGGAAAAGCTACCGGCATTTTTCACGACAAAAGCGTCCGCGTTTTGTCAGCCTGCCGCAAACAGCCCGCTGAGCGCACCCAGCAGCCCGGCGCTTGCCAAGCCCATGATGATGCCCGCCAGCAACACACCGCCCATGCAGGCAATCAGCACGTCCTTGAACTTCATATCCAGAATGGAGGCTGCCAGCGTGCCCGTCCACGCACCGGTGCCCGGCAGCGGGATGCCCACGAACAGCAGCAGTGCCACGGTCAGGCCCTTGCCTGCCTTGGCTTCCAGTGCGCGGCCGCCCTTTTCGCCCTTATTGATGCAAAAGCGGCAGATGGGGCCGATGAGGGGCTTGTAGTAGCCCCAGATGAGGAATTTGCGGGCAAACAGGTAGATGAAAGGCACCGGGATCATGTTGCCCAGCACGCACAAAAGGTAGGTGGGCAGCACCGGCAGCCCCATGCCCAGCCCGATGGGGATGGCCCCGCGGAGCTCGATGATGGGCACCATGGAGATAAGGAAGATCAGAAGATAATTTTTCAGCATTGGCTTCTCCTTATATTACAGGTCGATCTGCAGCTCCACCGGGCAATGGTCGGAGCCAAAGATCTCGTTGTGGATCTCGGCGGCGCGGATGCGGTCGGCAATGCGCCGGGAAACGATAAAATAGTCGATGCGCCAGCCCGCGTTCTTTTCCCGTGCGTGGAAGCGGTAGCTCCACCAGCTGTACTTCACCTCGTCCGGGTGCACCACCCGGAAGCTGTCCGCAAAACCCGCCGCCAGCAGCTCGGTCATTTTAGCACGCTCCTGATCGGTAAAGCCCGCGCTCATGCGGTTGGTCTTGGCGTTTTTGATGTCCATCTCAGTGTGTGCTACGTTCAGATCGCCGCACAGGATCACCGGCTTTTTTGCGTCCAGCGCCAGCAAGTACGCCCGGAAAGCGTCCTCCCACTCCATGCGGTAGTCCAGCCGCTTCAGCCCGTCCTGACTGTTGGGGGTGTAGCAGTTTACCAGATAAAAGCCGGGGTATTCCAGCGTCAGCACCCGCCCCTCGTGGTCGTGCTGTTCCAGCCCGATGCCGGTGGTCACTGCCAGCGGTGCCATTTTGCACCAGCAGGCTGTGCCGGAGTATCCCTTTTTCTCGGCCGAATAGGTGTATTCGGTGTAGCCCTCCGGCGCAAAATCTGCCTGTCCCGGCTGCATCTTGGTCTCCTGCACCGAGAAGATGTCCGCGTCCAGCGCGGCAAAGCTTTCGGCAAAGCCGTGGGTCAGGCAGGCGCGCAGGCCGTTCACATTCCAGCTGATCAGTTTCATGCTTTTCTCCTTATTGTTATGCCTGATATTTTGTTTTCCATGCACCGCTGCGGAAGCGCAGCACAAAGCAGGTCACGCGGCAGGTCCAGTCGATGACCATAGCCACCCACACGCCCACAGCGCCCCAGCCCATGCGGACGCACAGCAGATAGCTGAAGCCCAGCCGCCAGCACGCCATGCTGAGGATGGACACCACCATGGTAAATTTTACGTCGTTGGCCGCGCGCAGGGCGTTGGGCAGCACGAAGGACAGCGGCCAGAAGATAATGGCGCAGCCCGCGTGGATGGTGACCAGCGTAATAGCCAGCTCCATGGTCTCGCCGGAAAGGGCGTAGATGCCCACCAGCTGCCGGAGGAACAGCAGGATCGCGCCATTGGAAAGCCCCATCGTAATGTAAGCCCACAACAGCAGCTTGCGGGTGTAGTAAACGGTCTGTTCGTGGTCGCCGGCACCGATGCAGCGCCCCACCACCGTGATCATGGCAAGACTGATGGCCTTGCCCGGGATGACGCCCATGCCGTCCAGATTGTTGGCCACGGCGTTGGCTGCGATCTGCACCGTGCCGAAGGTGGAGATCATGCTCACCACCAGAATGCGTCCGGCCTCGAACAGGCTGTTTTCAAAGGCCGAGGGGATACCGATGCCCAGAATGCGCTTTGCCATGCCGCCGTCCAGCCGCAGGGTCTTGGGCACGGTAAGCACCGCATCCTCCCGGTAGCACTTACGTAAAATCAGCGCTGCAGCCACCACGCGGGATGCCACACTGGGCCACGCAACACCGTCCACCCCCATTTTGAAGCCGAAGATGCACACCGCGTTGCCCACGATGTTGATAATGTTCATCAGAAAGCTGATCTGCATGGAGATCTTGGAGTTGCCAATGCTGCGGAACAGTGCCGCACCGCCGTTGTACAGCGCCAGAAACGGATAGCTGAGGGCGATGATCTGCAGGTACTTCACGCCCGCGTCCAGCACGTCAGCGTCAATAGAGCCGTAGAATAGCCGGATCATGGGGCGTGCCAGCACAAAGCATACTGCGCCGATCACCACGCCGGACAGTCCGCTGAGCAGCAGCAGCTGACCGGCGCTTTTGTCGGCATCCGGGCGATCCTTTGCCCCCAGATACTGGCTTACCACCACCGCGCCGCCGGTAGCCAGCGCTGCAAACAGCACGATGATAAGGTTATTGATCATATCTACCAGACTGACGCCGGAGATGGCCGCCTCGCCGCAGCGGGACACCATCATGGTGTCGGCCATGCCCACCGTCACTTCCAGCAGCTGCTCCACCAGCAGCGGAACGGCCAATACCAGCAGTTCCTTCTGGCTGAACAGCGGCTCCCGCCCGCCGTTCAGGCTGCTTTTTTCATTGCCATGCAGTAGCTTTGTCATCCGTTTCTCTCCTCCCGGCACCGAGCACTTTTCCGGTACGCCGCCGCTGCCCGGCGCGTGCATTTTTCCGGTTGCAGCAGATGTGTCCATCTTAACACACCACCGGCTGCTTGTAAAGCGGTGCAGGCTATATCCCACGAAAATCCGCTTTCCATGCCTATCTCCCATTGCCCGCCGGTTTTATAAAGGTATCCTGCACGGTTTTCCGGCAGGCTTTCCGTTTTTATGCTTGTTCGTCAGTTTGCCGGGAACTTTCCATAAAATTTGTGCGTTTCTACAAAAATGCGATTTCCCGCGTATTTTTGGGGAGAAATTTTAAAAAACCTCTTGCAATTTCTGTTCCAAAGTGGTATGTTGTATCCAACAAAAGTGAAACTTGGATACATCTTCACTTTGGAGCAGCAACTTCGGCTCCGCACACGCTTTTGTTTTTCACCTTGCTATTTTCTTCATTTACCTTCTTATCATTTACCCTGCCTGTCCCGCAAGGGACGAGAAAAGCGATGACCCACCTGCACGGGTCGTCGCTTTTTCTTTTGTTCACGACTGTCCTTTTGTCTGGGACGAGCCTGAATGCCCTCTGAGCATTTTCAGCGGAAAAACATCTTAACGCAAAACAGGGCGCTCCCTCGTCGGGAACGCCCTGCTGGATGCACCCCGTTATGCAAGGTGGAACAGATCGATCAGCACAACCATGGCAAGACCATAGTAGACCACGACCGCCACCAGATCGTTGATCGTGGTGATCAGCGGGCCGGAAGCGACCGCCGGGTCGATATGGATCTTGTGGAACAGCATCGGGATCAGCGTGCCCACCAGACTGGAAATGACCATGGACACGATCAGCGACAGCCCGACACAGCCGGACAGCAAAAAGGCCGAGGTCCAGACATAGCCCTTGAAAAAGTGGATGTAGCAGCCCAGAAAGCCCAAGGCCATCACAGCCAGAATAGCACCGTTCAAAAGACCCACGCGGGTCTCCTTCCAGAGCAGCTGCAATTTTTTGGAAAGGGTCAGGTTTTCGTCCACCAGCACGCGGATGGTCACAGCCAGCGACTGGGTGCCAACATTACCGGCCATATCCAGCACCATGGACTGGAAACAGATGACCACCGGCAGCACCGCTACCACCGATTCAAACGCGCCGACGACCGAGGAGACCAGCATCCCGAGGAACAGCAAAGCGATCAGCCACGGGAGACGCTTTTTCACACTTTCAAATACGCTTTCGTTCAGATCTTCCTCGCCGGTCAGACCGCCCAGCTTTGCGTAATCATCGCCCATCTCATCATCGACCAGCTCGACCACATCGGACGAGGTGATGATGCCCACCAGCTTACCGGCATCGTTCAGCACGGGCAGACTGCGCTCCGCGTAGTCCACGATGCGGTCGATACAATCGCTGATCTGCTCCCGGTCGGTGACATAGGGATAGGAGCGGACGATCAGGCTTTCCAAGCTCTCCTCTGCCCGGGCAATGATGAGGTCTTTCAGGTCGATGGCACCGTAGAAGTGCTCGTTTTCATCCACCACATACAGGGTGGAGATGTTGTCGTTTTCTCCGGCCTGCTTTACCAGCTCGCTCATCGCCTGCCGGATGGTCATATCGTTTTTGATGGAGATGTAGTTGGTGGTCATTCTGCTGCCGATCTCATCCTCGTCATAAGAGAGCAGCATCTTCACATCTTCCACCGAGTCTTTGTCCAGCTTGTTGACGATCTCGTTTTTATCGGTATCGTCAAGGTCTTCCAGTGCGTCCACCGCATCGTCCGAGTCCATGTTGGAAATGACCTTTGCAGCCTCGTGGCTGGGCAGCTCCTTCAGGTACGGCTCGGCATCGTCTAGATAGGTAAAGATCTCGGCAACGGTATCCACGCCCAGAATGGAATAGAGCGATTGACGTTCAGCGGGGGTCAGTACCTCCAACGCATCCGCCAGATCCTTTTCATGGTAATCCGACAGTTTTTCGGCCAGCTCTGCCTTGGGCAGACCGCTGTGAATGATGCTCAGAATTTCCTGTACATAATTCTTCTGCATGGGTAGTTCCTCCTGATTCCGCGAGCTCGACAAATCAAAATCTATCGCTCCGCTTCAAATTTTGCACCTCATCATAGCACATCCGGTATGCGGCGGCAACCCTGCCCGCGTGAATTTTTTGTAAAAAAATCGGGCGCAAAAATCCCCGCCAAAGCAAAAAAGACCAAAGCGGCAGTCCTTACGGTACCCACCGCTTTGGTCAAAAAGCTATTTATCCCTGCTTCTGGATGGTAAATGCAAAGGTCATGCCCTTCTCCACCGCAAAGCAGTCGTCTGCATGGGGCTTTGCGCCCCAGCTGTTGTCGCCGCCCACGCCGCGCTGGAAAGCAGCACACCGGACGACAGTCTTGTTATCATCCCGGGGCAGTTCATAGAGATGGCGGGCGTTTTCCAGTTCATGGGGGGTGTAGGGCAGCGCCGAGAAGGTCATGCCGTCCCCTGCAAAGCCGATGCCTATATTCAATCCGCTGCCGGTGAGCACTGCGCGGTACACGCCGGTACGGCTGCCGCACTCCTGCGGGTAGACGGGACTGTTCTGGGCAAAGTCCTGCCGGACATTGTAGCTCCAAGCGCCCATTTTGCCGCCTGCGGTGCGGTCGGCGGTGGTCTCCTGGGGGCCAAGACCCAGATAAGAGACCTCCGTCAGCTCCCGGCGCAGCGGGAAGAGCAGACCGAACTCCGGCAGCTCGGTGTGTTCGCCCTGCCATGTCATGGTGATGTCGCAGCGGCCTGCGCCGTCAATGGCAAAATCAATGGGCAGCGTCTGCCCATCTGGCAGGGTGTAGTTTGCGCGGACGATGACGAACTCATCCTTTGCTTCGGCAGTCAGATTATCGCACCGGGCGTAGAGACCCGCAGTTTTCCAGAAGGCAAACTCGAAGGGTTCTGCGCAGCCCTCGTCGTTGTTGGTGGGCGCACGCCAGAAGTTGGGGCGCACATTATCGTCCAGCAGCTGCACACCGTTATAACGGATGGACACAAGCCCCTTGCCGCGGCCGAAAATATACTCGAAACCCTTGCCCTTCACGCCGATGTTGCAGTCCATTGCCACCAGCTGCGGGGCGGGCAGGGTCAGCCGGGCGGCAGCGTGGTTATGCCATACCTGCCCAAAGGCAGCTTCATAGCCCGCCGGGATGCCGGGCTTTGCAGCCCGCTGGATAGCGGTAACGGTCATGCAGGCAAGCCCTGTCTCCGGCAGAGCAAACGGGAACGGAATGCGCACAGTCTTGCCGGGCTTGCCGTCTGCCCGCAGCACCGCGCGGCGCTCCGGCTTGCCGTTGACCGAGGACGCAAACACAAGGTCGTAGGCGCTCAGGTCGGTAAAAAGATTCCGGTTTTCAATCACGGCTTCGGTGTCGGTCAGGGTGATTTTCAGCGGTGCGTAGGCCGCCTTGACGGCGTCCATTTTAGGGGTGTTGCGGCGGTCGGGCAGCACAAGGCCGTCCACGCAGAATTCCCGGTCGGTGGGGCGGTCGCCAAAGTCGCCGCCGTAGGCAAAGCCGGGCTTGCCGTCCGGGTCAGTGACCGCGATGCCGTGGTCCATGTACTCCCAGATAAACCCGCCCTGATACAGCGGCTCTTCGTAGGCATACTCGGTGTAGTCGGTGATGCCGCCGCAGCTGTTGCCCATGGCGTGGCTGTACTCGCACATGATAAAGGGCTTTTCCGGGTGCTCTGCCAAAAACTTTTGGATGTCTGCCACCGGGGTATACATCTGGCTTTCCATATCGGAGGTGGCAGGGTATTCCCGGTTCCAGAAAATGCCCTCGTAGTGCACAAGGCGGCTGGGGTCGGTGCGGCGGAAATACTCGCTCATCTCCCACAGGGTCTTGCCGCCGTGGCTCTCGTTGCCGCAAGACCAGATGAGGATAGCGGGGTGGTTTTTGTCCCGTTCCAGCATGGCTTCGGCCCGGGCCAGCACATTTTCCCGCCACTCCGGGCGTGCACCGGGCAGCGTCCATTCGTCCGAACCGTCCGCACCCAGCTTCTGCCATGTGCCGTGAGTCTCCAGATTCGTCTCCCCGATGACATACAGGCCGTATTCATCGCAGAGCTGTAAAAAATACGGGTCGTCCGGGTAGTGGCTGGTGCGCACGGCGTTGACATTATGGGCTTTCAGGTTTTTCACGTCCCACAGCATCTCTTCCCGGCTGACGGTGCGGCCTGTTTTGCAGCTCCACTCGTGGCGGTTGACGCCCTTGAACACGATGCGCTTGCCGTTCAAAAGCATCTGGCGGCCTTTCAGCTCAAACCTGCGCAGACCGACTTTCAACCCGGTGCGCTCCATGAGAGCACCCTTGCGCAGCAGGGCAATTTCGGCCTCGTACAGGTTCGGCTGCTCGGCGCTCCACAGGGCGGGATGCTCCACCGCAAAGGTGAAGGAAACGTCCTGCACGTCCTCCTCCACGTCCGGATCGGCCTCGCCCTTGCCGAACACCACACCGCTATCGTATTCGGCGGGCTCGCCCACCTCGGCAGACTGTTCCTGCCCATTGAACACCACCGACACCCGACCAGCACCGCTGACTCTGCAATCAAAGGTGACAGTAGCGCTGGAAAATTCCTCTGCAAAGCTCTGCTTCACAAAGACATCTTCCAGATGGAGCTCCGGCTTGGTGAACAGCTCCACGGAGCGGAATAAGCCGCTCATGCGCCAGAAATCCTGATCCTCCAGCCAGCTGCCGGAGGAGAAACGGTACACCTGTACCGTCAGGGTATTTTCGCCGGGGTGGACGGCAGCAGTCATGTCAAATTCAGCGGGGGTGAAGGTATCCTCAGAGTAGCCGATGTAAACGCCATTGCACCAGACGGCGGCGGCGCTGTCGGCACCGTTCAGGCGCAAGTAACAGCTTGCCCAGCTTTCCGGCAGGGCGAAACTACGCTGGTACTCTCCGATGGGGTTATAATCCTGCGGAATCTGACCGGGGTGCAGCTTTTCGTGGCCGTCCCACGGGTACTGGGTGTTGACGTAATGGGGCGCGCCGTAGGGCTGGCCGGGCTTTTGCAGGCTCTGCATCTGGATGAAGCCGGGTACGGTCAGGGTGTCCCACTCCGAGAAGGGCGCTGTCAGGTTTTCCGCATAGCGGAAAGCCCATTCGCCGTCCAAGTTGACGGTCAGGGGCAGTTCGGGGCTGGTCTGGTCGGCAAAGTGGGCGTGGAAGGGCAGACGGTTCTGCTGGAAAATTTCCGGGTCGGCCAGAAGCGCCGGGGTAATGGGATGATTCAAAGGCATAAATGTCACCTCGCAGCATTTTCTGCTTTTATTATAGCACAGGATATAAGAAAAACAGCCGCACAAAACGACTGTTTTTCTGGAAAGAAGCGGCATCAGTCTGCTTCGTCAAAGACCTCGGTGTCCAGTTCTGTGTGCCCCTTGGGGATGTGGTACTTCACGGCGGGCAGATGGACGTTGGTGAAGTACAAGCTGGTGTTGGGGTCGCAGCCGATGACCACTGCCTCTCCCCTGCCGCGCACGGTGCAGCGCAGGGTGTCGCAATGGGCTTCGGCGGTGTCATTTTCCACACTTTCGGCATAGCCCGGTGCAAAATTGGGCACGGCAAAACCGCAGTCGTAGGCTTCGCAGTCGAAACTGCTGTCAATCTCGTGATGGCGGCGGTGACCGGTGGCAATGGGGGTGATGGTGGTGGTGACCTCAATGCCGGGGAAGGGCGACCACTGCGCGGTCACAGCCCCGGCTTCAATTTTCCACGTTTTGCTCACCTTGCGCACAAACACGTTATCGTCCATGACAAAGGCCAGCATACTGTCCGGCGCGGCCTGATTGAGCACCTCCCGGCTGCGGGAGGCGCAGAAGCCAAAGCGGGTATCGTAGGCAAATTTTGCGTACTTTTCCGGGAACTGTCCGTGGCCGTGCCCCTCGTTGACACCGGCGGCATAGGCCGTTACCCGCCCCGCCCGGCGCTGCACCAGCATATTGGCGTAGGGCATGGGCTTGAGCCGCTCCAATGCGGGCATGGGCGCGGCTTCGGCAGACCAGAAGGGGTGGTCGTCCGGCAAAGCAAGCAGCAAAAAGCTCTTCATGCCCCAGTAAGGGCTGCCGGGGGCGTTGTACCGCTCAGCCATGTACATCTGCGGGTAGCAGTAGCCGATGGTCAGGATGCCATCCCGGTCGAACATTTTCTGCCCCAGCCACCAGTTGAAGTTGCGGACGATGAGCCCTTTCATCACCGGCAGGGGCAGCGGCTCCAGCCCTGCCCAGATGCAGGCCGCCCAGAAGCTGTTCTGAGCAAAGCGGTAGGTCAGGCTGCGGCCAAAGGGCAGCGCTGCGCCATTGGCATCGAACCAATAGACGAACTGCTGCGCGAACAGCTGGGCGCGCTGGCGGTAGAGTGCAGCACGCCGGGGGTCGATGTCTGCGGCAAATTTAGAGTAGAGCAGCCCGTAATACTGGATGGCCCACGGGATGTAGTAATCCTTTTGCACGGAGGCGCCATCGGTGGACCAGCCGTCGCCGCTGTAATAGCTGTCGATCTTGCAAAGGCCGTCCTCCAGCAGCTCCGGGCTGAAAGGCATCCCCACGCTTTTCAGGGCAAGATTTACAAGGATGCGGAAAAACTGCCAGTTGCAATCCGGGATGGTGTGGGCGTTGATCTGCCCCAGCCATGCAGCAAGGTTCTGTTTTTCGGCATCAGAAAGCGGCACCCACAGCTTTTCCGGTGCGGTGAGGATGCCGCAGGCAATGGCAGCCATCTCCACATAACACTGGTCGTACTCCCCGGTGGTGCCCCAGTATTCGGGGTTTTCCGGGTCAGTACCGGCAGCAAGACCCTTGCGATAGATTTTTTCAAATTCCGGGTCGGAACCGCCGCCCACCCAGAAGGGCACCAGCGCCCACAGCGGGCGGCTGAAGGCTTCCAGCTCAATGGCATTTTGGTTGTAGGTCACGCCCGTCTCGCCCAGATGCAGCCGGGCACAGCCTGCGGAATAATAAGGCTTGAGCGGGTCGAGAAATTTGTGCATCAGTGCGGTAAAATCCGCTTTGGTCTGCAAGTTCATCACCAGTACATCTCCCAATCTTTGGTCAGGCGGGTCAGCGCCTCCATGTAGAAATAATCGCCCCAGCTCGTGCATTCATCCACGCCCTCCGGGGTGCAGGTGTTGTAGGGGCTTTTTTTGCTGTAAGTGCCGTGCAGCAGCTGGCCGGAGCCGAGGGTGCCGGGTTTTACTGCGTAGTTTGCGGCAAGGCTGGCCAGCATCTGCCGTGCCAGTGTGCGCCACTGGGCAGCCTCTGTTTCGTCCACATATTTTGCCGCTTCCAGCAGGCCGCAGGCCACGATGGCCGCAGAGGAGGAATCCCGGGGTTCGCCGCTTTCCGGGGCAAAGAGCATATCCCAGCAGGGGATCATATCCTCCGGCAGGCGGGAGAGGTAAAACGCCAGCGCCTTGCGGAACACATCCAAAAACTTTTCGTCGTGGGTGTAGGTGTAGCCAATGGCGCTGCCGTACACGCCCCACGCCTGTCCCCGCGCCCAGAAGCTGTCGTCCTTATAGCCCTGACAGGTGCGGCCGCCCTTGGGGGTGCCGTCCGGATTCATAAAGAAGGTGTGGTAGGTGCTGCCGTCCGGCCGGAAGGAGTTCGCCAGCGTGGTGGCGGTGTGGGCAGCGGCGATCTCGCGGTAGTGGTCGCTGCCGGTCACCTGCGCCGCCCAGTACAGCAGCGGCACATTGAGCATACAGTCGATGATATAGCGGTAGTTGCCGGGGTCGTCCATGGTGCCCCATGCCTGCAAGAAGCGGCCGCTGGGCTGGTAGCGGGTCAGCAGCTGGTCGGCGGCGGCAATGGCGGCGTTTTTGCCCTTTTCGCTGCCCACC
This sequence comes from Faecalibacterium tardum, assembly GCF_040096515.1. Taxonomy (NCBI): domain Bacteria; kingdom Bacillati; phylum Bacillota; class Clostridia; order Eubacteriales; family Oscillospiraceae; genus Faecalibacterium; species Faecalibacterium tardum. The sequence goes on along the minus strand of NZ_JBBMEO010000006.1, from coordinate 58,695 downwards.
AGCTTCCACGCTGCCACGCAGGTGGGGCTGTACAAAAAGCCCATATCGTGGTGGTCCACCTCCACCTTGCGGGCAATGCGGTCCGCAAAGCTGTCCACTTGAATGAGGGCGGCGGTCTTGAATTTTTCCTCCCCGGTGGCTTCGTAGGCCAGCCAGATCTCCCCCGGCCAAAAGCCGCAGGTCCACTGATTATTGGCGCAGCCGGGGTAGATATTGTTGACGCTGGAATGGTTCTGGCACTGGTAGGTGTACAGGGGCAGATTGGTCTCCACCTGCCTGCAGGCATCGACCAGTGCCTGCCGTGCCTCGGCATCGGTCATGGCGTGGTTCTGGTAGGTTTTCATTATAGTCACTCCTTAAATCCAAAGGTCGGGATATCGTGCCAGCGCTGGCGCAGAAAGTGCATACCCAGCTTGGGGCGGCGGTCCCGGGTGAACAGACCCTTTTTGTTGCCGTCCACCCGCATGGGGCCCTGCACGGTGTCGTAGTCTGCAAAGTTCCAGACAAATTCTCCCACAAACCACGGGCGCTTGTCAAACTCTGCATCCAGACGGCGGTAGAATTCCACCTGAAACTCCTCGCTGAACATCTCGGCTCCGGCAGTGTGCAGACCTGCCACAGTGTCTGCACCGTACTCGCTCATCATCACGGGCTTGTGCTGCTCTGCCCAGAAATCCAGTTCCTGATTCAAACCGTAGCAGGCGGCGTCCATGTCGCCGGAAAGGTTGTACCAGCCGTAGTAGCGGTTGATGCAGACGATATCCATGGTGCGGGTGGTGATATCCTTCGTATAGTCGTTCTGGCAGCAGACGAGGGTGACCGGGCGGTTCTGCGGGTCCAGCTGATGCGCCAGCTCATACAGCGGGTGCCAGTAATCGTAGGCATCCTGCGGGAAGTGCTCCAGATCCGGCTCGTTGCCAAGGCTCCACAGCACCACGCAGGGGTGGTTTTTGTCCCGATGGATCATCTCAGCAAGCACCTGCCGGTGATGCTCCGCAAGGGGGTATTCCTTGTAAGGATTCACCGCAGCCCCGCCGCCGATGCCCACCGCCGGGGTCTCGTCCATGACCAGAATGCCCTCCCGGTCGCACAGGTCGTAGAACTCCTCAGCGTAGGGGTAGTGGCTGGTACGCACCGCGTTGGCGTTTGCCCAGTGGATCAGGTTCACGTCCTTCACGTTCAGTACCGGGTCAAAGCCGCGTCCATGGGCGGTAAAGTCCTCGTGCTTGCAAAAGCCCTTGAAATAGAGCGGCTTGCCGTTCAAAAGTACCTGTGTGCCCCGCACCTCAATGCTGCGCACGCCAAAGGTCTGGTCGTAGACGTCCGCCCCGCAGGTGATATGCAGGGTGTACAGGTAGGGCGTGCCGGGCTTCGGCTCCCAGAGATGCACCTCCGGGATGGTGATCGTGTCCGCTGCACCTTCGGCGCTTGCAACGGCTTTGCCGTCCGCATCCAGCACCGTGACATGGACAGGCGCGCTGCCGGTGGTTTTGACCGCGTACTGCACCGTGCCGTCCACGGCGGGCACCACGGTCACATCCTCGATGTACTCTTTGGGGGTGGTATAGAGCCACACCGGGCGGTGGATGCCCGCATAGTTGAAAAAGTCAAAGTTGGGGCGGTTCTGGGGTGCGGCGGTGCGCTTGGCGGCTTCCACGCTGGGGATGCCCGCGTTGTCCGAGCCAAAGAAGGCCAGCTGTCCGTCCTCGTTGCCCACAGGCAGGGTGCTGTGGTTCACCCGGTTGTCACAGGCGACGGTCAGCAGCACCGTCTCGCCGGGGCGCAGCAGGGCGGTGACGTCTGCTTCAAAGGGGGTAAAGCCGCCCTTGTGCTGCGCAATAAGCTGGCCGTTCAGCCATACCTTTGCGGTGTGGGTCACCGAGCCGAACCGCAGCACCACCCGCTGCCCGGCGCAGAAAGCGGGCAGGGTGACCTTGCGCTGATACCATGCCCAGCCGTAGTGGCGGCGCAGGGCGGTGGTCTGGTCGTTCTGGTCGTTGTAGCTGGCGGGCACGGCGATGGGCTGGGCATCCGGCAGGGGCTTTGCGGGATCGAACTGGTCTTCCGCGCAGCTGCCCAGCGCAAACGCCCATGTGCCGTCAAGGCTCAGCTTCATGCGCGCTTCATTCTGTTCAGGATATAACATAACGCTTTCCCTCTATTTCTACAAAAAATGCGGGGCGCGGGTACTGCCCACGCCCCGCTTACGGGTGATTTGTTTAGCCCTTGATGCCGGTGGATGCCACACCCTGCACGAAGTACTTCTGCAGGGAGAGGAACACGATCAGCACCGGAATCAGTGCCACCACAGAGGCCGCCATGATCAGGCCGTACTCTGCGGAATACTGGGTGATGAACATACGCAGACCAATCTGGATGGTCTTGAGTTCGGTCTTGGTCAGGTAGATCAGGGGGCCAAGGAAGTCGTTCCATGTGTTCACGAAGGTGAAGATGGTCAGGGTGGACAGGGCGGGCAGGCTGAGGGGCAGCATGATGTGCCACCAGATGCCGTACTCGCTCAGGCCATCAATGCGGGCAGCCTCACACAGCTCGGTGGGCACGCCCTCGTAGAACTGTTTCATCAGGAACACGCCGAAGGCGCTGAAGGCCTGCAGGCACATAATGGCCAGATGGGTGTTGTTCAAATGCCAAGAGCTCATCATCATGAACTGGGGCACCATGTAGGCCTGCCAAGGCACTGCGATGGTGGCAATGTAGCCGAGGAAGAGCGCGTTTTTGCCCTTGAACTGCATCTTGGCAAAGGCGTAGGCCGCAAAGGAGGAGGTGAACAGCTGCAACAGGGTGACCACCACGGTGATCTTGACCGTGTTTTTCACAAAGGTCAGCAGCGGGATCTGGGTCCAGATGTCCACATAGTTCTGCCAGCGGGGATTTTTGGGGATCCACTGGATGGGGAAGCCGAACACGTCCTTATTCAGCTTAAAGGAGGAGGACAGCATCCACAAAAAGGGCAGCAGCATACAAGCTGTGATGACGATGAGGAAGAAATAAATCAGGAACTTGGAGATGAAATTGCGGCGCTTCTGAGAGGCTTCGGTCTTGATAATAGCAGCAGACATGGTTCTTCCTCCTTTCTCAGTTCTCGCCCTTGGAGCCGCGGAACTGGATGATGGTAACGATCAGCACCAGTACGAACAGCACCATGGAAATTGCACTTGCGTAGCCGTATTTCGGAGTATTGACGAAGGCCACATTATAGATGTAGTACACCAGCGTCATGGTAGCAGTACCGGGGCCGCCCTGCGTGATCATGTACATCTGATCGTAGACCTTGAAGCCGGAGATGGTGAGCATAATGACCACAAAGAAGGTGGTGGGGCGCAGCTGCGGCAGGGTGATGTGCCAGAACTGCTGCCAGCGGTTTGCACCGTCCAGCTCGGCGGCTTCGTTCAGGTCCGGGTTGCAGCCCTGCAGGCCTGCCAGATAGATGACCATGTAGTAGCCCATGTTCTTCCACACACTGAACAGGATGACCGTGATCATAGCGGTGTCCTTACCGGCAGCCCAGCGGGGCAGGTTTTCCACTGCCACGCCAAAGAACTGGTTCAGGATCATGTTGATGGGACCCATGGAGGGGTTGAAGATCATGTTCCACACCGCTGCCACCGCCACCAGCGAGGCAACGTAGGGGAAGAACGCCACAGTGCGGAAGAAGTTGCGCAGCTTCACGTTCTGGTTCAGCAGCACGGCCATGGCCAGCGAGCAGGCCAGCGTCAGCGGCACGGTGCCGATGACATAGACGATGGTGTTTTTCAAAGCCGCCTGAAAAATTTTATCGGTGGTGAAGAGCTTTACAAAGTTTTTCAGACCGATAAACTCGATGGCGTGGCGGCCGTCCCATGCGCAGAAAGCCAGCGCAATGGCAAACATCATGGGCACCAGCGTAAACACGCAGAAGCCAATGAAGTTTGGCGCAATGAAGGAATACGCGATCAGAGAATCGCGGGTCGATTTTTTTAGCACTTTACGGGGAGTTTTATTCTGGACAGCAGCACTCGCCATAAAAGAGCCTCCTTTCCCGGAAGTATAACAGCTTTTCCAAAAAACGAGCGGAGCGGGCGCTGCGCATACCCGCCCCGCTCAGACAGGGCTTTTTTCCGGTGCTCGTTCATCGGAAAATGAATGGGGATTAAAAATGATGAAGAAGGAGAACCGCAACGTATTGCGGAGAACGCTTTATCAGCCGAGAACTGCGGGAACCTGATCGTTCATGTTCTGGATGCCCTCGTCCACGGTCTCGCTCATGGTCATAATGGCATCGTGCTCGGCGTTCAGGATGGTCTCGATATCAGATGCGTACTGGGTGTAGGGCATTTCCAGATAGACGTTGGAGGTGGTCAGTGCATCCACAGAATTGCTGTCCTCGGGGAAGCCCTCGGTGGACTTGATGATCTCGGCGGTAGCATCGGAGCCGCAGGCCGGGAAGGTGCCGGTCTTGGCAATGGCCTGTGCGCCCTCTTCGGAGACACACCAGTTGATGAAGTCGGCAGCGGCCTCTGCCTTGGGAGAATCGGCGTTGATGGCCAGGCTGGTCACAGTGCCCAGCGTAGAACCAGCCTCTGCACCGGCGGGGTGCGGGTACTTGACGATGCCCCAGTTGAACTTGGTCTCGGCATCCTTCATGTAAGCTTCCAGCGTGGAAATGAACCAGCTGCCCATGTTGACCATTGCGCACTGCTGGTTCTCAAAGGCTGCGGAGTAGTGCAGAGAAGAGGTCTTGAGGTAGCCGTAATCCATGCAGATGCCGTCCTTCTGCTGGGCAATGACCATATCGTAGGTGGGCTTCATGAAGTCGTATTTGCCGTCGATGATGGTGTTCTTGCCGTCCAGAATGGAGAACAGAGACGCGGCGGAGCGCCAGGTGTGGTAGTGGCAGCCATAGACCTTGGTGTCGCCGGAACCGCTGGTCATCTTGCGGGCCAGAGCATCGTAATCTTCCATCGTCAGGTCGTTGGAGGGGTACTCCACACCGGCCTTATCGAACAGATCCTTGTTGTAGTACAGCACCCAGAAGTCGCTGCGGAAGGGCACGGCGTAGAAGTTGCCGTCATCGGTGGTCAGCTGCTCGATGGTGCCGTTGAAATCGCCGGTATCGCGGGTCAGCACCTCGTTCAGGGGCTTGAGGTAGTCCAGATTGATCAGGTTTGCGTAGCCGGGGATATCCTTGACGGTCACGACATCCAGATCGGCGCTGCCGGCCAGCTGGGTAGCCAGAACGGTCATGTAATCGCTGGAGCCCAGATCCACCATCTCGATGGTCACGTCCTTGTGGCTTGCCATGTAGCCGTCGGCCATGGCCTGCCAGTAGGGGGTGGACTCCTTATCCCACACTGACCACTGCAGGGTAACAGGGCCTGCGGCTGCGGATGCAGCGGTGGAACCGGCAGTGGAGGAAGCAGCGGTGGAGCTTGCGGAAGAGCCGCCACAGGCGCTCAGAGCAGCAGCTGCGCCGCAGGCAGCGGCAGCGGTAAGGAACGAACGACGAGAGATCTTTTTCATAAGTGTGTCCTCCTTCAGGGCAGTGTGTTTGTTCTGTGCAGCGGTCTCCCCCGTGCCGGGGAGCCGCTCGCTTTTGTTGACACTAGGATACCGCACAAACGCAAAAACCGGAATGGAAAAATTCCGGGAAGAGTTGCAGTTTTTCTGTATCTTTTAAAAAAAGATGCACTTTCTTACACTGGAGTCTGCACTTTCTTGTTCTCTTGCACAGTTTACATCCATGGCACAAGAAAAAAGCGTATAAAGTACACAATTTTCATGAAAAAAGTCGTTGACAAACCGCGCCGGAATCAGTACTGTATAAAGGAAAGAATGCAAAATATTACCGGAAAGGAGGCACCGTTATGAAGAGCAGCCATCGTTTCCCGCTGCGGCGGCAGATCGTGTGGGGAATGCGCTTTTTTACCTTTCTTACCTCGCTGGCCGTGGGCGCGGCGCTGTTCATCCTCTCCAACCAATATGTGCGCGCCAACTCCCTGCAGGCGGCAGAGTTCAACCTGCGGCTGGTGGCTACCTCCATCGAGACCAGTCTGGACAGCGCCGATGCTCTTTTGAACTGGGCTTCCATCGACAGCACCGTGCGGCGGTACATCACGCAGGAAAATATCAATGGTACCCAGACCATTGCCGCTTACGAAGCCATGCAGGAAAAATACTATTCCAGCACCCTGTACAGCCATATCCTCCGCTTCTTTATTACCAATGAGAACGACCGGCATTTGCAGTTCGGCACGCTGAACTCCTCGGCGGCGCTCAACCGCACCAGCATAAATCAGTTTCTCACCAAGGGGTACGGGATGCAGTTCACCACCGACCCGCTGCTGCCCGGCAGTCCGGGCTGCATCGCCCTCAGCCAGCCTGTCCGCTGCGGCAAGGGCACCTTGCACCGGGGCAGCACCTACCTTGCGCTGGATACTGCCATTATCACCGACCCGGCAGCAGGTTACAGCCTGACCGACGGCAGCGCGTTGTACTGGGAGATGGGCAGCCGCCTGTGGCAGATCGAAAACGGCAGCCTGACCGAGATTGAAAACCCGCTGCGGGAGGTGGACTATACCCTGCGCACCGGCAGCAATAACGGCGTGACAGAGCAGACCGCATGGCAGGGCAAGGTGCAGCTGGACGGCCAGAAGTATTATGTAGTCAAGGTAACGCTGAACGGCCGCAGCGCGGCGCTGGTACAGCTTTTGCCCGCAAATACCTTTTTGCTGCACTACGGCGTGTACCTGTGGCTGGTCGCCCTTGGCACTGCCATCATCTGGGGACTGAGCTTTTTGATGCAGCACTGGCTGGAGTGGGTCATCACCCGCCCGGTGGAGGCGCTGCAAAAGCGCATTGAGACCGTGGGCAGCGGCAACTTTGCCCCGGACCGCACGGTGGAGTGGAACAACGAGCTGGGCGACATCGGCCGGGGCATCAACCAGTTGGCAGAGAACGTGGACAGCCTGATGACCCGCCGGGTGGAGGACGAGCGCCGCAAGCAGGAGCTGGAATACCGGATGCTGCAAAACGAGGTGAACCCGCACTTTATCTACAACACCCTCAACAGCATCCGCTGGATGGCCACCATCCAACACGCACCCGGCATTGCCGAGATGGTCACCGCCTTTGCGCGGCTGACCAAGAGCATCTCCAAAGGCACCCAGAAGCTGGTGCCTTTGCAGGAGGAGCTGGCATTGCTCAACGATTACTTTACCATCCAGCAGTACCGCTACGGCGGTGACCTGGAGATTGAGGTCTCCCGCATTGAAAGTGAGACCCTTTGCCGGGACTGCATGATCCCCCGGTTCACCTTGCAGCCGCTGGTGGAAAACGCCATCTTCCACGGGCTGGAGCCCAAGGGCGGCCACGGCAGCGTGCTGCTGGATATCTCCACCGACCCGGATACCGGGGACGTATTGCTGCGCATTACCGATGACGGCGTGGGCATGCCGCCGGAGCTGGTGGCGCATCTTCTGGACGAGCCCGCCGAGGGTGCCGAAAAGGCTGAAAAGTTCCGTCATGTCGGCCTGTGGAACGTGAACCGCCGCATCCGGTATTCCTTTGGCGAGGGCTACGGCCTGACCATTGAAAGCGAAGAGGACGTGGGCACCGAGGTCACCATCCGGCTGCCCTATCAACAGAAAGGAGACAGCCATGCTGCAGATATTACTGGTGGATGATGAGCCGCTGGTGCTCATCGGCCTGCAGGGGATGCTGGAATGGGAAAAGCTGGGCTATACCGTCTGCGGCACCGCCCGCAACGGCAAGCTGGCGCTGGAACTCATTGAGCGGGAGAAGCCGGATATCGTCATTGCCGACGTAAAAATGCCGGTGATGGACGGGCTTACCCTTGCCCGCACCTGCCGGGAACGCAGCGCCCTGCCCGCCTTTATCATGCTGACCAGCTTTGAAGAATTTGATTACATCAAGCAGGCCATGGGTGCCGGGGTGGTGGATTATCTGGTCAAGCTGGACCTGACCCCCGAGAACCTGCAAACCGCCCTTGCCAAGGCCGCCGAAAAGGTAAAAAAGGAGCGTGCTTTGCTGGGCGAATTGTCGGCACAGGAAAATCTTGCCGAGAGTGTGCGCAGCTATCAGGAGCGTTTTTTCGTGCGGCTGTACGCCGGGCTGTTCCCGGACGAAGCCGCATTGGAGCAGCCTTTGCAGCACATGGAGCTGAACCTTGCAAGTGACGCCTATCTTGTAGCCAGCTGCGAGATCATCGCCAACACCGCCCTTACCCCCGCCCAGCAGCTGAAGCTGAGTTTTTCCTGCGGGCGGATGCTGGAGACCACCCTGCAAAACTACCTGCCCTGCTATGTGACCGGGGCGGATGCCATGCGCTGCAATGTGCTGTTCTGCCTGACCGATGCCCAGTGCCAGAACTACCGGACGGTGCTGCGCCCGCTGCTGGAACGCGCCAGCCAAATTCTATACAACTATTTCACGGTACGGCTGCTCTGGGCGGTAGGCCGCCCCACCGGCTCCCTGCTGGGGCTGGCGCGCCGCTGCCGGGAAAACGCCCACCTGCAGCCCCTGCTCACGGTGGAGCAGCCCATCCAGTTCGTGGAGGTCAACGAGGGCGACGCCACCGCCGGGAAGATGCAGGTGGTGGCACAGGTGCAGGAGTATATTAAGAATCACCTTTCGGAAAAACTGACGCTGGCCGATGTGGCGGCTGTGTTCAATTTTTCGCCCAACTACCTCAGCCAGCTGTTTGGCAAATACGGCGACAGCGGCTTTGTGGAGTACATCACCGAGACCCGCATCGCTGCGGCGAAAGAGATGCTGGAACAGGGCGATTTGAAAGTATACGAGATTGCTGAGAAACTGGGGTACGAGAGCGCTTTCTATTTTTCCAAGGTGTTCAAAAAGGTCACGGGGCTCAGCCCGCGGGAATACCAGCAAAGTATTTAAAATCGGAGGCTTTTATGATACAGGAACAGCTTGCCCATCTGCCGGAATTTCTTCCCGGCTACCGGCCATTCCCCCCTGCCAAAGAGCGCACCGCATGGCAGGGGCTGCCCCTGCGGGCAAAGCAGCGCTTTTTGCAGGCGGGGGAAGCCGCGCTGCAAACGCCCATTGCGCCCCTGCCGCTCTCGCTCTGGCTGGATTTCACCCACACTGGGCGGCGCACCCCATGGGAGACGGCTTACTTCTCCCGCCGGGCGCGGCTGTGCGCGCTGGTAAGTGCCGAGTGTGTGGAGCACAAAGGGCGCTTTCTGGGTGCCATTGCCGATACCGTATGGGCGATCTGTGAGGAAAGCGCATGGCAGCTGCCCGCCCACAACAGCTATGTGCGGGACACCCCGCAGCTGCCCCTGCCGGACACCACCCGCCCCATCGTAGATCTGTTTGCCGCCGAGACCGGCGCCTTGCTGGCGCTGACCCGGTACTTACTGCCCGATGAGCTGGATACTGCCGCGCCGGGCATCACGGCGCGGATGGAGCGGGAACTGAACGCCCGCATCCTGACGCCTTATTTTACAAGCCACTTCTGGTGGATGGGCAACGGCGCAGAGCCTATGTGCAACTGGACGAGCTGGTGCACCCAGAATGTGCTGCTCACGGTCTTTCTGCTGCCCACCACACAGCAGCAGCGGCAGGCTGCCGTCAAACAGGCAGCGTACAGTCTTGACTGCTTTTTAAAGGACTACGGCGCGGACGGCTGCTGCAACGAGGGTGCGCAGTATTACCGCCACGCCGGGCTGACCCTGTGGGGCTGTCTTGAAATTTTGTCCAGCATTGCGCCGGAGGCCTTCTCTCCCCTGTTCCATGAGCCTAAAATCAAAAATATCGCGGAGTACATCCGCAATGTCCATGTGGAAGGCCCTTACTACCTGAACTTTGGCGATTGCAGCCCCCTTGCCGGACGGTGCGGTGCGCGGGAATACCGCTTTGGGCAGGCTGTGGGCAGCGATGCCCTGCAAGCCCTTGCGGCGGCAGACTTCCGCGCCGATGCCGACCCCGACCATTTGCAGAACCCGGACGGCAGCACCCACATCAACCTGTGGTACCGGCTGACCACCGCCTTTGCAGAAGAAGAAATGATGGCATACTCCGCAACGCCCCGGCACCATTTAACGGTGTGGTACCCCAGCGTGGGCGTCTATGCCGCGCGGCAGGGCAGCTGGGTGCTGGGTGCAAAGTTTGGCTCCAACGGCGACAGCCACAACCACAATGATACCGGCAGCATCACCGTATACAAGGACGGCAGACCGTTCCTGATCGATATCGGGGTGGAAAGCTACACCCAAAAGACCTTCAGCCCCCAGCGGTATGAGATCTGGACGATGCAGAGCGCATGGCACAATCTGCCCACCTTTGACGGCGTGCAGCAGCTGCCCGGCGCGGAATACGCTGCACGGGATATCCAGACCACTGAAAATAGCATCACCGGCGAACTGGCGTGCGCGTACCCTCCCATCCCGGGGCTTACCACCTACTGCCGCAGCGTATCCGTCAGCGAACAGGGCATCACCCTGCGGGACGAAACGGACTATCCCGGCACAGTAGACCTGACCCTGCTCACCGAGCAGCAACCCGTCCCCACTGCGGACGGCTTTGCGGTGGGCACACTGGGCAGCATCCGCTTTGACCCGGACGCCGCAACGGCTGCTGTTACAGCGGTGCCCATCACCGACCCGCGTCTGCGCACCGCATGGCCGGAAACCATCTATAAGATCACCCTGCATTTCCAAAAAATGCTGAACCTCGAACTGTACTAAGGAGAACTGCCATGGAGACCATCAAGCTGAAAATTCTGGACGAAGTCGGCCACACCCTGATGACCTGTGACGCCGACACCGCCGTATCCCTTGTTTACACCAACGAATACCACCCCGGCGACCGGGTGGCACTGGAAATCGACCACCCCGGCCAGTACTGCGTCATCCAGTTCGAGGACACCATGCCCGAATCCCTTGTGTATGTGGTCAAGCGGGAGATCAATTTCCACATTCCCTTCGGGGAGCAGGCCATCACCTACTCGCCCAAGAGCTTTGTGGGCAGCCGTCATGTCATCCGGGCACGGCTGGCGCTGCCGGAGGAGATCGCCGCCCGGCGGAATCTGGCCTTTAACTGCTATGACGAGCACGGCGACACCGGTTTTTACCCCCATGCCAGCGCCAACGTGGAAACGCGCGGCGAGGCGGTGTTTGCCGCCCGCAACGCCATCGACGGCATTTTTGAAAACAGTGCCCACGGCGAGTACCCCTATCAGAGCTGGGGCATCAACCGCGACCCCAACGCTGCCCTGACGCTGGATTTTGGCCGGGAAGTACTGCTGGACGAGCTGCGTATCACCGAGCGGGCAGATTTTCCCCACGACAACTACTGGGTAAAGGCCACGGTGGAATTTTCCGACGGCAGCAGGTTGGACATCCCGCTGGTGAAAAGCGCCAAACCCCAGAGCGTGACCTTTGAGCCCAAGCGGGTGCGCAGCCTTGTGCTGAAAGACCTCATTCAGGCTGAGGGGACTTCTCCCTTCCCTGCCCTGACCCAGATCGAAGCCTTTGGCACCGAGGTGAAGTAAGATGAGCATCTACAATGCCCTTTACGGGCGGGACGGCCACGGCGTAGGCCCAAACGAGCCGGAGAAAAAAGGCTTTGCACGCTTTTGCCAGATGGTCGGCCGCGACCTTGGCCAGCTGCTGGGCACGAACCTGATGGTCTGCGTGCTCTGCCTGCCCGCTGCGCTGGGGGTCTCGCTGGGGGTGACCCTGCTCTCCCTGCCGCTGACGGTGGTGTGCAGCGCGGTCACCGGTCTGCTGACCGGCCCGGCCATGGTGCTGCTGGCAGACTGTGCCCTGCGCAGCCTGCAGAACGACCCCTCCCAGTGGCTGTCCCGGGCAAAGCAGACCCTTGCCGCCCATTGGAAAGCCGCCTGCGGCTTTGGCTGCATTGGCACGCTGGTGCTGGGGCTGCTGTGCTTTGTATCGGCCTTTGTGTTTGAAGCCGCCGCCAAGCAGGGGTATTATCCCGGGCTTGCCATTCTCGTTTTTCTGGCGCTGGATTTTCTGGTGCTGGCAGTTCTGGCTACGCTTTGCGCTGCCGTGCTGCCGCTGCAAGTCCCCGTCCCGGACAGCCTGCTGCGCCGGGCGGGCAGGCTGCTGGCTGCCGCCCCGGCACGCTGCGTCCTGGCAGGCGTTCTCATGCTGGCGGGCATCGGCGGCATGATCTTGCTGTTCCCTGTCAGCATCTTCTGGGCGGTACTGTTTGGTTTCTGGCTGCCGGGGCTGGCAGCCATGCAGACCCTGTTCCCGGTGCTGCGGCAGGCGTACGGCGTAGAGGTGCGCAGCATCCCGCGCCCGGCAGCGCCGGATAAGCCCCTGACCGCACAGGAGCAGAAAAAATGCTCCCGCGCCAACTGGTGGTATTACAACTGGGGCATCGTGGCGGTGGCGGCAATGGTTTTTGTGGGCGTAGCGTATGTGGCGCACGGTCTGCTGACCACCGTAGACCCGGACTATACCGTGGCAGTGGTCACGGCAGAAGCCCTGCCGGACGAGGCTGTGCAGCGCTTGCAGACTGCACTGGCAGACTATGCGGAGGATGCTAACGGGGACGGGGCGGTCATCGTGCAGGTGAACAACTACACATGGAGTGCCGATGCCGCCCTGACCGACATGAACGGGCAGATGGCCGGTGCCACCCAGATGAACACCGACCTTTCTAGCGGCGAAAGCAAAATTTGGATCTTGGATGACCCGGAGGGCTTCGAACAGGCCTATGGGGCGCTGAGCGAAAAGCTGGGCGCAGACTGGCAGGCAAAGCTCATCCCGTGGAGCAGCCAGCCCGCCCTTTCCGGGCTGGAACTGGGCAGTTACAACACCGCCGCCGATGGCAGCCAGACTGTGGATGTCCAGAGCCGCTTTGCCGGGTATAGCATTGCAGTGTTTGATGCCGCAGACGGTTTGTGGAAAGCGCTGAACGAATAAGACCTCTCACAACGAAAAACAGAGCGTTCCCGCCGGGGAACGCTCTGTTTTTTTCAGCGCAAGACTGCACTGTTTTCCGAAAAAAAAAATCCGAACCCTTCTCCTATCGAGAAAAGGTTCGGATTTTCATTGTTTGGTGCGGATAAGAGGACTTGAACCTCCACCGAGTTGCCCCGATTAGAACCTGAATCTAACGCGTCTGCCAATTCCGCCATATCCGCATATTCTGTTGTGTTCGTGAGCTGTGACGCTCGGAACGATAGTTATTATACCAGATGCAGCAGAATTGTCAAGCACTTTTTTGAAAAACTTTTCATATTTCTGGAAATAATCATACTTTCGTAAAAAACTGTTGTAGGCTGTGATTCTGGTCAACATCGTGTCGCACCGGGTATCCTGTAAGCGTTTTTGCGGTGCATTGCGTGTACCGTGCGCCGTTTTGGGTTTGACAGGGTTTTCGCGGCGATGTAGAATAGAGGTACTGTTTTCTTACAATTATATAGAGGAGCGTTTTGCCATGCTGTATTTTGAAAACGACTATTGCGAGGGTGCACACCCCGCCATTCTGCAAAAGCTGACCGAGACCAACTTTGAAAAAGTCTCCGGCTACGGCACCGACCCCTACTGCGCCAGCGCCCGGGAGAAGATCCGCGCCGCCTGCGCCTGCCCGGAGGCCGACGTGCAGTTTATCTCCGGCGGCACCCAGAGCAACGCCATCGTCATCGCGTCCATGCTGCAGCGGTGGCAGGGCGTAGTGGCTGCTGCCACCGGCCATGTGGCCGGGCACGAAGCCGGTGCCATCGAGTACACCGGTCACAAGGTCATCACCCTGCCGCAGCACAACGGCAAGCTGGACGCTGCCGAGCTGCGGGCACTGGTGGCCACCTTCTACGCCGACGACAACCACGACCACATGGTGTTCCCCGGCATGGTGTACATCTCCCACCCCACCGAGTACGGCACCCTGTACACCAAGGCAGAGCTGGAAGCCCTGCACGCTGTGTGTCAGGAATACAAGATGCCGCTGTTCCTCGATGGTGCACGGCTGGGCTACGGTCTGGCTGCCGAGGGCACGGACGTGACACTGGCCGACCTTGCACGGCTGACCGATGTATTTTACATCGGCGGCACCAAGGTGGGTGCGCTGTGCGGCGAGGCTGTGGTGTTCCCCCACGGCGCACCGGCGCACTTTATGACCATGGTCAAGCAGCAGGGCGCACTGCTGGCAAAGGGGCGGCTGCTGGGCATCCAGTTTGACGTGCTGTTCACCGATGGCCTGTATTTCTCCATCAGCAAAAACGCCATTATCACCGCTAACCGCCTGAAAGCCGGTTTTGCGGAAAAGGGCTATCGCTTCTTTATGGACTCCCCCACCAACCAGATCTTCCTTGTGCTGGAAAACGCCCAGCTGGCTGCGCTGGAAGGCAAGGCAAAGTTCGGCTTCTGGGAGAAGTTCGACGACACCCACACCGTGGTACGCATCGCCACCAGCTGGGCCACCCGCATGGACGAGGTGGAAGCACTGATCGACCTGATGTGATCCTGTGCCCCTTTCGGGGGGTATAACGATTTGAATGCCCTCCGCGTTGCTTTGGGCATTTTTAGCGGAAAAACATTTATAATTTTGGGACAGCGGAGCGTCTGCGGACGCTCCGCTGTCCCGTTTTCACGGAAAGGGCTGCTACGGGGAACTGGCTGTTTGCCGTCACAGCTCCAATCGTGAAAAGAGGCTCAGAAGCGCCGACAGGTGCTTCTGAGCCTTTTTTATCTTTCTTCTGTATTCCACGGCTGCGGGGTGCTTTCCACCGGCTGGCCGGGGGCGGCAAGGGCGCGCTCCATCAGCAGGGCAAGGTAGGCGTCCTGCAAGGCGTCTGCCAGCGGGTACACCTCTGCCCCACCGGCAAGATAGCCCTGCATCCTGTCCAGAAAACAGGCGATGGCAGTCTCGTCCTCGTTAAGCCCTGCCTGCGCGGCGGCAGCTGCCAGCGGGTCGGGCAGCGGGGTCAGCGGACGGCACACCGGCTCCCCGGCGGCATCCAGACAGCGCAGGGTGTCGTCGAACAGTTCGCCCCGCTCTCCCTGCACACTGGTGTGGGTGCTGCGCAGGTAAGAGTGGTACTGCACGCCGTTAAAATCCAGAAACGCCGTGCCGCCGCCCGCAAATTCCAGCGTGTGCTGCTGCAACGTCTTTTCCACCAGTGCGCCGTTATGCACCGCACCCCAGCGGGAGTCCGTTTCGATGATCTTTTCCGTCCAGCTGCGGCCGGTCACCCGCACCGGCTGCTGCCCGGCGTTCAGGAACTGCCGCGCCAGACTGACCGCGTGGTAGCCGTGCGCCACCGACAGCCGGGCAAACTGCGGCGTGCCCAGTGCGCCGCTGCGCACCGCCGCCAGCCGTTTTGCCAGCGTGGGGTACAGCCAGTACTGCTCTGCCACCTGCAGCTTTGCGCCCTGCCGGTGCAGCTGCCAGAGGGCACGCAATGCGTCCTCCTCCAGTGCCGCCGGGGTCTCGCACAGCACGGCAAAGCCCCGGGCAAGCCATTCGGTGCTGACGGCGGCGATGGACGCTTTATTCACTGCCACCACCACAAGGTCCGGGTGCAGGGCAATGCACTGCTCCGCCGAGGTGCTTACCGGCACGCCGTACTCCCGGTGCATTTTTTCGGCCTTTTCCTCGGTGCGGCAAAGCATGGCGCACAGCTCGAACCGCTCCGGCAGCGCCTG
Source organism: Faecalibacterium tardum (assembly GCF_040096515.1). Lineage (NCBI taxonomy): Bacteria > Bacillati > Bacillota > Clostridia > Eubacteriales > Oscillospiraceae > Faecalibacterium > Faecalibacterium tardum. The sequence continues at coordinate 43,030 of NZ_JBBMEO010000006.1, read as the reverse complement.
CGCGATGCGCCAGTAAAACAGCGACCGCCAGCCGGAGCCTACTACAATAAACCGCAGCTTAGCCATTTGTCTGTTCCTCCTGAATATGCTTTTGCAGCTCCTGCTCAAAGCGGTTTGCGTCCAGCGGCAGGGTGAGCTTCTCCCCCAGCCATGCGGACAGGTAGGCGGCATCGGTCAGCTCCAGTGCGCGCACGCCCTCCACGCCGGGGGCGGTCAGGGGCGTGCCGTGCAGAATGGCATCCGCAAAGTTTGCCAGCATCTCCGGGTAGGGCTCAGCCTGCGGCGCAAACTGCTCGGTGGTGGTGGTCTCGGTAAGCTGCTGGCGCTCGGTGCAGTCTGCGGTACGGCGGTAGGTCTCGGTGTCTGGCGTGTAGGTGTGCAGGGTGAGGGTGTCCTCTTCCAGCAGGGCGGTGCCCTTGGTGCCCACGATCTCCAACCGCTCGGTGTAGCTGCCCTCGCCGGTGGAGAGAATAAAGGTGGCGGTGCGCTGCTGCGGGTACTCCATCAGCAGAGTAGCCTCGTCATCCACCATAAAATCGTTATACTTGCCGTATGGTATTACCGCATAAATACTCTCCGGCATCCCGAACAGCCACTGCCAGATATCCAGAATGTGCTGGCCCTGATTGAGCAGCGCGCCGCCGCCCTCCCCTGCCCAGCTGGAACGCCAGCTGCCGGAGCGGTGGTACATCCATGTGCGGAAGTAGCGGCTGTTTTCCAGCTGCACCCGCTTGACCTCGCCCAGAACCCCATCATCCAGTAATTTTTTAAGCCGCATATACTTTTTGTAGCGGCGCTGATGGAACATCATGGCAAAAACAAGGCCGCTTTCCTCGGCGGCGCGGTTCATTTCCAGCGCCGGTGCCAGCGCGTTTGCGCTGGGCTTGTCGCACAAGACGTGCTTGCCGTGAGCAAAAGCCTGCATCACCAGCGCCGGGTGGGTCTTGTGCGGGGTGACCACCAGCACGGCGTCAAACTCCTCTGCATAATCGTACAGCTGGTCGGCGCTGGGGCACACCCGCACCGTATCCGGCAGGGTATCCTTTGCCCACTGCTGCGCCCCGGCGCTGCGGCAGACCACGGCGGTCAGGCGCAATGCGCCCGCCTTTCCTTCTGCGATCATCTGGGCATACTTGCGCCCCATGACCCCGGTGCCAATAACGGCTGCGCGTACTTCCTGCATGGTGTTCCCTCCTGTTTTTCCACAATGCGGTTTGTTATGGGGGAAAACTGCCTTTCACCCCTTCAGGTTTGCTTCAATGGCGGCTTTGTCCAGCCCCTCGCCGATGACGATGACTACCTCCTGCCCCTGCGGGATGGGCGCAAGGGTGCAGCCGGCGGCGGTGGCGTTCAGCTCCAGCCAGCCGCCTGCCGGGGCGGGCGCAAAGCCCTTGACCCGCAACACCTGCCCGCACTCGGGCGCTGCGAACAATCTCTGTGCAGCTGCCTGCAGCTGCTGTGGGGTGAGGTGCAGTTCCAGAAAGCAAAGGGAGGTAAAGGCCGCGTGCTGGTCAAAATGCAACTTTTCGCAGCTGGCCTGCCGGCAGCCACAGGCGGCAAGGGCGGCAAGATCAGCATCGGTCAGGGCATCCCAGTCCTTGGCAAGGATCTCCCCCGGCGCAAAGCGGCGGGAGGATTTTGCGGCTTCCAGTGCGCGCTCCAAGTGGGCAGCGGCGGCAGCGCACTGGGCGGGCGCTGCCAGCTGGGCGCGGCTCAGCAGCACGCGGCCCGCGTTCATGGTCTCGGAAGCCAGCAGGTACTCTGCCTGCGGCGAAAGCGTTTCCGGCAGCAGGGCGTCCACGATGGCAATGACGCTGCCCAGCTGATACCACCGGTCCAGCGGGTCGTCCCGCAGGATATCGAAAAACTCGTCCACGTCAAAGATGCCGCTGGGCTCCACCACCACCCGGTCAAAGCCGCGCATGGCCATGGCGATGAGCTTGGTGCGCATCCGGCGCTGGTGGGTATCGCAGTCGCAGCCGCCGCTGATGGTCTCCACATCGCAGCCGGGGCCCAGCACCTCCTGCACCAGCATGGCGTCCACGTTCACCGCGCCAAAGTCGTTTTCCAGAATACACACCTTATGCCCCTGCTGCACAAGGTACCGCACATAGCGGCGCAGAAAGGTGGTCTTGCCTGCGCCCAAAAAGCCGGTGATGAGATCCACCTGAACCATATCTTTTTACCTCCGTTGCAAAAACCCTCCCAGCGCCGCAGCGCCCGGGAGGGCATATATTTCAGTCTTTTTTCCGGCGCTGCAACTCCCGGATGATCGCAGCCGCTTCCGGCGCGATATCCCCCGGTACAATGGCCGGGCGTGCCAGAAAATAGCCCTGCAAAAGGTCTGCGCCCAGCTCGATGACCGTGCGCAGCTCGGCGGCGGTCTCCACGCCCTCGGCAACGATCTTCATGCTGCGGGGGTGGGCGTAGGCCACCACATTGCGCAGGATCTGCTGCTTGTCCGGCGAGGTGTCGATGCCACGGATGATGGTAATATCCACCTTGACGAACCGGGGTGCAAGCTGCAATAGCGTATTCTCGTTGGAATAGCCGCTGCCGTAATCGTCCAGTGCAAACATCCCGGAAAAGCCCGGTGCATTGCGCTTTCTCTCCAATGCTTCATAGTCGATCTCTTCCTCTTCGGTGATTTCGACGACCATGCGGCGGCACAGCTCGTGCCAATGGCTGTTTATATATTTGCCGTCCTCATGCGACAGGCAGGTGTTGGCGATGGAGTTGACAAAGAGCATGGCATCCCCGGACACGCTGCCCGCCCGGCACAGGCTGTCGAAGGTCTCCAGCGCCTTGGTAAAGGTGATGCGCTCGATCTCGTACAGTGCCCCCTGCTCCCGCGCCAGCTTCATGATGGTGGCCGGGGAGCGCAGGGTGGGCAGGTCGGAGCGCATCAGCGCCTCGTAGGCGACTACCCTGCCGCTGCGCGCCGAGAAGATGGGCTGGAAGCAGTAGAACACCTGCGCATTGCTGAGCAGCTGCCGGAACTCCCTGCGGGTGCGCTCGGCGTAGGCTTCGCGGTTGTACACCCCAATGTCGAACTCCTCCACCCGGCCCTTGTCGGCGTGCTTGACCTGATACATGGCAAAGTCGGCGTATTTTTTCAAGGTCTCCCAGTCCTGCCCATCGTCCGGGTACCACGCGATGCCGCCGGAAAGGCTGATGTGCAAAGCGTTGCCGCTGGGCAGCAGCGCCACGCTCTGCTGCATGGCATTGGTCAGGCAGTCGATCTTTTCCCGCACTGCGTCCCGGCTGCGGTAGCCGTGGAACAGCACAAGGAACTCGTCGCCGGAAAGGCGGGCGCAGACCGTCCCGGCGGGGGTATTGTCCCGCAGGCACTGACCGGTGCGGCGGATGTACTGGTCGCCCCAGTCGTGGCCGTAGGTATCGTTGATGTGCTTGAGGTTATCCAGGTCCATCATCATCAGCGCCGCTACGCCCATGCGCTCCGGCGCGGCGAACAGCTCCGTGCACACCCGGTTGAAGGCCTGTCGGTTGTACAGCCCGGTCAGGATATCGTGATCGCGCTCGTGCTCGATGCGCTTCCGCTCCAGCACGGCGGCGGTCACGTCCTCGGCAAGGCCGATCTTGGCGTGCCCCTCGATGGTTCTGCGCAGCATGATGTACCGCACCCCGTCCGGCTGCTGAATGGTCAGCAGCTCGTCGCCTTCGGCGGTGTGGTCACAGGGATTCTTTTCCCGGATGCCCTTGAGCACCTCCTCAAAGCGGCGCACGCTCAGCGGCTCGCCCTGCATCTCGGGCTTGCCCAGCAGGGAGAAAAAGTTATCGGTCACGAACACGCTGCCGGTGTCGGTGCGCAGCTCGTAGCCGCCGATCTCCACACTGGCCATATCCATGATGCGCAAAAACTTGGTGGAGTTGGTCACCAGCTCCTTGTTCAGCTCTGTAATGGTCTCGGCAAAGCGGTCCACCTCCCGGATGGCCGTGCGTGACAGGCGGGGGAAGGTCTTTTTCTCCTGCGCGTCTATCACCTCGCGGTACAAATGGTTGATGGGGCTGGCCAGCCGTGCCGAGATCAGCAGGCTGCCCAAAACGCTCAGCACCAGCGTGAACAGTAAGGTAGCCAGCAGCACCTCGCGCACCCGGTCGGAAAAAGCCAGCAGCACCGACTGCTCCATGGTACCGGCCAGAAACCACTTTTCGGCGGCAAAGGGCGCGTTGCGGTTATACACCAGCAGCGGCTCCAGCACCATATAATAGCGCTTGCCGTTCAGCTCCGCCCAGTTGCCGCCGTTGCCGTCGCTGCGGCAGTTCAAAACGCCCAGCGGTGCATCCGCCGTTACCAGATCCTCGCCGGAGGTCACGGTCTTGCGCAGGGAGAGCACGCCGTCCGTCAGCGCATCATCGGTAGTGGTCACGATAAAATAGGTGCCTGCCTTGTCCTCGTCCAGCTCGGTGAAGGGCAGCTTTGTTTGCAGATAGTCCGTGAGCAGTTCCACGCCCACCACGCCGTATACCGTGCCGTCCGGCAGGATCAGCGGCATCGAGTAGGCAATGGCGTGCCGGTCGTCCCCTGCCAGACAGTAGGAGTTGGTGGTCCAGCGGCCATAGCTTTCCGCCGAAAGGCTGGCACCGCTCTTATACGCGGTCTGAAACACCGTGCGCAGGATGCCGCCCTTGGTATCTCCCTGATAGGGGAAAGCGGGCTGCCAGCCCTTATCCGTGCCGATGGCCAGCTCTTTTACCACTGTGGCGCTGGCGCGTTCCAGCAAAAGGTCGCTGTTGCGCTCCGAAGGGCGGGCGTCCGGGTCCATATCCCGCAGGTAGATGCCGGGCATTTTTTTGCCCACCTCGCAGGTGTCCAGATCATGGGTGTTCAGCATGATAAAGATGCCGGTCACCTGCTTTGTGCGCAGGGTGTCCAGAAGCTGCGGGGCAAGCGCTACCAGCAAAGCATCGCTCTGTTCGCTGCTGTTATCCAGCGTATCCAGCGAGATATCGCCGCTTTTCAGCAGCTGCTGGGTGGTGGCGGTGATCTGCTCGCTCAGCTGATCCAGATCCTCCGCGTTCCGCAGGATCTCCTGCACATAGCTGGCGCGGTTGCGCACCCGCATGGTAAGCAGATCCTTGGCGTTTTCGTCCAGCTGCCCGGTCACGTTGACGGCAAGGATGCTGGCGACCGCCATCAGCAGCTCCACCACCAGCACCAGCATCATGGTGGCAAAAATATTGTAGAACACGGTTCTTTCCGGTCTGTTTTTCAAGCGCTGCCGCTGGCGCTCTTTCCATGCGTCAAACATCGCCCTGCCCCCTTTCCGTCTTTTTTGCGGGCGGTCAGCCCTCGTACTGCTGTAACTGTGCAAGGGTGGCCTGATACCACGCCTCAAAATAGTCGTCGGTCAAAAATTCTGCCATGGCTGCTTCCGCGCTCTGGCCTGCGGCGATGCGTTCCAGCACCGTGTCCCGGTCGGCACTGGCCTGATCGCCCATGCTGTATTCCAGTATCTTGCGGACTGCATTGCCGCCTGCAAAGGCCGTAGGGGTGTACAGCTCGTTTTCGCGCACCGTTTTCACCGCGCCGGAAAGGGTCTGCTCCATATTGTCGGTCAGTTCCAGCCCGCTTGCGCGGATGGCGTCCATGTCGTTGGCGGCGGTTGTCACCGGCAGATAGCCCGACTCCACCGCGAAAGCGATGTTATTCTGCGGCTCGGTGAACCACTTTAAAAAGGTGACTGCGCCGTTGATCTCGGCCTCGGTGCCGGTGGTGACCACCATGCCGGCGCCCTGCTGCACCGCCACCTTTTCACTCCCGGCAAACCGGGGCGCAGGCAGCACCTTCATCTCGATATCGTGGACCTGATTATCCCCGGGCATCACCTGCTTCGGGAAGAAGGTGGCGCTGGCACAGGAGCCTACACAGCCCAGCAGTGCGCCGGTTTTTACGTCATCGCTGCGGAAGCGGCCATTCGCAGCAAAATACCCCTTGACGAAGGGCACATAGTAGTTATCCCACAGTTTGCGCACCACATCATGGTCGAAGTGCAGGGTCATTTTGCCGTTGTGTACTTCAAAAATTTCGCAGCCCAGCTGCTTTGCGCCCACAATCATATAGTTTGCCATCGCATCCCGGCCAAACAGCGCCTTGCCGCCGGACCAGTTGTAGTACTGCTCGGCCACTGCGGCCACACCCTCCATGGTGGAAAGGGCACCGTAACGCACAAAGGTGTCCTTCGAGAACCGCTGCCAGTCGGTATCGTTAAAAAACATCAGCTCGGTGGATTTTGCCACCGGAAAAATTTTTATGCTGCCGCTGCCGTCAAAATCGCCCTCGGTGATATAGCCGGGCACAAAGGCGGCCTTTTCATCCTCGGTCAGGTAGTCCTTCAGGTCCACCACCATGCCCATCTGGTCCAGCTTATAAGCGGTATCCGCGTAGGCGGCAAAAATGGTGGGCATCTCCGCAGAGCCCACCTTGCCCTCGGCAGCATCCATCACGTTGGCTTCCAGGTCGTTCACCGTGCCCTGACTGGAACCTGTCACCCGGATGCCCTTTGCCTTGCCGATGGTCTCGTTGAAGGTGCTTACAAGGCGGTTGAAGCTTTCCAGCTGGTCGCCGTTGTAGTAGTTCCACACCGTGATGTCGGTCACTTCTTTTTTGCTCATTTTTGCATCACAGCCGGACACGGCCAGTGCCGCTGCCGAGACCGCAGCCGCCGCCAGAAAGCTGCGGCGCGAGATCTTGTCCTTCATCCTTTTCCCTCCCGGAGTATACAGACACATTTTACCCCATATTACACTATTTTATATAATACCACCGTTTCCGGCATAGTGTAAACTATTTCTTGAAAAATCTGGTAAAAAAGTGTAGATGACGAATTTTCGTCTTATTTTTTGGTAGTTTTGTCAAAGTGTGTCCCCCGTGAAAACAAAAAATCGGACAGCCCGCAGACTGCCCGACTTTGTATTTTTATGGGAGTGGCGCAACTGCCCGTTTTCGGTTACGACCCTGCCCTGTGAAAATGGGATAGCGGAGCGTCCGCAGACGCTCCGCTATCCCGAAAATAAAACTAATTTTTCCGCTGTTTATGCGCGGGGCGCATTCAAAACCAGCCCCGTTACATCCGTATCCGCTGCGCGGCGCGAGCAATGGAGGCAAGCAGAGTCACAAGGCGTTTTTCGTCCATCTGACCGCAGTAGCTGGTAAAGGTGTAGTAGCACCCCTGCACGCAGAAAGATAGCACCACCTTGCGCACTACGTCCGCCTCAAAGGTGGGGTCGGTCTGGGCGATGCACTGGCACATGGCCTGCTCCACCCGGTTGATGAACAGCCCCTGCCGGGAGCCGGAGAATAGCACGCTGATCTCGGCCTGATGCGCGGTGAAGGCGCGGAACATCTCCCGCGTCAGCCACTCGGTACGCTCGCTCACATCGCTGGCGGTCAGGCGGGGCAGACTTTCCACCACCGCGTGCACCATCTCGTCCTCCATGGCGTTGGCCAGCGCATAGATATCCTGATAATGGGCGTAAAATGTGGATTTATTGATACAGGCGCGGTCGCACAGCTCCTTGACACGGATCTTCTCCACCGGCTTTTCGCGGCGCAGCTCCATAAAAGCTTCTTTGATGGCGCGCTCAGTCTTTTCAATGCGGATATCCAGAAAACCCACCTCTTTTGCTTTTTTGTTGATTTTCCAACATTTTTCCGGTTTTGCGGATAGACAAGCCCCGCAAGCCTTTTTATACTGGGTATAAGCGGAGCAGGGTCACTCCTTGCGGTACAAAAGCCCCTGCTGCTCCAAAGCATCGCGGATGCGGGCAAAGGTGTCCTTGTCCGGGCAGCGCAGGGTGTGCAGGTGCACGCCGCCGGTCATGCGGCTCAAAAGGCTCTCAGGCGCATCCGCAGCCTGACGGATAAAGTTGTCCACATCGTACCGGTTGCACAGGTTCAGGGTGGCGCGGATCTCGCCATACAGGCTGTTTTCCACCGCCACATCCACCACCGTGCCGCCCTGATCCACCACGGTATACAGCTCCCGGCGCATCTCCTCCTGCGTGCGGTGCACACAGGCCAGAATGCCGGTATAGCCCTTCTCCGCCGGGTGCAGCTGGTAGCCCCGGGGGGTGGCATCGATCTGCGCCCCGCCGGCGCGCAGCAGCGCCACATCCCCTACCACGATCTGCCGCGACACCCCCAGCTCTGCCGCCAGCGTGCTGGCGCTTAAGGGGGCACCGGCGCTGTTCAGCCGGGTCAGGATGCATTCTCTGCGCTGTGCTGCATTCATAGAGGGTCAGGCTTCCTTTCCGTAAAACGACTTTTCTCTCCTTATTGTAGCAAAACGCGGCAAAATGTGCAAGGTTATTCCAATCTCAGCTTTCTGAACAAAGGCTTCCCCCCGAAAGGGAGAAACCTATCCCCAAAGGGTAAAGGCTTTCGCTCCGGTCACGCCGCAGGCGTTGCTTTATTCCAGCCGCAGCAGGGTGGCGTAATTGGAGGGCAGCTGCACCTTCATGCGGTTCCACTCGGTAGAGACCAGCACCTCCTGCGCGCCCACGGTGTCCGCCAGCAGGTCGGTGACCTTGGCGGTTTCCACCGGCAGCTGGAACTCCAGCTGTGCGGGGGTATCGCCGTTGTTCAGCACCGCCACCACGGCCTTGCCGTCCAGCACCCGGGCAAAGGCGTAGCACTGGGTAGTAAGCTGCAATTCTTTTACCTCGCCGTAGGTCATTTCCGGCAACTCAGCCTTGCATTTCCCCAGCGCTTTGTATACACTGGTAACAGGATTTGTACGTTCTGCATCAGCGTAGTCACTGAGCTCCAAGCAGGGGCGCAGCGGCCAGTCGCTGCCCCACTCCTTTTTGCCCTCGATGCCAAACTCCGAGCCGTAGTAGATGGACGGAATGCCCCACAGGCTGTACACCAGAATGGCGATATGCCGGATGTGCTCCCGGTTGCGCAGCTTGTTGGGCAGGCGTTCTACGTCGTGGTTATCCGAGAAGAGATACAGCCGGGTGTCGTGGCACAGCCCCTGCAGCCGGCGCATGGTGTGGGCAATTTCAAAATAGTTGTGGTCGTTGTGTCCGCTCCACAAGCCCTTGTGCAGCTCGTAGTTGGTAACCGAGTGCAGCATTTCCGGGTTTGCCCAGCGGCTGTAATCGCCGTGGATGACCTCGCCCATCAGCCAGAACTCCGGCTTTACCTCGTTTGCCAGACGGCGCAGCCCGCGCATGAAGTCGAAATCCAGCACGTCAGCTGCATCCAGACGGATACCGTCGATGTCGAACTGCTCCACCCAGAAGCGGACGGTATCATAATGGTACTGCTGCACCTCCGGGTTGCGCTGGTTCAGCTTGACCAGCAGGTTGTAGCCGCCCCAGTTGCCGTAGGAAAAGCCGTCGTTATACTCGTTGTTGCCCCAGAAGTTCACATCGCAGAACCAGTCCTTATAGCGGGCGTTCTCGCGGTTCGCCTTCAGGTCCTGGAACGCGAAGAAATCGCGGCCCACATGGTTGAACACGCCGTCCACGATGACCCGCTGCCCGCGGGCGTGGCAGGCTGCCACAAAGGCCTTGAACTCCTCGTTGGTGCCAAGGCGGCGGTCCACCAGACGGTAGTCGATGGTATCATAACCGTGGGAGCCGCTTTCGAACAGCGGGCCGATGTAGATAGCCGTGCAGCCCAGCTTTGCCGCGTGGGCTGCCCATGCTTCCAGCTTTGCAAAAGCGCCCGGGGTGGGCTGGCCGTCGTTTTCGTGCGCACAGCCGCACAGCCCCAGCGGATAAATGTGATAAAATACTGCTTCGTCATACCAAGCCATGGTCATTCGCTCCCGTTCTATTGCTTAAAAAGTTGCGCCGCTTGCACGGCAGTAGCAACAGTATACCACAAGATTTGGCAAATATGTGAAAATTTGCCGATTTTTGTCAAGATTCGCTAAGATTATCGGCCATCATGCTGGTAAACAGCCGTTTTTCTTGGATAGTTTGCCCAAATCCACCTTGGAACAACCGGCGCACATCGCCGGTCAACATAGAGAAGTAAGGAGATCTTTGCATGAATTACCCTGTGATCCCCCGCACGTTTTTCAGTGGCGACTGCTTCGATGCCTACCGCATTCTGGGTGCGCACCCCTGCACCGACCCAAACGGCGCCGAGGGCTGGCGTTTTGCCGTGTGGGCACCCGGTGCCACCGCCGTGGAGGTGTGCGGCGGCTTTGACGGTTGGGAGCGCGGTGTGCCCATGGAAAAAGCCGATACCGGCGTGTGGAGCGCCTTTATCCCCGGCCTTGCGGAAGGAGATCTGTACAAATACCGCGTGCATGGCGCGGACGGCAGCACCGTGATGCGCAGCGACCCCTACGCCTTTGCCACCGAGCTGCGCCCCGGCACCGCCAGCAAGCTGACAAAGCTGGACTTCACCTTTGACGACACTGCGTGGATGGAGCGGCGGGATAAATGCCGCAACCGCCCGCTGAACATCTACGAGCTGCACGTCGGCAGCTGGAAGCATAAGCCCGGCGCAACCCGGCCGGACGGCTCGGACGGGTGGTACAACTACGAGGAGCTGGCGCGGGAGCTGATTCCGTGGCTGCTGGAGCACCACTTTACCCATGTGGAGCTGCTGCCGCTGGCCGAACACCCCTTTGACGGCAGCTGGGGCTACCAGACCACCGGCTATTTCTCGGTGACCAGCCGCTACGGCACCCCCGCCCAGTTCGCGGGCTTTGTCAACGCCTGCCACCGCATGGGCATCGGCGTCATCATGGACTTTGTGCCGGTGCACTTTGCCGCCAACGCTGACGCACTGGCAAAGTTTGACGGCACCTACCTGTACGAGTACGACAGCGACGTGGGACAGAGCGAGTGGGGCACCTGCAACTTCAACTACTACCGCCGGGAGGTGTGCAGCTTTTTGAGCAGCGCCGCCGGGCTGTGGATGGACGTGTACCACTGCGACGGCATCCGCATGGACGCCATCTCCCGGGCGCTGTACTGGCAGGGCGACCCCAACCGCGGCGTAAATCAGGGCGCGGTGAACTTTTTGCGCAGCCTGAACCACGGCCTGAACGAGCGCTGGCCCACCGGCATCTACATGGCAGAGGACTCCACAAACTTTTTAAAGGTGACCGCCCCCACCCGCTACGAGGGCGTGGGCTTTGACTACAAGTGGGACATGGGCTGGATGCACGACACGCTGGACTACTTTGCCACCCCCTTCGGCGAGCGCCCGGGCTGCTACGGCAAGCTGCTGTTCAGTATGCACTACTTCTACAACGAGCTGTATCTGCTGGCGCTGAGCCACGATGAAGTGGTGCACGGCAAAAAGACCATCATTGATAAGCTGTGGGGCAGCTACGCGGAAAAATGCGCCCAGCTGCGCACCCTGTATTTTTATATGTACACCCATCCCGGCAAAAAGCTGAACTTTATGGGCAACGAGCTGGCACACTTCCGGGAGTGGGACGAAAAGCGGGAGCTGGACTGGAATTTGCTGGAATACCCTTTCCACGATGCCTTCCAGAAGTACTTTGCTGCCCTCTGCCGCACCTACGCCTCCGAGCCCGCCCTCTACGATGGCGAGTACAACCCGGACTGCTTTGAGTGGGTGGCAAACGAAAGCTGCGCCGAGGGTGTGTACGCATGGCTGCGCAAGGGGCGCGGGCAGAACCTGCTCTGCGTGATGAACACGCAGAACCACGCCCACAAAAAGTTCCCTCTGTACCTCAAGTTCCCGTGCAGCGCAGAGCTGGTGCTGGACACCGAAGCCGGCACTTGGGGCGGCGTGCACAAGGCGCACCGCAAGCAGAGCTTCCACACCACCGACGGCGGCGTGTTCGGCAGAGACTACACCCTGACGCTGGACCTGCCCGCCATGGGCAGCTATCTGCTGCGGCTTACCCCGGAAGCCCCCAACCCGGACGCCGCCCGCCTGAGCGCCAACAGGGCGCTGGCGCAAAAGCGCAAGGCGGCAAAGGCTGCTAAGGCCGCTGCGGAAGTTTCCGATAAGTAATATTTATGCAAAAATGTCCCGTCTGCTTTGAAAGCGGCGGGACATTCTGCATTTTTCGCCGCCGGGGTGCTGGACAGTGCCCCGGGGAGTTGTTATACTGTAAGGTATGAAACTTTGCAAGGAGGGTCTTGTTCCATGACCGAACCCATTACAAAGCCCCGCGTTTCCGCTGCGGCGAAAACTGCGCTGGCGCTGGCGGCAGCGGCGGTGCTGCTGGCCGTTTTTGCGCTGGCTGCGCCCGGCAGCAAGTTCTTTTTTCCGCTGGTGAGCCTGTGGTGCAACTTGGCACTGTTTGCCTGTGTGCTGCTGGTGCTGCGGGTGGCGGGGGTAAAGTTCGACCTGTTCCACAAAGCAATCATTGTTGGCCTGTGGGCGGCGGCGCTGGTCTATTTTTTCTGGGCGCTTGGCCGCCGCAGCTTTGTTTACATCTGGGATTATTTTAACTATATCAGCAAACAGTACAGTGCCGAAGCCGCCTTTTTGCAAAGCCCGGCGGCGGGTTTCCAGTACATCTTCGGCTCCTTTGCCGAGGACTATACCAACTTCATCACCCTGTTTCTGGAGTTTCCCTTCTGCCTGAGCGACCACACCGGCGACAGCTTTGCCTTTTGTCAGGTGTTCAGCATCCTGCCCATGCTGCTGGTGCTGCTGGCAGGGCTTACCATGAAAGTGGGGCAGATGCTGCGGGTGAAAAACCGCTTCTGGTACTTCCTCATCGGCATGACCTGGATGGTCACCTACCCGTGGCTGCGCATGAGCGCCATGCTCAGCCAGCCGGACTGGTTCGGCCTCATCTTCGGCTTCAGCATTCTGCTGCTCACGCTGGACTTCCGGTTTGAAAAGCTGGAGCCGGTGCGCTTTTGCCTTTTGTTTGCCGCCACGGCAGCCATCATCCTCTCCCGCCGGTGGTACTTATACTTTGTGGTGGGCTACTACTTTGCCTACGCGGTGCTGGTGCTGGTAAGCAGCGCGCGTACTGCCCGCGCCGGGCAGAAAAAGCAGGCGCTTTTGCAGGTGCGCAACCTCGTGCTGTTCGGCCTGATGAGCATGGTGGCCATGCTGATCCTGCTGTGGCCGATGGTCAGCCGCATCCTCGCTTACAGCTACGCCGAGCGCTATTCCTACTATAACGGCGGCGGCTTTGTGGCCGAGATCTCGCTGCATTTCTTCCGCATGGGTCTGATGAACCTTGTGCTCGTGGGCATGGGGCTGTGGTTCAGCCTGAAAAAGCGCAAAATGCCCGCGCTGCCCTGCCTTGCCGGGCTGGAGATCCTGCTGAGCATGCTGCTGTTCACCCGCATCCAGAACACCGGCTCCCACCAGATGCTGCTGTTCCTCCCGGGGTGGTTTCTCCTGTTTTTGCTGGGCGCCGCGGCGCTGGCCGAGGGCATCAGCCGCTTCCGGGCGGCAAAGGTCGTGTTCTGGGTGTTCACGCTGGTGTTTGCCACCTCGGTGCGCTGCTCTCCCCTGACCACCATTGCCCTGCCGGGCTTTCTGGTGGATCACTTCCCCCTCAAGGCGGCGTCGGAGTTCATCCGGCTGGACAAGCTGATCTACGACCGCAAGGATCTGCCGCAGATCAAGGCCATTGCCAACTGGATCGACACCCACTGCGCCGAGGGTGAGCTCAGCTACATGATCCCCCACGATATGCTGTACTGCCCGGATCACTTCAAGAACTGCCTTCTGCCCGAAATGCCCATCAACGATAAGCTGGCCTTCGGCTTCTCGGTGCCGGGCACCCACAACTTCCCCATGCAGTTCTTTGAAGCGAAGTACGTTCTCACCGCCGACCCCTTCCCCCAGACCTTTGTGGGCAAGGGCGAACTTTCCCACAAGCTGAACGAGAGGTTCCTTGCGGTGCGGGAGCAGTACTTTACACAGGAAGCCACCTTTGATATGGGCAACGGCACCACCTTTACGATCTGGCGGCGCACCGCAGCCCCCACCCGCGCCGAGGTGGAATATTACCTGAGCGCCTTTAAAGAAGAAGATGCCCAGTACCCGGAGATGTTCTCCCAGATCGCAGAAAGCTGGCTGGCCGCCCGCGGGCTGTAACGCCGCTTTGCTATATAAAAGGAGTGTTCGACTATGGAACAGACTGCAAACACCATGCCCGCTGCCGCCTTAGGGCAGTACAAGGGGCTTGCCTTCACCCGCCGGGTGCGCCCGGTATCGGAAAAGGCCGTGGACGCGGATCTCGCCAACATGGCGCGTGTCCATGCGCCCTTTGTGCCCACCGGCGACCCCGCCGCCCGTGGGATGCGTGTCACGCTGGATTTCGAGGGCTTTCTGGAGGGGGCTTCCATCCCGGACAGCCGGATGGAAAATGTGACCGTGGTGCTGGGCACCGGGCAGCTGATGCCCGCCGCAGAAGAAGCGGTGTACGGCCACTGCGCGGGCGAGACTTTCCGCTTCGACTTCACCTACCCCGCCGACTTCCGGCAGGACGGCGCAGTTTGAGATCTGCCTGCACACGGTGGAGCGCAAGCAGGTGCCCCCGGTGGACGATGCCTTTGCCAAGACGCTGGGCTATGAGGACTTGGAAGCCCTGCGGGAGAGCCTGCGGGAGAAAAAACGCCTTTCCCACGAAGCCAACGCCGACCGCATTGCCGGGGCGGCGCTGCTGGATATGGCAGGCGCGAACCTGACCGTGGAACTGCCCGCAGAGCTGCTGGCACAGAACGCCGAATACCAGATGACCCAGCTGCGCCAGCGGCTGCGCAAGAGCCAGATGACCATGGAGCTCTACTGTAAGAGCGCCGGGCTGACCCCGGAGCAGGTGCGGGAGGGCTACCGCAAGGAAGCCGAGCGCCAGCTGCGGGCAATGCTGGCAGTGCGCGCCATTGCCGAAGCCGAAAAGATCACCGTGACCCAGCAGGAGGTGGACGCCGAGATCGCCCGCCTTTCCAAGCTGCACGACACCCCGGAAGAAGAGATCCGCAAGGTGCTGAGCCGGGACGCCATCGCCGCCGCCGTGACCAACCAGAAGGTGCAGCGTTTCCTGCTCGACCACGCCGCCCTTACCTCTGTTGTGGAAAAGGAGTAAGACCATGGGCTTTTTTACCAGAACTGCAATGGATGCCCTGATGAAGACCAGCCATCCCGAGATCAACCGCCGCCAGTGCTGGAATTTGCACCCCCACCGCAAACCCTGCACGACCTGCAAGGACATCTGCCCCTACGGCGAGGAGATCTTTACCCGCCCGAACCTCGTCAAGGACTGGGACCCCTGCACCGACTGCGGGCTGTGCGTTTCCGCCTGCCGCAGCGGCTGCATTGCGCCCTCGCCGGAGCAGGTGCAGCGGGATACCGCTGCGGCGGATTCCGACAACGATACCATCTGGATCGGCTGTGAAAAATCCACCCGCAAAAACACTGTGGTGCGCAGCTGCATCTGTGCCCTCTCGTGGGAGGCGCTGGCGTATCTGGCGCTGAACAAAAAGATCGTGCTGGACCTGACCCCCTGCGGGCAGTGCGAGAACGACCTGTGCGCCGAGCAGCTGCGTAAGGAACTGACCCGCCTTGTGGACTTTTTCGGTCAGCCGATGTTTGAAGCGCGGTTCTCGCTGGCGTATGAGGAAAAGGAGTACCCCTACCATGTGCAGGAGCTGACCCGCCGCGAGATGCTGGAACAGGTGAGCCACGGCTCCAAGAGCGGCACCAAAAAGCTGCTGCAAATGCTGCCCGGTCTGCGCAGCGAAGAGGACAGCGGGGTGGACTTCCGCCTGCTGCTGCACCAGCGCACAAAGCAGCTGAAAGCCGCCATGGAAACGCCCCTGCAGTACGGCTACTATATGCCCAAATTCACCGACAACTGCTTTGGCTGCGGCCGGTGCGAAAAAGCCTGCCGCGCCAACGCTTTGAAGTTTGAGGAGATGCCCAACGGCCAGACCCGTATGGTGCTTACCCCGTGGAAGTGCAGCGAGTGCGGCGTGTGCATGAACGTGTGCTCCAACAAGGGCTTTGACGGCATGAAGCTGTACCAGCTTACCACCCTTGGCCCCGTGGTGCTGCACAAGTGCACCAAGACCCTGTGCAAGCAGTGCGGCAAGCCCATTGCCCCGGACAGCGCCGAGGGACTGTGCTCGGTGTGCCGCATCAAGGCGCGCACCCAGAAGCGGCAGGAGGAAGCGCGTCAGCGCGCCGAGCAGCTGAAGGCCGAGCGTGCCGCCAAAGCCGCCGAAGAAGCCGCCAAGGCAGCAGAAAACGCTGCGGAAGCTACGGCAGAAACTGCCGCCGAAGCTGCCGTAAAGACTGCGGAAACCGCCGCCACTGCCCTGCCCGATACCATCCCCGCCGGGCAGAGCGCAACCCCTGCCAATGTGGCTGCGCCCAGTCTCGAAGCGCCGCGCTCTGAGTAACAGCCGGACGATTGGGAATGCGCTCCGCGTTGCTTTGCGCATAAATAGCGGAAAAATTATTTTAAATAGAGCAATGCCGGAGCGTCTGCGGACGCTCCGGCATTGCATTTTCACGGGGAGGGGTCAGCCCCCGCCCCGGCGGAAACTATTTGACGTTGCACCCAAACAATGCTATACTGGGCTTAAAGTTACCAGTAATAGCCGACAGACTGTTCAAAAGAGGTAACGGATGTGGTTCCGTTGCCTCTTTTTTTACAAAGAGCGAAAGAGGTTTTTTATGATGCATCATGCTTTTTCCCGCCGTCAGTTCCTCAAGGCAGGCGGCGCGGCAGCCCTTTCCACCGCTGCTGCCGGGCTGCTGAGCAGCTGCGGCGGCTCCGCTGCGGGCGGCACTGCCGCAACCGGCGACAGCGCTACCTACACCGTGCTGTACGCCCGCCAGCCCGCCACCCTGAATTATCTCATCTGCTCTGCCGACCCGGACCTGTACCACGGCACCCATTGCGTGGACACACTGGTGGAGTACGACAGCCGTGGTAAGATCCGCGAAGGCCTTGCCACCAGCTGGGAGTGGGACGCCGACACCCTGACATGGACCTTCCACCTGCGGGACGAGAACTGGGTGGACTATACCGGCGCGGTGCTTGGCCCTGTGACCGCGCAGGACTTTGTGGACGCGCTGGCCTATCTGCTAAACCCGGACTACGCCTCCGGCACCGCCAGCCTTGTCACCCCCTATGTGGCCGGGGCTGAGGACTACTATAACTACTGCGTCTGGCGCAACAACGCCAACAACGGCACCGTGGCCGAGGACGGCACCACCTACACCATCGACGCCGCAGGCACCGTCACCCTGACCGCCGCCGACGGCAGCACCACCACCTGCCCTGCCGTGGATTTTTCCTCCGTGGGCGTGGCTGCCGTGGACGAGCACACCCTGACCTATACTTTGAACTACGACTTCCCGGGCTTTTTGAGCCTGTTGAACTACGCTCCCTTTGAGCCTGCCTACGGCCCCATGCTGGCAGAGCTGGGCGACCAGTTCTGCACCAGCGCCGAGACCGCCTGCAACTGCGGCGCGTTCTATCTGGCGGAGTACACCCCGCTGGAAAGCTGGGTGATGAAGAAAAACCCCGAAAACTACGATAAGGACAACGTCTATATCGACACCATCCGCTACATCTACAATCAGGAGGCGCTCATCAGCGGCCCGGAGATGGTGCGGCGCGGCGAAATTGACCAGGCCACCATCAGCTCGGATATTCTGGACAGCTGGCTGGCAGATGACACCACCAAGGATATGGTGTCCATGGATCGCCCGGAGACCGGCAAGAGCTACTTTTATTTCTTCAACTTCCTGCCCTATGCCCACCAGTTCCCCAACTGGAACACCACCGGCGTGGATGCCCAGTACCAGCCGGACAACTGGGCCAAGGCGGTGAACAGCACCAACTTCCGCAAGGCGTTCCTGTACGCCATCAATCCCGCCGTTACGCTGGCGGTCACTGCGCCGGAAGGGTACGAAAACTACAAGCTGCACACCATCACCCCGTCCTCCTTCTGCGCCGACAGCAAGGGCGTGGACTACACGGAATGCGGCGCGCTTGCCAAGGTGACCGACCACTTCAACGAAGCCACCGCCAAGCAGTACCGCGACGCCGCCGTGCAGGAGCTGACCGCTGCGGGGGCTACCTTCCCCATTAAAGTACAGTACCCCTACAACCCCGCCGTGGTGGACTGGGACAAGCAGTGTCAGGTGTTCAAGCAGCAGGTGGAGGGCGTATTGAACGACGGTTTCGACTTTGTGGATATTATCATCACGCAGGGGCCGTCGGATAACTTTTTGAACGCAGTGCGCCGCGCGGGTGCCTACGAGTTCATGTCCTACTACTGGGGTGCGGACTACTCCGACCCCGAGACCGAAGTGTACCCCTTCTATCAGGAAGCGGGCGACCGGGGCACCTGCTACGCCTTTCTGCGCACCGGCGTAGAGGACGGCATCATCACCGGCGAGACCGCCGACTATGTCATGACCTACATGGACATGGTAGAAAAGGCCAAGGCCATCACCGCCGACCTTGACGCCCGGTACGCCGCCTTTGCCGACGCCGAGGCGTACCTCATCGAGAATGCGCTGGTCATCCCGCTCAGCCTGCCGGTGCCGCCCTACATCGCCACCCGGCTGAACCTGTGGGAGGGGCAGTACGCCCCCACCGGCTTCTCCTCGAACCGCCTGAAGGGCATCCATATCCTCGACCACTACGTTTCCATGGACGAGTATAACGCCAACCGGGATGCACGGTAAAACGATTTAAATGCGCTCCGCGTTGCTCTGCGCATAAATAGCGGAAAGAATATTTTTAATAGAGCAAAGCCGGAGCGTCTGCGGACGCTCCGGCTTTGCATTTTCACGGGTGGGGTCGTAACGGTCAACTGCATTTGCAGCGCCTGCTTCCTGCGGAAGCGGCGGCGCTGCGGGGAGCGGGCAAACCCTCTCCGTCATCGCTACGCGATGCCACCTTCCCCGAAAGGGGGAGGTTTTGCTCTACTGACCGGGAGATGGCAAAAAGCTCCCCCTTCGGGGGAGCTGGACGCGACCAACGGGAGCGGACTGAGAGGGTTTGTTCCCCGAAGAGCTGCCGCTCCCGGCTACGACCCCACCTGTGAAAATAGCGTTTGGAGCGCTCCGCAGAGCGCGACAAACGCGAAATTATAAATATTCTTTCCGCTGAACATGGCCAGAGCGCAAGCGGAGGCCATTCCAAATCGTCCCCCCCTCTTGTATTTATCATATCTTTATTGACAACAAACCGTACTTTGCCGTAAACTGAGAGCATAAAACCGGCGCTACGCCGGAAAAGGGGCGTAAAACAAATGAACGATACCATCCACTTTGAAAAAACTCTCTCCAGCGAGACCCTGTTCGAGGGGCGGGTCATTACTCTGACCAAGGACACCGCACTGCTGGAAAACGGCAAGACCGCTACCCGCGAGGTGGTGCATCACCACGGCGGCGCCTGCATCCTGCCTTATTTTGCAGACGGCACCATCTGCATGGTGCGGCAGTTCCGCTATGCCATGCAGCAGCAGCTGTGGGAGCTGCCTGCCGGTAAGCTGGAAAAGGGCGAGGACCCCTTTGCAGCCGCCAAGCGGGAACTGGAAGAGGAGTGCGGCCTGACCGCCGATAACTACATCTCGCTGGGCGAATTCTACCCCACCGTGGGCTACGATACCGAGGTCATCTATACTTGGGTAGCCACCGGTCTGCACGAGACCAAGATGCACCTTGATGCGGACGAGTTCCTGACTCCCGACCGGGTGCCGCTGGAAAAGGCATATCAGATGGTCATGAGCGGCGAGATCAAGGACGGCAAGACCATTGCGGGCATCCTGAAGCTGAAGGCTCTGCTGGACGAGGGCAAGCTGTGATCTTATACGAGGATGCCGCCCTTGTGGTGCTGGACAAGCCCGCCGGGCTTTCCAGCGAGGAGGGCGTACCCGCCGCGCTGCGCGCCCACTGGAACGCGCCCAATGCCTTTGTGGGGGTGGTGCACCGGCTGGACACCGGCGTGTCCGGGTTGATGGTCTATGCCCGCACCCCGGCAGCTGCCGCCGCCCTGAGCCGTCAGGTGACCCAAAGTCAGGACGCCTACGCCGTGCAGGATGGCCGTGCCGAGGGCAAAGCCGCCGCGCCGCAGTTCGTCAAGCAGTACCGCGCGATCATTGCCGGTGCGCCGGACGCACAGCTGCCCGCCGCCGGAGTGCTGCGGGACTACCTGTTCAAGGACAGCCGCAAGGGCAGGGTGTTCCCGGTCAGCCGTCCCCGCAAGGGGGTGCGGGAGGCGGTGCTGGAATACCGCATCCTTGCCACGGCAGGGGAGAGCAGCCTTGCCGAGATCACCCTGCACACCGGGCGCACCCATCAGATCCGGGTGCAGTTTGCCAGCCGCAGGCACCCGCTGTACGGCGATGGCAAATACGGCAGCCGCCAGAAGGGCAGCATTGCCCTGCAAAGCTGCAGCCTGCGCTTTGTGCACCCGGACACCGGCAAGCCCATGGCCTTTTCTCTGCCCCTGCCCGCCGCCGCACCGTGGAAGGAGTTTTTGGAATAAGGTGAGTGATATGGAACAGCAATACAAGACTGATGCCGAAATTTACGCCGTGCTGGAGCGGGAGATCATCGACCTGACCATCCGTCCCGGCTCTTCGCTGAGCGAGAACCCGCTGTGCGCCCGGTTCGGTGCGCCGCGCTCCCTGATCCGGGTGGTGCTGCAAAAATTGCAGGAAAATGGGCTGG
The DNA here is from genome assembly GCF_040096515.1 of Faecalibacterium tardum. Classification (NCBI taxonomy): domain Bacteria; kingdom Bacillati; phylum Bacillota; class Clostridia; order Eubacteriales; family Oscillospiraceae; genus Faecalibacterium; species Faecalibacterium tardum. Next base: position 22,389 of record NZ_JBBMEO010000006.1, on the reverse strand, counting down.
TGCGCATCGTGCCCTACAAGGGCACCACCGTCACCCGGCTGAACCGGCGCATCGTGGACGAGCTGATCTACGAGCGCACCGCCGTGGAGGGGCGCATTCTGCGGGACTTTGCCCCCATCGCCACCCCGGCGCAGCGGGCGCAGATCCGTGCGCGGGTGGACGCCTACGAGGCCCTTGCCCGTGCCGAGAACCCGGACTATAACAAGCTGTACGAGGTGGACTGCCGCCTGCACGAAACATGGTTTGCCGCCATGGATAAGATGTACCTGTGGAGCACCTTACAGAACGCCCACGCCGATTACAGCCGTTTCCGTATGCTGGACACCATGACCACCGGCGGACTGGACGAGGTGATCGCCGACCACCGCAACCTGCTGAACGCCATCGAGCGGTGCGACCTTGCCGCCTTTGAGCCGCTGGTGGAGCGCCACCTGTACGGCGGCATCCGCCGCCTTGGCAGCAAGCTGACCAAGGAATATGCCGACTTTTTCGAGCCGGAAAACGTGAAATAAGTCAAATTGTTCCACGGGGAACAAAGATGATATAACAAGCCCGGAGTGTCCGCAGACGCTCCGGGCTTTTGATATTCAAAACACCCCGGTGATGAAAATTTCCAGTCCGATGCCGATAAGGATGACACCGCCCAAGATACTGCCCTTGCCGGAAAGCTGTGTGCCGAACTTTTTGCCGATGCGCAGACCCGCCATGCAGAGGATGAAGGTGACCACCGCAATGATGATGGCGGCGGTAAGTGCCATCAGCCAGCCGTACTCCGAGATGGTGAAGCCCACCGAGAGGGCGTCGATGCTGGTAGCCACGCCCTGCATGAACAGCGCCCCGGCGCTGAGCTCTGCCGCTTCCTCGGCTTCCTCGCCGCGGATGCCGTCTACCAGCATCTTGCCGCCGATATAGCCCAGCAGTGCCAGCGCGATCCACGGGATAAAACGCTCAAAGGACGAAAACAGCTCCACGATGGTATGCACGCACACCCAGCCGATCATGGGCATTGCCGCCTGAAAAAGGCCGAAGGTGCCCGCGATCTTCACCATGGTGCTTTTCGTCATCTTTGGGTCGTGCAGGCCGTTTGCCATGGACACCGAAAACGCATCCATCGCAAGCCCCACGCCCAGCAAAACGCTGTTGAGAAAAAACACAAAACTCCATTCCATTCTGTCTGCCTCCTGTTTGTTGACCGTAATCCAAACCAAAACAAAACCCGGCCCCGGGCGCATTGTACGTCCGGGACCGGGTGATTTTTTGAGATCCACTCCATGTGCACGGGCGCAGCAAACACGCACCAAAACACATGAGTCTCGCAAATGAAAGCAAGCCAGACCGGAAAGCGGTCATTGTGTTGACTTGCTGCGCTCTGCAAAGCGCCTGCTACTCCCCCACGGGTATTGTGATTTCGTTTATTCTAGCACAGTTTCAAGGGGAAGTCCAGACAAACCTGACGGTGAAACGATTTTTAATGTGCTCCGCTGCGCTCTGCACATCAATAGCGGAAGAATCATTTATAATTTCGCGTTTGTCGCGCTCTGCGGAGCGCTCCAAACGCATTTTCACAGGAGGGGTCGTAGAGGAAAACGGCAGTTGCAGCGCCGCTTTCTACGAAAGCGCGGCGCTGCGGAACACGATCTTCTCCCGTGAAAATGGGATAGCGGAACGCCCGCAGGCGTTCCGCTATCCCGAAAATATAAAATAAATTTTCCGCTGAAAATGCCCAAAGCGCACGCGGCGGGCATTCCAAATCGTCCCACGAAAGGAAATATCATTGCGCAGGCAGATTATTCCTTCTCCTCGGGGTCTGCCTCCGGGGCTTCGGTGGCGGCGGCAGCATCGGCGGCTTCCATCTCGGCCAGCTGCTCGGCGGTGGGCTCGGCATCGGCCTCAGAAGCGTCGATCTTCTCGGTCTGTGCTTCGTCGTCGTGGTCGGTGCGTGCCAGCACCATCACCTTGTCGTTTTCGCCCAGACGCATCACCCGCACGCCGGAGCCGTAGCGGCTCTGCAGCGGGATCTCGTTGACGTGCAGGCGGATGATGATGCCCTCCTGACTGCTCAGCAGCACGTCATCCACATCGTCCACGATCTTCACGGCGGCAACCTTGTCGCGGCTCACATCGTAGTTGCGGATGCCCTTGCCGCCGCGGGCAGTGATGCGGTAGGTGTCGATATCCGAGCGGCGTCCCTTGCCGTTCTCGGTCACGGTCAGCACCGTGCCGCCCTCGCGGCAGATGCACACGCCGACAACTTCATCACCCTCCGCCAGACGGATGGCGCGCACGCCGTGGCCGTTACGGCCCATCGGGCGGGCGTTTTCCTCGTTGAAGCGGATGGCCTGACCGTTGCGGGTGGCAACGATGAGCATATCGTGGCCGGAGGTCAGGCGGGTCCATGCCAAGGCATCGCCCTCGTTCAGGGCAATGCCGATCAGGCCGCTCTTGCGGATGTTGGCGTACTGTTCCAGCGGGGTGCGCTTGATCAGACCCTGCTTGGTGACCATGGTCACATAGCCGCCCTCCTGCTCAGCGTTCTTGCTCTGGCAAATCATGTTGGTCACCTTTTCGCCCTCAGCCAGCTGCAGCAGGTTGACGATGTTCATGCCCTTGCTGGTGCGGCTGCCCTCGGCGATGGTGTAGCCCTTGATGCGGAACAGGCGGCCCCGGTCAGTGACAAAGAGCACATAGTCGTGGGTGGAGCCTACGAACATCTCCTGCACGATATCCTCTTCCTTGCGGGTCATGCCGGAGATGCCGCGCCCGCCGCGGCGCTGTGCCTGATAGGTGGCCTTGAGCTGACGCTTGATATAACCGGCCTCGGTCAGGGTGTAGACACACTGCTCCTCGGCGATCAGATCCTCGATATCCACCTCACCGGTCACGGACTGGATCTCGGTGCGGCGCTCATCGCCGAAGCGCTTCTTCATTTCCAGCAGTTCGTCCTTGACGATGGCAAGCACCCGGGCGTCATCCGCCAGAATGGCTTCCCAGTCCTCGATCTTGGCGCGCAGGCCGGCCAGCTCTTCCTCGATCTTCAAGATTTCCAGACCAGCCAGACGACCCAGCTGCAATTTAACGATGGCGTCTGCCTGCGGGTCGTCAAAGCCGAACTGCTCCATGATGGCAGCTTTGGCTTCTGCCATGCCGCCCTTGCAGGCGCGGATGGTGGCGATCAGCTCGTCCACGATGTCGGTAGCCTTCTTCAGGCCTTCCAGAATGTGGGCGCGCTCCTTGGCCTTTTTCAGGTCGTACTGGGTGCGGCGGCGCACCACCTCGTCCTGAAACTCCACATACTTCTGCAGCATCTGCTTCAGGGTGAGCACCTTGGGCACCTTATGGTCGATGGCCAGCATGATAACACCCACGGTATCCTGCAGCTGAGTGTACTGGTACAGCTGGTTCAGGATGACCTGTGCGTTGGCGTCCTTGCGGATATCCACCACGATGCGCATCCCCTTGCGGTTGGTCTCATCGTTCAGGCCGGTGATGCCCTCGATGCGCTTTTCCTTGACAAGGTCTGCCATGTGTTCGATGAGGCGCGCCTTGTTGACCATATAGGGAATTTCCGTAATGACGATCTGGGTGCGGCCGTTTTTGGTCTCCTCAATGGTGGCGCGGCCGCGCAGGGTGATCTTGCCGCGGCCGGTGGCGTAGGCGGCGCGGATGCCGCTGCGTCCCATGATGATGCCGGCGGTGGGGAAGTCCGGGCCCTTGATGTGCTCCATCAGGCCGGGCAGGTCGATGTCCGGGTCGTCGATATAGGCGATGCAGCCGTCAATGACCTCGCTCAGGTTGTGGGGCGGGATGTTGGTAGCCATACCGACCGCGATGCCCTGACTGCCGTTGACCAGCAGGTTCGGGAAGCGGCAGGGCAGCACGCTGGGTTCCTTTTTGGTCTCGTCAAAGTTGGGGTCCCAGTCGATGGTGTCCTTCTCGATATCGGTCAGCATTTCCACCGCCATGCGGCTCATGCGGGCCTCGGTGTAACGGTAAGCAGCCGGGGGGTCGCCGTCCACAGAACCAAAGTTACCCTGACCATCCACCAGCGGATAGCGCAGCGAGAAGTCCTGTGCCAGACGTACCATGGCATCGTAGACCGATGCGTCGCCGTGGGGGTGGTAAGAGCCCAGCACCGCACCAACGGTATCGGCAGATTTGCGGTATGCATGGCTGGGGTCGTTGCCGCGCTCATGCATGGTGTACAGAATGCGGCGGTGGACGGGTTTCAAGCCGTCCCGCACATCGGGCAGGGCGCGGGACACGATGACCGACATGGAATAATCCAGGAAGGCCGTTTCGATCTCCTTTTTGACGTCGCGGATGATCTTTTTGGTTCCGCTGCCCGGTATCATCACATAATCTTCTTCCATTTGTTCCTCCGTAGGGTTTGACCCTCTCAGTCAATGCCTTGCGGCATTGCCAGCTCCCCCGAAAGGGGGAGCTTTTTTCGTGAGAAGGAAAAGTTTATCTTTTTGCCTAAAGCTCCCCCCCTCGGGGGAGCTGGCGCGGGAGCGCCTGAGAGGGTTTTCTTATACGTCCAGCTTTGCGTACTGGGCGTTGGTCTCGATAAAGCGGCGGCGGGGCTCCACCTGATCGCCCATCAGGATGGTAAAAGCTTCGTCAGCCTTTTCGGCATCCTCGATGGTGATCTGCACGATGACCCGGTTGTCCGGGTTCATGGTGGTCTCCCACAGCTGCTCGGGGTTCATCTCACCAAGGCCCTTGTAGCGGTTCACCTTTGCGCCGGGCATCTCCTGCGAGAGAATGGCCATTTCCGCGTCGTTGTAGGCGTACTTGATGGTGTTGCCCTTCTGCACCTTGAACAGGGGCGGCTGTGCCACATACACATGCCCCTGCTCGATGAGGGGGCGCATATAGCGGAAGAAGAAGGTCAGCATCAGGGTGCAGATGTGGGAGCCGTCCACGTCCGCATCGGCCATGATGAATACCTTGTCGTACCGCAGCTTGGAGATATCGAACTCGTCACCGATGCCGCAGCCCAGCGCCAGCACCACCGGCATCAGCTTGTCGTTGCCGTAAATTTTATCGGCGCGGGCCTTTTCCACGTTCAGCATCTTGCCCCACAGCGGCAGAATGGCCTGAATGGCAGAGTCGCGTCCCATCTTGGCAGAGCCGCCTGCAGAGTCGCCCTCGACGATGAAAATTTCGGTGCGGCTGGGGTCTTTTTCGCGGCAGTCTGCCAGCTTGCCGGGCATCCGGCTGGTCTCCAGCGCGCTCTTGCGGCGCACCAGCTCACGGGCCTTTTTGGCGGCGGCGCGGGCGCGGGCGGCCTGGGTAGCTTTTTCAAAAATGGCCTTTGCCACGCCGGGGTTCTCCTCAAAGAACTCCATCAGCTTGGAGTAGACCATGTTGGAAACGAGGGTACGGATCTCGGTATTGCCCAGCTTTGCCTTGGTCTGGCCTTCAAATTCGGCCTCCTGCAGCTTGACCGAGATGACGCAGATCAGACCCTCGCGCACGTCTGCGCCGGACAGGTTCTCGTCCTTGTCCTTCAGCAGGCCGTGGCTGCGGCCGTAATCGTTGAACACGCGGGTCAGGCTGGCTTTGAAGCCCTCTTCATGGGTGCCGCCGTCCGGGGTGTTGACGTTGTTGGCAAAGCTCAAAAGCAGCTCGTTATAGCTGGAATTGTACTGCAAAGCGATCTCTGCCACGCCGCGGTCGGTCTGTCCCTTGAGGTAGATGACGTTGGGGTGCAGCACTTCCAGCTTGCGCTTTTCGCCCAGATAGGTGACAAAGCTCTTGATGCCGCCCTCGTAGCACATCACCTCGGAGCGGTAGCAGGGCTCGCCCTCCTGCCCATCCTCCAGCACGGGGGTGTACAGCTGGCGCTCATCGGTCAGGGTGATCTTGACACCGGCGTTCAGGAAGCTTTCCTCCCGCAGGCGCTTTTCCAGCGTGTCGAAGTCGTAGACGGTGGTGTCCTTGAACATCTCCGGGTCGGGTTTGAAGGTGACCCGGGTGCCGGTGACGCCCTCGGCTACCGTGCCGATGCACTTGAGTGCGCCGTCCGGGTCGCCCCGCCGGAAGGTCTGCTCGTACTCCTTGCCGTCGCGGCGCACATTGACGGTGAGCCACTCGGAGCAGGCGTTGACCACCGAAGCGCCCACGCCGTGCAGACCGCCGGCCACCTTGTAGCCGGAGTTCTCGCCGCCGAACTTGCCGCCGGCGTGCAGGATGGTGTACACCACGGTGACGGCGGGCAGACCGGTGTCGGCCTGAATGTCCACGGGGATGCCGCGGCCATTATCGGTGACCTGAATGATATTGTCCTTTAGGATCTTGACCTCGATGTGGTTGCAGTAACCGGCCAGCGCCTCATCAATGGCGTTGTCCACGATCTCGTACACCAGATGATGCAGACCGCGCTCACCGGTGGAGCCGATATACATACCCGGGCGCTTGCGCACCGCCTCCAGACCCTTCAGCACCTGGATCTCGCTGGCGTTATACTCGTGGTCGGTCGCGGTATCGGCATTTGTACTGGTAATGATTTCTTCTGCCATATCCTTTCTCCCTTTTGTTCATTTTTGCGTTTGTTTTTTCAAATTATAGCAAAGCGGGAACCGGTACACCATGGTGTACTTTTTTCTCGCCGTTTTGTTGTGTTTTCACGCGCTGCCCGCAGCGGGCGTTCCGGCTGGCACGGTGCGGCTTTCCGGGCAGTTCCGGGGCTTTCCCATCCCTCTTTTTTCTGTGGATCTTCCGCCCGTTTTCCGCAAATTTCACTCCACCATCTTTTGCGCTCTGCGGCGCATGGCGGCACTGGACAGCTCCGAAAGATACACCGTATCCACCAGCCCTCCGTCTGCCAGCACATAGCACTGGGGCAGCTCGTCCGAAAGGCTGACCACCGCCCCGTTCTTCTGGGCGTAGTTCAAAAACTCCCGCCCCCGGGGGGAGGTGGTGGTGGTCTCCAGATCAAAGATGCCAATGATATCACGGTCGTTCAGAACATAGTCCCGCCCCAGATGAATATACATACTGTATTTTCTCCCGTGTCTTTTGTTTGCATAAAGTCCACGAAAATTCAGCCTTTTATGCAGTGTTGCTTACAACATTTATCCATGCTGTCAAACCCGGTTCAGCACCCCGCCGTCCATGCGGTACACCTCGCCATCGGTCTTTAAAAAGTCCGTGTCATCGCAGCTGGTCACAAAGGTCTGCTTCTCCTTCATGCAGGTGAGCAGATACTGCTTGCGCCCCTCGTCCAGCTCGCTCAGCACATCATCCAGCAGCAGTACCGGGTGCTCCCCGGTGATCTGCGCCGCCGCTGCGGCTTCCGCCATTTTCAGGCTCAGCACCACGCTGCGCTGCTGTCCCTGACTGGCATACACCCGGGCGGGCTGGTCGTCCAGCAGCAGCTCCAAGTCCTCGCGGTGGATGCCGCACAGGCTCTGCCCGGCGCGCAGCTCCTCCTCCTGCCGCTGACGCAGCAGCTCGGCAAGCCCGCCCGGCGCAAACTGGGCGGCGTAGCGGATGCTCATCCGCTCTGCCCCGTGGGAAAGCTCCGCGTAGTTGGCACAGGCGCGGGGAGCCAGCAGTGTCAGATACTCCCGCCGCCGCTGCTGCAAGGCTTCGCCCTGCGCGGCAAGCTCGGTGTTGAGCACCTCCAGCAGGGTGCGCTTTTCCGCATAGGGGCGTTCCTGTCCGTTTGCGGAATGGCGCAGCAGCGCATTTTTTTGCTGCAAAACCCGCACATAGCGGCGGTAGCTGGCCAGATACCCGGGGTACAGCTGGCACAGCGCAGCATCCAGAAATTTGCGCCGCCCCTCCGGAGCCCCCTTGACAAGGCTCAGGTGGCCGGGGTCAAACACCACCGCCGGAAAGCTGCCCGCCAGTGCCGCCGCCCGCTTGGGCGCTGCGCCGTTTACCGCCGCATAGCGGCCGGGCTTTGCGGCCTCCGGGGTGCCCACGGTCATGCGGATGTGGGCAGGCTCGGCGGGCTCACAGCCCTCCGGCCGGTCCCGCTGGGTGTCGGCTTCCAGCACCGCGAATGCTTCTCCCCGGCGCACAAGCTCGGCATCCTTGCCGCCCCGGAAGCTTTTGCCGCCGGTCAGCAGCCAGATAGCTTCCAGAAGGTTCGTTTTACCCTGGCCGTTGTTGCCGCAGATGACGGTAAGCTCCCGCCCAGGCTCCAGCCGTGCCGCACAAATATTGCGATAGTTCTGTACTTCCAGCGAAAGCAGACGCATTTACTGACCCTGCCCGATCTCTACGCTCTGCCCGTCCAGCTCGATGATATCCCCGGCGCGGCACTTTTTGCCCCGCATGGTGCACACCTCGCCGTTCACCTTCACAGCACCGCCCTGCACCAGCTCTTTTGCTTCGCCGCCGGTCTCGCACAGGCCGGCAAATTTGAGCAGGGCATCCAGCTTGATAAACTCGGTATGAATAAGAATCTTCTGCATAAAACGCGCTCCTTAGTCGTTTTTAAAGCGTACCGGCAGTACCAGATACAAAAAGTCGTTGCCCTCCACCGGCAGCACCTTCACCGGGCTCAACGGGCCGCTGATCTCCATGCGAACCTGCTCGGTGCGGGCGTTGCGCAGCGCATCCAGCAGATAGCGGTTATTGAAGCCGATCTCTACCTCATCGCCCTCGCAGGCGGCGCTGAACTCGTCCACCACGCGGCCGAGGTTTGTCTGGCAGCGCACCACGACTTTACCCTCTGTAAAGGAGATGCGGAGGGGATTTTTTAAACGCTCTGTAATAATCAGAGAGGCGCGCTCGATGGTGGAGATAAAGTCCTTGGTGTCGATGGTCACCCGGGTGCGGCTTCCGGCGGGGATGACGTTGCGGTAATTCAAAAATTCGCCCTCGATCAGGCGGCTCATGATGGTGTAACCGGCGGTGGTGAACACCACATAGCGGCGGTTGGCACTGATGTGCACGTCCTCCTCGTCATCGTTGGCCAGCAGGTGGGAGACCTCGGTCATGGTCTTGCTGGGCACGATGATGCGGATATCCTTCACGGCAGTGATGGGGCGCTCCACGATGGCCAGACGATAGCCGTCCAGCGCTACGATGGTCAGCTTGTCCAGCTCGATCTCGAACAGTTCGCCGGTGTGGGCGGGTTTTTTCTCGTCCTGACTGACGGCGTACAGGGTGCGGTCGATCATGTCCCGCAGCACGCCGGTCTTGATGATCAGGGTCTGCTCCGCGCCGGTGTTGGGCAGATCCGGGAAATCGGTAGCCGGCATGGACTGGATCTCGAACTGTGCCACGCCGCTCTGGATGGTGGTCTTGCCGTTATCCGCAGCCACGATGCTGATCTGACCTGCCGGCATCCGGCTGATCATGCTGCTGAGCAGCTTTGCATTCAGCACGATCTCGCCGGGTTCCTTGATGTTGGCTTCGATGGTGGTCACGATGCCCATTTCCAGATCGTAGCCGGTCAGGGTGAGCTGAAAACCTTCGGCCTTCAGTAAAATGCCCTCCAGCACCGGGATGGACGAGCGCATGGTGACAGCTTTGGAAACGCCGTCGATGGCTGCACTGAGCAGCGTTTTATCGCAGACGATGTTCAAAACAGTATCTCTCCTTTTTTTACACTTCCGGCTTGATCCCTGCCCTTTGGGCTGCTGCCGGAAGGCAGTAATATATTGAACTTGTTGTAGTAACCGTAGTAGGGGGTGGGGAAGATGTTGAAAACCCGGAAATGTCTTGCCGGGAAGCGGGGCTTTGGATTTCCACCGGGTTGTGGAAGACTCGTGAAGGAAATGTTGAAAGGTGGGGAACGGTGGTTCTTTCCACAGCCGATGTGAAGAACTGATGTTAAATGTTGAAAACTAAGTGGAAAGCGTGGAAAGCTTCGCCTTTTTGCCACAAGATATAGGCGTATTTTCCCCATTTTGTTCCGTTTTCTCCCCATATTTTGGGGTCACACCCTGAAAAGAGTATGACTTTTATCTGGTTTTCCCCGGTTTAGGCCTTCACGTTCTTGATGATATCGCTCACGGTCTCCCGCAGATGCTGATCGTTCTTCATGTCCCGCTCCATGGTCTTGAGGGAGTAGACGATGGTGGAGTGGTCGCGGCCGGAAAATTCCCGCCCGATCTCCTCCATGCTCATGCCGGTGACCTCCCGCAGGATATAGATGGCCACGCGCCGGGCAGAGGCCACATTGGCGTTGCGCTTGGTGCCCCGGATGTCGGCAGGGGACACGTTGAAGGTGCGGGACACCTCGCCAATGATCTTTTCGATGGTCACCGGTACCGGCTGGGTCTCGTTGAGGATATCCTTGATGGCGTTCTGCGCTACGCTGATCACCGGCTGGATGCCCTCCAGCATATAATAGGCGTTCAGCTTTTTCACCGCGCCCTCCAGCTGGCGGATGTTGTTTTTCAGGTGGTTGGCAATGAACTCTGCCACGTCCTCGGGCAGATCCAGATGCAGCAGCTCTGCTTTGCGCTTCACGATGGCAACGCGGGTCTCAAAATCCGGCGGCTGCACATCGGCGGTCAGACCCCACTCAAAGCGGGTGCGCAGACGCTCCTCCAGGCTCTTGATCTCCTTGGCGGGGCGATCGGAAGCGATAACGATCTGCTTGTGGGCATCATGCAGGGAGTTGAAGGTGTGGAAGAACTCTTCCTGCGTGGACTCCTTGCCTGCGATGAACTGGATATCGTCCACCAGCAAAAGGTCTGCCACGCGGTACTTCATGCGGAAGTCCTCGGTGCTGCCGGCGCGGATGGCGGCGATCAGCTCGTTGGTGAACTGCTCGCAGGTGACATACATGATGACGAAATCGGGGTGGGTGCGCTTGATCTCGGTCTGAATGGCGGTCAGCAGATGGGTCTTGCCCAGACCGGAGCCGCCGTAGATGAACAGGGGGTTATAGGCCCCGGAGGGATTTGCCGCCACAGCCTGCGCAGCAGCAAACGCAAACTGGTTGGACGGCCCCTTGATGAAGTTTTCAAAGGTGAACTCGTAGTTGCCCTGCGGGGAGGCGGGGTTTGCCTCGTACTGCTGGGCCAGCACTACTTCGTGGGGCGGGGTGCTGGGCACCACAAGGGTGATGTCCACATCAAAGCCCAGCACGGACTTGAAGGCCTCTTTGAGCAGGCCAAGGTACCGGTCGGTGACGATCTTGCAGATAAAATCGTTGCGCACCGACAGGGTGATATGGCTGGAGTCCTCAAAGCTGATGGGCTCCAACCCGTCGATATAGAGATTGTACGTTGGCTCGGCCATCTGCGCCTTGCAGTACATCTGGGCCGCTTCTAAAACGTCCTTGAAAGAATCCATAAAACATCCACTCCATTGAATCGGTCGAAGTTTTCAACAATGCTGCTGATACCACGTTAGTATACCACAAAAATCTCCCTGCGTCTATATTACTATAATGTAATTTATAATACATAAGATAAGCCCCCGCAGCGCCCTTGTGGAAACACGCCCAAAAGACCACAATATCTGGTAGAAAAAAGTTTTCCACAGCAAAATGGTGAAAAAGTTGAAAAGCTTTTAACAGAAAAATCAGAAAAAAGTTTGCAGAAAACTGCAAAAAATGCTTGACAGAACGTCATACTATGCGATATACTGTTGAATTGCAAGCCTGTCCCCAATCTGGGACCGATCAAGACCCCATACCGGGGATAAGTTTTTACGGAGGATACAACCATGAAGAGAACTTTTCAGCCCAAGAAGCGTCAGCGCAAGGAAGTTCATGGCTTTCTGACCCGCATGAGCACCAAGAACGGCCGTAAGGTCATCAATGCTCGCCGTGCAAAGGGCCGCAAGAGCCTGACTGTCTGATCTCTGCCTTGCAGGTGAGATCCGGCGCAGAAATGAATATGCGCACAAAAGACCGCTGATATCCCATTGGCGGTCTTATTTTTTTACCCGTCAAAAGTTTTTTCGTAAAAATGCCCGGATGGGCTTTTAAAGTGCAAAAATTTTTGATATACTGGCTAAAGAGTGCACCCATGTGCACCCGGACGAAAGGAGGTGCCGATGTTATGCGTTATCGTCCGATCCGCCGCAACAGCGAGTTTGGCCGTGTGTACGCCCGCGGCAAGTCCTATGTGAACCCGGCACTGGTGCTGTATGTGCTCAAGACCCGGGGCCGCAACACCCGGGTGGGCCTGACCGCCACTAAAAAGATCGGTCACGCCGTGCAGCGCAACCGCGCCCGCCGCGTGATGAAAGCTGCGATTGACGAGCATCTGGATCACAATATCGGCGGCTACGATCTGATCTTCGTGGCCCGGGGCATGACCCCCAAACTGAAAAGCTGGCAGCTGAGCAGCGTTGTGGCAAAGCTGTTTGCACAGGCCGGTCTGCCGGATAAGGCCAAGCGCCCGGACGCAAAGCCGCCCGCCACCGTGCCCCCTGCCCGCAAACAAAAGCCGGAGTCCCGCGCGTGAACCGGCTGCAAATGCTCTGCCGCAGGGCATTGTGCGTGCCCATCCGCATCTACCAGTACACCCTCAGCCCATGGATCGGCCGCAGCTGCCGGTTTTCGCCCAGCTGCAGCAACTACACCATGCAGGCCATCCTGACCCACGGCTGTGTAAAGGGCATCCTGCTGGGCGCATGGCGCATTGCCCGGTGCAATCCGCTGGGCAGATGGGGCTACGACCCCGTGCCGCCGCCCGGTCGCTGGCAAAGCCCTGCCCGTAACTTGCAGCCTGCAAAGCTGTTTGAAAAGCGGCACAGGGGATAAAGTTTTCGCTTCTTGTGACGCGCTGCACTGTGGGCGGCGTGTCCTACGATAAAAAAATAATGCGTCCCGGGCCACAGCCGGGGCAGAATGGACAAAGGTATGAACTTCTTTTACATCCTGAGCGGTCCTCTCGGCTATGTCATGGAGTGGATCTACAAGCTGCTGCCGAACTACGGCTGGGACATCATCCTCTTCACCCTGCTCATCAACATCGTCAAGATCCCCCTGCAGACCAGCCAGCAGAAGAGCATGGCGAAAATGTCTGCTTTCCAGCCCATGATCGCAGAGATCCAGACCAAGTACAAGAATAAGCCTGAAAAGCAGCAGGAAGAGCTGATGAAGCTGCAGCAGGACTTTGGCTATAAGCCCACGGCCGGCTGCATGCCCATGCTGCTGAATTTCCTTGTCATGTTCGGTGTTATCGGCGTGGTGTATAACCCGCTGGAGCGTATTTTCCACATCAGCGCCGCTGCACTTGCCAGCGCAGGCGAGGCTATGACCGCCGCCGGCATCTCCTTTACCGCCATCACCCGCGATACCAACATCATCGCCGAGGTGGTTGCCGGCAACAGCGGCGTGCTGGGCTGCTTTAGCGCACAGCAGATCGCTACCATCACCGAGTTCAGCCAGCACATGAACTTCTTTGGCATCGACCTGACCCGCATCCCGAAGCTGGGTCTTTCTCTGGATCTCGTGCTGCCGCTGCTGTCGGTCATCACCATGTTCCTGTCCACCCATATCAGCATGAAGGCCTCCGGCCAGCAGATGCAGGGCAGCATGAAGCTGACCATGTATATGATGCCGCTGATGTACCTGTTCTTCTGCTTTACCTACCCGCTGGCATTCTCTCTGTACTACGTCATTTCCAACATCGTCATGACCGCACAGACCCAGGTCATGCGCAAGTTCTATGACCCCGAGAAGATGCGCAAGGAAGTGGAAGCGGAGATCGCCGCCAAGCGCAAGCAGGAAAAGCGCGGTGTGAAGAACACCACCATCACGGTGACCGACCCCAAGACCGGCAAGAGCGTGGAAAAGAACCTTTCCGCCAGCGAGATGAACAAGCGCCGGCTGGAGTATGCCCGTCAGCTGGACGCCGAGCGCTACAAGGACGAGCGCACCGTGCCGCTGAGCGAGCTTGACAAGCAGGATAAACAGTAACAAGGGAGGTAAACGGTTTATGATCCGTACACAGGAATCCACCGGCAAGACGGTGGACGAAGCCCGCGCCAAAGCCTGCGCCCTGCTGGGCGTGCAGGCCGACGATCTGAATGTCAGCTATGAAGTGCTGGAAATGCCCCAGAAGACCGGTTTTCTGGGCTTAAAGACCACCCCCGCCAAGGTGCGCGTGCGCGTGGAACTGCCGGATGCCCCCGCCGCTGCACCCGCAAAGCCGGTGGAGGTTGTGGCAGAGCAGCCTGTTGAGACTGCCGCCCCCGTGCAGGAGACTGCCCCCGTGGCAGAGGAAACGCCCGCTGCTGTGGCAGAGCCTGCCGCTCCCGCCGCAGAGCAGACCCCCGCTGCCGAGCAGCCCGCCGAAGCTGCCGAGGAGGCAGAAGAGGTGGAAGAGCCCATCGTCATCGAAGAGAACGCCAAGGTGAAGGCCGCTGTGGACTATCTGCGGGAAGTCATCACCCTGATGGGCGTGGAGAACGTGACCTTCAGCGCCGTGCAGAAGGGCGAAGCCACCATCATCCGTCTGGACGGTGAAAAGCTGGGCGCCCTCATCGGCCGCCGTGGCGAGACCATGGAGAGCCTGTCCTATCTGGCAAGCCTTGTGGCAAACCGTCTGGAGGGCGATTACATCAAGCTGGGTCTGGATGTTGCAGGTTACCGCGACAAGCGCGAGAGCGATTTGACCGCACTGGCACAGCGCATTGGTGCCAAGGTGCGCAAGACCGGCCGCAGCTTTGCCATGGAGCCCATGAACCCCTACGAGCGCCGCATCATCCACTCTGCCATCAGCAAGATGGAGGGTGTGCGCAGCGAGAGCAAGGGCGAAGGCCGTGACCGCCGCGTGGTCATCTACTCCACCGCACCGGATGCCCAGACTGAGAATACCTACGGCGAGCGCCGTGGCCGTGGCGGCAACCGGAATGGCCGTCGTCCCGGCGGCAACCGCAACGGCGGTTATCGCGGCGAGCGCCGCAGCAATGGCGGCTACCGCGGCAGCCGCAGCGGTGCACCCCGCGGCCCGCGTCCGTCCAGTGTGCCGGAGCGCACCTACGCCCCCCGCGACGCCGAGAGCGCAGCACCCGTAGCACCCAAGCGCACCGAGCGGGTGGACGACTTTGCAGATTTCAGCTTCGGCAAGATCGAGCTGTAATAGCGAAAATATTTTTGAAGCAACAGGACCGGACAGCCCGCAGGCTGTCCGGTCCTGTGTTTTTAAAGTCATTCTTCTCAAAATTTGGAGAAACTGCCTGTTTTTTGCCGAAATCTTTCTCCCAAATGGCAATTGTAAAACAATTGGTCAAGGATTTATACTGTAGTCAAGGGCGTTCTGTTCGTGAAGAACAGACAGAATGATGAAAAGAGAGGTAATCAGCTATGTCTCAGAGCAAGATTTCCCGCCGCAGCTTCCTGCGTGGTGTAGGGGCATCCGCGACCATCGCAGCCGCCAGCTGCATGGCACCCTCTGCAGCCGCCTGTGACATCAAGTCCCTGTGGAGCATGGATCTGCAGATCCTTGCCACCAGCGACACCCACGGCAAGTTCGACCCCTGGGATTACGCCGCCAACAAGGCAGATGCTTCCGGCAGCGTGGCCCAGCAAGCGACCGCCATCAAGCAGTGCCGCACCCGGAACACGCTGGTGGTGGATGCAGGCGATACCATTCAGGCCAACTCCGCAGAGCTGTTCCTGAACGATGACCTGCATCCCATGATCGCTGCCATGAATGCCATCGGCTATGATATCTGGACCACCGGCAACCATGAGTACAACTACGGCATGGATGTGCTGAAAAAGGTCATGGGACAGCAGAAGGCCAAGGTACTCACCGGCAACGTTTACGCACCGGACGGCACCCCGCTGGCCGACGGCTACACCATCATCAAAAAGGGCACCGTCAAGATCGGCGTCATTGGCATGGTCACCCCCAACATCATCCGCTGGGATGCCAAGAATCTGGAGGGCTGGAAGGTCACAAACCCTGTGGACGAGAGCCGCAGGATCATCGATAAGATCAAGGATCAGGTGGATGTGCTGATCGGCGTCATGCACATGGATACCGAGAACGAGTACGGCGTCTATGGCTCCGGCGTCACCGATCTGGCAAATGCCTGCCCCGAGTTCGATGTCATCGTGGGCGGCCACGGCCACAGGAGCATCCCCAACATGATGATCAACAACGTGCTGGTGGTGGAGAACAAGAACGCCGGTGCCACCCTGTCCGAGATCCACGTCTATCTGGAGCGCCAGCTGGACGGCAAGTGGAAGGTTGTGAACCGCACCTCGGAGAACCTGCAGATCAAGGAGTACGAACCCGATCCGGAGCTGACCGCTCTGCTGGCTCCCTACGACACCCGCGCCAAGGAAGATGCTGTCACCCCCATCGGCGAGCTGAAGGGCGGCGATCTGGCCCCCGAAAACGAGATCGACTGCCTGCCGCAGGCCATGGTGCAGGACACCGCTCTGCTGGACTTCATCAACGAAGTGCAGATGTACTACACCGGTGCGCAGGTCTCCGCAACGGCCCTGACCTCCATGACCTCCCAGATGCGCGCAGGCACCATCCGCAAGTGCGATATGGCCAGCATCTACACCTACCAGAACACCCTGTACAAGCTGCAGATGACCGGCGAGCAGCTGCGCCGCTTTATGGAGTGGTCCGCAGCCTTCTTCAAGACATGGAAGCCGGATGAAGTGACCATCGCCTTTGACCCCTCGGTGCGCTACTACCTGTACGATGCTTTTGAGGGCGTCAACTACGAGCTGGACGTCTCCAAGGAGCCGGGCCACCGCATCAAGAACCTCAAGTGGCCGAACGGCAAGGCCGTGAAGGACACCGACACCTTTGTTGTGGCAGTGAACAACTACCGTGCCACCACCCAGCTGCTGACGGCTGCGGACATCTTCCTGCCCGGTGAGGATCTGCCCAAGCTGCTGGAGATCGATGTGCGCGGCGATGTGGGCGGCATCCGCGAGCTGCTGGGCGAGTACATCCGCACCGTGAAGGGCGGCACCATCGAGCCGCACGTGAACAACAACTGGAAGATCGTGGGCAACAACTGGAAGGCCGCCGATCACCAGAAGGCTGTGCAGCTGCTGCGCGAAGGCAAGCTGGCCCTGAATGAGAATGCCGATGCACGCACGCTGCCCGGCAAGGCCATCACCACGGCAGAGATCGCCAAGTTCTAAAAATCAGTTTCCTGTAAAAAGGGGCTTTCCGTGTTGGGACGGAAAGCCCCTTTTTTGTGTGAGAAACAGGCGGATTTTCAACCGTTTCCCGGGAATTGGTTGAAAAAACAGTACCATTCCGCAGCATTTCGTGGTACAATGAAACTGTATTGGTCTCGCTGCTGTGGGCAGATGGGAGCAAGCGGCCAGACCGGACGCGGAAAGGAAGCCAGAAAAAACCATGCAGGAAGCGACCATTGCAGCAATTGCAACAGCACCGGGTGCAGGCGGCATTGCCGTGGTGCGCCTGTCCGGCGCAGAGAGTTATACCGTGGCTGCCCGGGTGTTCCACCCGGCAAACCCGGCAAAAAAAGTGGAAGAAGCTAAGGGCTACACCGCGCTGTTCGGGCATTTTGTGGACAGGGAAGAAGCCTTTGATGAGGGCGTGGCCCTGTTTTTCCGCGCGCCCCACAGCTACACCGGTGAGGACGTGGTGGAGCTTTCCTGCCATGGCGGAAATGCGGTGGCCCGCCGTCTGGTGGAAGCCTGCCTTGCGGCGGGTGCACAGCCTGCCGCCCCCGGCGAGTACACCCGCCGTGCCTTTTTGAACGGCAAGCTGGGTCTGACGCAGGCGGAAGCGGTCATGGACCTGATCTCGGCAGACGGGCGGCAGGGGGCCGCACTGGCCAATGCGGCGCTGGGCGGTGCGCTGGCGAAAAAGATCAACGCTCAGAAAGCCCAGCTGACCGCCCTGCAGGCGCATCTTGCTGCATGGGTGGACTTCCCGGAGGAGGATGTGCCGGAGCTGGACCCCGCCCATCTGCGCACCGTGCTGGGCGCAGTGCGGGAGGAACTGGACGGCCTCATCCGCAGCTACGATGCCGGTGCGGTGCTGCGCGAGGGCGTGGACTGCGCCATTGTGGGACGCCCCAACGCGGGCAAGTCCACCTTGCTCAATCTGCTGGCGGGCTTCGACCGCGCCATCGTCACCCCGGTGGCGGGCACCACCCGCGATGTGGTGGAGCAGGCGGTGCAGCTGGGAGATATCCGGCTGAACCTCTTTGACACCGCCGGTCTGCGGGAGACAGAGGACGCTATTGAAGCAGAGGGCATCCGCCGCAGCTGGAAAAAGCTGGAAGAAGCTGGGTTGATTTTGGCTGTCTTTGATGGCTCCGAGCCGCCCAGCCGGGAGGACTTGGCGCTGGCGCAGCGCTGCGCCGGCCGCCCCGCCATCGCCCTTGTCAACAAGGAGGACAAGCCCGCCCGGTTTGATGCCGAGCGCATCGCCCCCTATTTTGCCATGGTGCTGCCGGTCTGCTGCCGGGAAGAGGGGAGCCGCAAAGTCATCGCCGCTGCGGTGGCGCGGCTGCTGGGCACCGGCAGCATCGACCCCCATGCCGCCAGCCTGTCCGGGCAGCGGCAGCTTTCCGCTGCCCTCCGCGCCCGGGACGCCGTAGCCGGTGCACTGGATGCCGCCGCCGGCGGCTTTGGACTGGACGCCGTTTCGGTCTGCGTGGATGACGCACTGGACGCCCTCTGCGACCTGACCGGCGAAAACGCCTCGGAAGCCGTCATCGAACAGGTGTTCGAGCGGTTCTGTGTGGGGAAATAAATTCAAATCATTGATTAGAGGAAACCCGAAAGTATATGAACCACTTAGGAGATTATGATGTCATCGTCATTGGCGCTGGCCATGCGGGCATCGAAGCCGCCCATGCAGCTGCTGTGCTGGGCGCAAAAACGGCCGTTTTTACCATGAGTCTGGACGCCATCGGCAATATGCCCTGCAACCCCAGCATTGGCGGCACCGCCAAGGGCACGCTGGTGCGGGAGGTGGACGCGCTGGGCGGCGTGATGGGTCTGGCGGCAGACGCCACCTATCTGCAAAGCCGGATGCTGAACAAGGGCAAGGGCCCCGCCGTGCACGCACTGCGGGTGCAGACCGACCGCCGCCGCTACAACGAATACATGAAGCACGCGCTGGAACAGACCCCGGGGCTGGCTATCCATCAGGCCGAGGTGGTGGCGCTGGAAGTGGAAAACGGTCATGTGAAGGGCGTTGTCACCCAGCTGCACGGCGAATACACCGCCAAGTGCGTGGTGCTTGCCACCGGTACGAACCTCGGCGGCAAAATTTTCGTGGGTGATGCGTGGTATGCCTCCGGCCCGGACGGCATGCACGCCGCCAACGCCCTGACCGACAGCCTGAAAGCCGCCGGTCTGCCGCTGCGCCGGTTCAAGACCGGCAC
This sequence comes from Faecalibacterium tardum, assembly GCF_040096515.1. NCBI lineage: Bacteria > Bacillati > Bacillota > Clostridia > Eubacteriales > Oscillospiraceae > Faecalibacterium > Faecalibacterium tardum. The sequence continues at coordinate 3,111 of NZ_JBBMEO010000006.1, read as the reverse complement.
CCCCGCCCGGGTGCACCGCCGCAGCATTGATTTTTCCAAGCTGGAATGCCAGCCTGGCGACCCGGACAGCGAATTGCAGCCCTTCAGCTTTCTGACCGATGCCCCCATGCACAACAAGGTGGAATGTTGGATCGCCTACACGAACCCGGAGACCCACAAGATCATTCTGGATAACATCCAGCGCAGCCCGCTGTACGGCGGCATGATCGAGGGCGTCGGCCCGCGCTACTGCCCCTCCATCGAGGATAAGGTGGTGCGCTTCTCCGGCAAGGACCGTCACCCGCTGTTCGTCGAGCCCTGCGGCGAGAACACCGAGGAAATGTATTTGCAGGGCGCGTCCAGCAGCCTGCCGGAGGACGTGCAGAACGCCTTCTACCACAGCATCAAAGGCTTTGAGCATCTGGAGATCATGCGCCCCGCCTACGCCATCGAGTACGACTGCGTAGACCCCACCAGTCTGGAAGCCACGCTGGAAAGCAAGGTGGTGCGGGGTCTGTACGGAGCAGGGCAGTTCAACGGCACCTCCGGCTACGAGGAAGCCGCCGCGCAGGGTCTGCTGGCGGGTCTGAACGCCGCCCGCAACGCGCTGGGCTTAGAGCAGCTGGTGCTGCCCCGGCACACCAGCTATCTGGGCACGCTGGTGGACGACCTTGTGACCAAGGGCGTCATGGACCCCTACCGCATGATGACCAGCCGCAGCGAGTACCGGCTGACCCTGCGGCAGGACAACGCCGACCAGCGCCTGACCCCCATCGGCAGGGAATACGGCCTTGTGCAGGATGACCGCTGGGCAAAGTACCAGCACACCCAGCAGATCTTGGAAGCCGAGCGCCGCCGCCTGCACGAAGCACACCTGCGCACCGCAGACCTGCGTGCCGCCATGGAAGCCGCCGGTCTTGCCCCTGCCGCCGAGGGCGGCATTGCCGAGGAGCTGCTGCGCCGCCCGGAGATCAGCTACCCGCTGGTGGCGGGCATCATCGGCTGGGGCGAGGAGATCACCCCCATGCTGGCGGAGCGGCTGGAAACGGAGATCAAGTACGCCGGTTACATCGCCCGACAGGACAGGATGATCCGGGAGGTGGCACGCCACGAAAAGACCCTCATCCCGGAGGATTTCGAGTATGCCGCCCTGACCGGCCTGACGCTGGAAGCCCGGGAAAAGCTTGCCCGCATCCGTCCCCGCAATCTGGGGCAGGCGGGGCGCATCCCCGGCGTTTCACCCTCCGATGTGGCGCAGCTGAGCATCGCACTGGCAGGGAAACAACAAAAATAATACGAAATTGCGATAAAATAAACAATTGTGCTACCCCGACCACCTGACAGAAAGGACAACACTATGATCGACAAACAGCGGTTGGAGGAAAAGTGTTCCACATGGAACATTGCCCTCACCGGCACCCAGCTGGATCAGTTGGATGCCTTTGCCCAGATCCTTGTAGACTACAACCAGAAGGTCAACCTGACCGCCATTACCGACCCGGAGGGCATCGAGGACAAGCATTTCCTCGACAGCCTGCTGTTTGCCAGCCAGCCGGAAGTAGCCGGGCGCATGGTAGACGTGGGCGCCGGGGCAGGCTTTCCGGGCATCGTGACCAAGATCTTCAAGCCGGAATTGGAACTGACCCTCATGGAGCCCACCGGCAAGCGGGTGGAGTTTTTGAAGTACGCCTGTGCCCAGCTGGGTTTGACCGGGGTGGAGTTTGCCAAGGAGCGCGCCGAGGAAGCTGCCCGCAAGGTGTGGCGGGAGCAGTTTGATCTGGCTTCTGCCCGCGCCGTGGCAGCCCTGCCCATGCTGGCAGAATACTGCCTGCCGCTGGTAAAGGTGGGCGGCAACTTCCTTGCCATGAAGGGTGCTTCCGGGGAAGAGGAGCTGACCGCCGCCCGGGGGGCCATCAAAAAGCTGGGCGGCGAGTACCGCGAGACCCGCACTTTGCACCTGCCCGGCGGCGACACCCGCACGCTGATTTTGTGCAAAAAGATTTCGCAAACTCCGACAGCATATCCCAGAAACGGCGGTAAAATTGCAAAAAGCCCGCTGAAATAACGCATAATTTGACGCAACCTGTAAGACCCTGCCGAACGAAATTTCTGGCGGGGTCTTTCTTTGTGTGCTACACTGAGGCTGAACAGGTTTTCCACGATTTCCCGGAGAAATGTGGAAAAACCGAAGGTTTATTTCACAGGAAAGGGGCAGCATCATGTTTGAACGCAAGAAACCGTCCGGGAAATTACTCTCTCTGCCCATCGACCAGATCCACCCGTCGCCCTTTCAGGCGCGAAAAAGCTTTGACGAGCAGGAGCTGACGGCGCTGGCGCAGAGCATCCGGGAGAACGGTCTGCTCCAGCCGGTCACGGTGCGCAAGGCGGCAGAAGGCTACGAGCTGGTGGCAGGGGAGCGGCGGCTGCGCGCCTGCCAGCTGGCAAAGATGACCACCATCCCCGCCATCCTGTGCAGCTACGCCGACGACCGCACCGCTGCGCTGGGTCTGCTGGAAAACATCCAGCGCGCCGACCTGAACCCCTTTGAACAGGCGCAGGGGCTGCGGGATGTGATGGTGCTGTGGGACTGCACCCAAGCCGAAGCCGCCAAGCGTCTGGGCATGGCGCAGCCCACCTTTGCCAACAAGCTGCGGTTGTTGCAGCTGACGGCAGATCAGCGGCAGTTTGTGCTGGACAACAACCTCACCGAACGACACGCCCGCGCGGTGCTGCGCCTGCCGGAGAACCGCCGCAGCGAAGCGCTCATCACCATCGCCAAGCGCCGCCTGAACGCACGTCAGACCGACAGCTACATCGAGCAGCTGCTGAACAGCCCGCCCAAGGCCGGGCACCGCATCTCCATGGTGCGGGACGTGCGCATCTTTGTCAACACCATCGACCACGCCATCCGCCTGATGACCGACAACGGCGTGCCCGCCACCGCCCACCGGGAAGAGAAGGACGGCTACATCGAGTACACCGTGCGCATCCCCACCGCCGCTGCGGAGAAGTGAATTGTTCCATGTGGAACAGCGCTGCGGGGTAGGAGGTGGTAGCCGAGGGATGTTCTCTTTTGGTGGCAAAAGAGAACCAGAAAACCACCAGCGATTTCGACGCGCTGGAGCCACGGAT